>JBBDIP010000033.1:0-26635 GCA_040880305.1 Bacillota bacterium
TACGCCGCCCGGCAGCTGGACCTTCTTCTCGGCCAGCGCCTGGCCTGTGACGGGCAACCGGGCAAGTTCCTTGCCATCCACTCTTACCACGGCGGTGAGATCCTGGTTGCCGCGGGGAACGACGTAGAAGCCGACCCAAAGTAGCAGGGCCAGCGCGACGGCGCAAGCTATAACGATGGCATCTCCCTTGGTCAAGCGCGTCTCTCTCCTCTCACGTTCCCCATTATAGCAGACCGCGCCGCTCCAAGCCGTCCGTGTCAACTCACATAAAAAGCTTACCCAAGACTGATGGCTCACTCATTTAAGGATCTAACCCAACGACCCGTCAGCTCCGGCGGCCACGAAGGTGTCTCGCAAGATTGTGTTCTTTGATGGCTCCTGAAGAAGCAATCGTTCTAACTGACGGTGAAGGGCAAGCGGATTAGTGTCTTGGACTTGAAGATTAAGAGCAGCCTCTGTGCTGGCGCTGAGGACACCGGCCTGCACCAGGCGTTCTAGAGGGGCGCAGGCCGCGTCGTAGCGCTTGGATATGTGGGTGCCTTTTCTCTGTTTGTAAACGACCTTTCGCATGGGTAGAAACAGGTTGGCATATGTATCCAGCAGTCCGTAGACTTGGTTTAACCACTCGACGGCCTCGGGTGTGTCAAAGCGTTCATACCCTACGATTTCCCTGACATACTGCCTGTTCTTCTGCTCTACATGAGCATTGTCGTTCTTGTGGTACGGGCGGCCGCGAGTGAAAGAAAGGCCATTTTGGCGACAAAAGCGGAGCAACTGGTCACTCAAGAACTCAGAGCCGTTATCAGAGTGAAGGCCCCAAGGATGAAATGGCCATTGATTGATGATATCACCGAGTTCCCTATGGACGCCGGCCTGACCACGCCCGAGGACAGCGCGTCGACGACTGAACCCGCTGACGATGTCAACCACGGACAGTGTGTAGGCGAAGTGGCCCAGGGAGGACCCCCCATTATGTTCAACCAGGTCTATCTCAAGTGCTCCGGGCTTGTCCTCGTTCCATGCATAACATTCAATGGGGATCTCCGAACAGCTTATCCGGGACAACTGCTCAGCAACCTCTTGACCAAAAGCAATCTCTCGGTACTTCTTGAGCAGTTCAGCAGTATGACACAGGACGGGATGAAGTCGCTCAGCACATGGATAATCAAGTGCCTCCCAGACAGTCTGGATGGTTGGAAGCGCCTCTGAATACTGGACAGGCCGGTGCCTTTTGAGCGAGACTGTACGAGAAGGCTCAACGCCATTCAGTGCTTGGATGGCGTACTTGCGATGGTACTCAAGGACTTCAACAACCTCGTCGATTATGCCGCTCTTTGCTGTCTTCGACTTCGTCTCCTGGTAGCGTCGACGCATTGTGCCTATGTATTCCTTGCGACTCTGCAGCGACATGCCCACAACACATCCCTTCGGTAAGGTTTTTGCGTGAGTGAGCCATTTCCCTTCGGTAAGATCTTATCTGAGTGATCGCGCCGTCTTGAAACGCGCGCTACCTAGGTGTATACTGAAAGTTTAGATTAGGTGGAGTGCCGATCTGAAGGAATTCATTCCGTTCCCTAGAATATAAATCTTAGCAAGGCACGGAACACTGATCCTTCCGCGCCAACAACCACAAGTTAGGAGGTGAAAAGATGTTAGAGTTTCTTCTTGCCGCTGCCGCTCCCAAACCGCCCAAATGGGGTATCTTCGTTACGGTGGACAATGCGGTCTTTGCGGTCATCTGGGCCCTCGTTACCATCATCCTGGTGTACGTGATGATTGGGAGAGCCAAGCGTGGTCAGAAAATCCCCGAAATCCGCAAGATCTCCGGGATCGACGCGTTTGGAGAGGCCATCGGTCGCGCCACTGAAATGGGCAAGCCGGTCCACATGACCGACTACAGCACCAGCCTTGGCGACGACGCCACGTTCGCGTACTGGTCCTTCTTGGCCTACATCGCCAAGACGTGCGCGGCGTACGACACCAGATTCCTGGTTACTGACGCCAACTATCTGGTTAACGTCGTGAACCAAGAGATCGTGAAACAGGCGTACCTCGAAGCCGGAAAGCCCGACTCGTACGTTCAGGACGACGTCAGGTTCATCGCGGGTTCCCAGTTCGCGTGGGCCATGGGTGTAGCCGGCATTATCGGTCGTGAGAGACCTGCGGCGCAGTTCCTGATCGGTTACTTCTACGCTGAGTCTCTGATCCTGGCCGAAGCCGGAAACCTGGTAGGAGCGATCCAGGTCGCGGCCGCCAGCTCGCCCGCACAGATCCCGTTCTTCGTCGCGGCGTGCGACTACACCATGATTGGTGAAGAGCTGTTCGCAGGCGCCGCCTACATCTCCAAGGATCCGGTCATTACCGGCACAGTGGTCGCTCAGGACGTCCTCCGGTTCGCCCTGTACGCGATCATCCTCACGGGCGCCATCATTGACATTGTGTCGCCCAAGTCCAACGTCATCAAGAACATCCTGAAGTTCTAGGAGTCCTTTTGCCGGACAAATGGCCGGAAGGAGGTGTACTTTCGTGAAAAAAGAGATTCCGTTCATAATCACCCTGCTGTTCGCCGCCTGGAGGTTCGGTCTGGAGTCCTTGGACTACCTCTACAACTACAAACTCGCGTCGGGGGACCTGCTTCGCAATGCTTCGGCCTACGCCATGACGTTCATGGTCTGCGGCTCGATCTTGCTTGGGTTCCTGAACCTAGTCCGAATCCACGGCAACAACATCCGCAGGAAGCGCGCCAACTGGGTGTTTAGCATCTACCTGCTTGTGCTAATGGTGTTCCAGACAGTTGTCGGCATAGCCACGAGCCAGACCGGTGCCACCTACACGTGGCTCTATAAGGCGGCGTACCTGCCTCTGGACGCCACTATGTTCTCGCTTCTTGCTTTCTACATCGCTTCAGCGGCATACCGCGCGTTCCGCGTTCGCAACGTTGACGCCGCGGTCATGCTGGTGGTCGCTTTCCTAGTCATGCTGGGTAACGTGCCCATTGGCCAGGCATTGTGGGGACGCACGGCCTTCCTGGGAGGTTTTGAGGGCGTGAAGAACTGGATCCTCCGGGTGCCCAACGCGGCGGGAAACAGGGCTCTGACCCTTGGCATCTTCCTCGGCACGATGGCCACCCAGAGCAGGATGCTTCTGGGCATCGAGAGGCGTCACCTTGGTTCAGACTAGGCGCTTACCTTTCATCCTGGTCGAAAGGAGGGAACACAAGTGAAATTCTTCGAACGGTTCGATCAGATAGATCCTAGGATCATATACCTGCTGATGGCGGTCATGATGGTCTTCCCGGTGCTCAAGCCCATCGGTATGCCCATCAGCATTGACCCGCAGCTTACCCAGCCGGTCTTTGACTGGGTCGAAGGTCTGAGCGCAGGCGACATCGTTATCTTCGATGCCGCTTACGGCGGCGGTTCGGACGCTGAGCTTGGCCCGCAGCTCAAAGCGTGGTTCTACCACTGCATGAGGAAGGGCGTCAAGGTGGTCGGCGTTGCCCAGTGGGAAGCCGGCTCGGCCCTTGCCTACGTCACTCTGAAGGAGACCGCAGCTGCCTGCGAGGCAGCGGGCATAGTGTCCAAGGAGGGGACGGACTGGGCCATGGTGGGTTACAAGGGAGGCGGACAGACCGTCTTCCGGGCCATGCAGGATGACTTCTGGAAGGCCTGCGGAAACACGGATTGGAATAAGAACGATTTCAGCACGGTCCCTCTTCTGGCTCAAGTGAAGCAGTGGAACAATGAGACCGTTGAGGGAATCCTCTGCTTCTCGGCTGGTAGCCCCGGCATCCCCACCTACACCACTTACTTCCCGGATCAGAAACTCTTCGTAGGTGATGTGGCGGTTCAGGTCGCCGGTACCAGCAACCTGCTCAGGTCCGGGCAGGTGAAAGGCATCCTCCCCGGCCTCGCCGGCGCAGCTCAGTATGAGAAGTTGATCGGCGTCCCCGGTCTGGGCGTCAAACTGATGGATGCGCAGTCCCTGGGGCACCTCTGGGTGATCGCCCTGGTCATCCTGGGCAACATTGGATACCGCCTGAAGACGAAATCCGGCAAGAAGCACGGTGTGTGATCCGACCTGTACTCATAAGGAGGTGAAATCGGAATGTCTCCCACACAGATCTGGGTCGCTGCACTGCTGACTCTTGCGTGCTACAGTTACCTGTACAAGGAGAACGTGTTTTTCCGTCTAGCGGAACACACGATGATCCCGATCGCTGTGGCTCACGCCATAGTAACGAACTACCACAGCACCTTCCTGCCTTACCTGAACACGTATGTCAAGAAACAGGGCTGGTGGTGGATGTGGATCTTCTACGGCCTCGGCGTCCTCTTCTACACGAGGCTCTTGCCGGCGAAGTATTCCTGGATAGCCAGATATCCTATCTCGGTTACCGTCGGGTGGACTCTTGGCTACTATTTCAGCATCGCGCCTCGTCCGTATCTGGTGCAGATGATTGATGCTATCAGGGCTTTGTCGGTGTTCGAGAACCTCCTGTTCTTCCTCATGTTCGCGACCGCCATGATGTACTTCTTCTTCACGATCACGAGTAAGTCCAAATTCGTGACGACGGCGGGGCAATGGGGTCGGTGGATCCTCATGATAGGCTTTGGCGCCAGTTTTGGGAACACAGTCCAGGGACGTATCTCATTGTTCCTTGGAAGGCTGTCTTTCCTGTTGACGCAGTGGATGAAGATCAAGATATAGAGACACTTGCTGCGCACTCGCGAAGGGCCCGGCCTGGCCGGGCCCTTCAACTATCTCCACTTCTAGATCATGGACTCCAGCACCAGCGAAGACCAGGTCTCGAAGTCGCTGAGCATAGGGAGCTTGGCGAGCTCCACCCACGCGCCCATCATCTTGTCGGTCTCTCGCACCGCGAGGAGCGGAGCGGGAAGGGCCACCACCGAGACCACGCCAAGGTGCACCTGACCCACCGGGTTCCTGTCGTCATTGAGGAGCCCCAGTATCGAGAAAGCGGGGTTTCCCGCCAGCGACACCTCTTCTTTGATTTCGCGGGCGGTGTTGGCGGCGACCAACTCCTTGACGTCGGTGACCCGCCGCTTCCCCGGCCAATCAATGCCTGCCACAGGGTTCATGTGTCCCCCGACCCCTATCGAGAGCAGGCCGCGGAGCCTTGACTCGCTCTGGGTCGAAAGGCGTTTCATAACGAACACCCTCTTCTCAGACACAAACAACGTGTAGGAGATGAGCTGCTTTGTCGAGTTGTCACTTTCGAGTTCGGGGCGGGGCCTGAAGGATGATTTCCTGGCCAGCGTCCTCCAGATGTCGGGCGTCTCCTTGCGCAGCCCGCGCCACTCTCCCACGGCGTCGTAAAGGTCCTTGGTGGGGATGGATAGCACTAGTTCGTAGGGAAAAGCGGTGGATGGCACTTAGGACGGGACCCCTCTTTCGGTTACGAGGTACTTGACTACGTCCAGGTCTCTGGTCATGACCTGTTCGTTGCACGCCACGGTGAATGTGTAACTGCGGTGAAGCTCCAAGAGCTGCCGAAAGGCCTTGACTTGCTCCAAAGTCACCTTCTCAGCCACGTAAAACCCGCAAGTGTAGTGTCTGGGGTCATGCTTCGCCATGATCTCGCAGATGATGTCGCCGCCGCTTGCGGGAGAGCCGAGGAAACTCACTTTTATATTGGTGTCGCCCATGAACACCGGCTTGGCCTCGCCCATCTTGAGCGGGCACGTGCCGTTTTGCAGAGAGGTAAGCAATCTTACTGCGGACTTTGCTTCCGCTTCGTCCGCGTAGTTGACTGCGATAACCGGGGCGGGAAAGGGGTCGTCAGGAGAGAACTGGAGGCCACCGACAATGATGCGGCTCATCCCCTGCCTCCTCCCTCGTAGCGTCCACAAATACTATCATATCTTCCATGTAATCATAATAACTTTTCCTAAAGCGAGGTGGCATCCCATGGCCTGGAAGAACGATGTAAGGGAAAGGACCAGGGAGTGGGCGCGCCCCATTAGAGGGCTTCCGCTTCCCGTCAACGTGCCCTTGTGGCTCCGGCAGACAGTCGCATGCATGTTCGTCTTCTGCCTGGTGTATGGCGCCGCCAGTGCGCAGACGGGGCTAGCCATCGACGTTGCCGCGCTCGCGAGGGATACGGTCCAAAAGGACCTCTCATACGCGGAAGCAAAAGCGTGGGCGCTGGCGATCCCGGGCGGCGTGAAGCGCTTGGTCTCGCTTGATATCCGCAGCTTTTGGTCTCGGACAGTGAGCGGGAGCAAGACTGAGCTGGCGTGGCCCGCGTCGGGTCAGGTTACATCCTACTTCGGCTGGCGTCCGAACCCCGATTCGACCGGTATGTCGTTGCACCAGGGGATCGACATCGACGCCCCCAAGGGGACAAAGGTGGCTTGCGCCCTCGACGGGGTGATCGCCAGCGTGCGGACCTCGCCCGAGTATGGACTTGTGGTGGAAGTAGAGCACGCAGGCGGGTTGTCATCGGTCTATGGGCACCTTGACTCATCGGCGGTCAGTGAGGACCAGAAGGTGCAAAGGGGCGATGCCCTGGGCACTGTCGGCGACAGCGGCAACGCCACAGGGCCCCACCTGCACTTCGAACTCAGGAAGGACGGCCTTGAGGTCGACCCCATGACTATCTTGCCTCCTCTGGCCAAAGGGCCGTAGAGCGTGTCGATCCCAATAGGCCATCTAGGCGCGACTGAGGTCTACCTTCACGTGACTTTCGTGATCGCTGCGTTTGTGCTGGGGCTTTCGGGGTTCGCCCTACATCTGGTGGTCTTTGCAGGTAGCCTCATGTTTCACGAACTGGGACACATCGCGGCAGCCTCCATGATGGGCGCCGAAGTCACCCGCATCGAGGTGTGGCCTTTCGGCGCCGTGGGAAAGCTTGAGCGCGCGTGGCAACTCGCGCCGGCAGCCGAGACCATGGTGGCGCTCGCCGGTCCCTTCAACAGCGGAATGCTGTGCTCGCTGGCGTCGGCCCTGCAACGGGGCATATCACAATCTCAGGCGTACGCGGGCGCCCAGTTTCCATTGCTTGATTTGCTTGTGAAGCTGAACCTCGGTCTCTTTCTCATGAACCTCATCCCATGCTTGCCCCTTGACGGCGGGAGAGTCCTCCGCGCCCAACTCGCCCTGCGTTCCGGTTACGTGCAGGCGTCCAAGAGCGTGGCAAGGTGGGGGTTGGCGGCGGGGACGCTCATAACCGCGATCGCTGCGGCCGGCACTATCAGTGGGAGGGCGTGGTACCCCTTTCTAGTGGTGGGGCCCCTGGTGGTATGGGGCGCGGTGGACGAGAAGAACAGCGCGGGCACCCAGAACATCCTTGAGATCCTGATGCGCAGCGACCGGCTGGTCCAAAGAAAGGCTATCCCGGTCCAGGAGATGATGGTGTCGCAGGACGCCACCGTGAGCGAAGTCGTCCAGAAACTGAGGCCCTCCAAGTATCACGTCATCCTGGTCGCCAATAGGTCAATGAAAGTCGTCGGGCAACTGACCGAAACCCGGGTGCTCGAGGCGCTTTACCTTGGCGACACGTCAAAGAGCATGCGCGAGCTGCTCCTACGCCCAAAGCCCCCGTAATACCTGCGATATGCATTTCCTTATGCGGTATAACCTCGGTTATAATGTAAAAAAAGAGGTTCGCGAGAGGAAAGGCCAGTCATTTTGCCCAAGGTGCCGCACAACGCCCTTTCGTGGGATGATCTACGAAGAGAACTCGGCAAAGTAGAAAAGCCCGCCCGGTATACGGGCGGTGAAGTGAACTCGGTCCGCAAGGATGCCGCGTCGGTAGATGTCCGCTTCGCCTTGGCTTTCCCCGACGTCTACGAAGTCGGCGCCAGCCACCTGGGGTCCCAAATCCTCTACAGCATCCTCAATGGCCGGGACGACACCGCCTGCGAGAGAGTCTACGCCCCCTGGCCCGACATGGAGGATCTCCTCCGCCGTAAGGGTTGGCCGCTGTACTCTCTGGAGAGCTACACCCCCATCTCCGAGTTCGACATCGTGGGATTCTCCCTGCAGTACGAGCTCACCTACACCAACCTGCTGGCTATGCTGGACTTGGGCGGCATCCCGCTCCGAAGCTCCCAAAGGGGCGAGGGTGATCCGCTGGTCATTGCCGGCGGGCCCTGCGCTATGGCTCCCGAGCCTTTGGCCGAGTTCATCGACGCGTTCGCCTTGGGCGACGGAGAGGAAACTGTGGGCGATATTGTGGACGCCTACAAGGGGTGGAAGGGATCGGGCCGGCCAAAGGCCCAGCTGCTGCGCGATCTGTCCGCTATCGAGGGCGTGTACGTCCCTTCGCTTTACCAGATAGAGTACGCCCCGGACGGGACTATCCGGTCAATCGAACCCGATCGAGTTGTAAGAAGGCGCGTGCTCCAATCTCTTGAGGCCGCGCCGTTCCCAGACAAGCCCCTGATCCCCCTCATGCCGCCTATCCACGACAGGGCGGTGGTGGAGATATTCAGGGGATGTACCCAGGGTTGCAGGTTCTGCCAGGCGGGCATGCTCTACCGACCGGTTAGGGAGCGGGAGATGGCGACCATCGACGCTCTGGTCCGGCAAATCCTCGAGAGGTCGGGCTACGACGAGGTGTCTTTGGTCTCGCTGTCGTCGGCGGACTACTCCTACATCACGGAACTGGTCAAGCGACTCATCATTGAAGACCCCTGCGGGGCGAGAGTGTCGCTTCCGTCGCTGCGGGTGGACTCGTTCTCGGTGGGCCTCGCCGAGATGATAGGGTCGTCGGCCAAAAGTGGCCTCACGCTGGCTCCTGAAGCCGGGTCCCAGCGGATGAGGGACGTCATCAACAAGAGGGTGACCGAGGAGGAGGTCCACGACGCCGCCAAAGCCGCCTTCGCGGCCGGATACTCCCATGTAAAGCTCTACTTCATGATTGGCCTCCCCGGTGAGACCGACGAGGACGTCATGGCTATCGCCAACCTGGCCTACAAAGTGAGGCAGGTTGGGCGAGACCTCGGCAGGAGGCCGACTGTCGTGGTTTCGGTTTCGGGATTCGTGCCAAAACCCCACACTCCTTTCCAGTGGGAGCCGGCGGTAGAGCCGGAGGAGCTCGCGCGGCGACAACGCTTGCTCCGCGGCGCTCTGCGTGGCCCCGGCCTCGAGTACCGCTACCACGACGCGGGCGTCACCCAGTTAGAGGCGGTCTTCGCCAGAGGCGACAGGAGGCTGGGGAAGGCGCTGGAGATCGCGTTCCAAAAGGGGCGGCGGTTCGACGCTTGGCCCGACAAGTTCAGCGCGGAGGCCTGGCGCGAGATTCTCGCGGAGGCCGGGGTCGACGTAGCCTTCTACGCCCACCGTGAGCGGCCGGCAGATGAAGTTCTGCCGTGGGACCATCTTTCGTCCGGCGTGCGCAAGTCCTTCTTGTGGAGCGAACGTGAGAACTCTTTGGCGCGAGTCCTCACCCCGGACTGCCGGGGCGGCGCTTGCACCGGCTGCGGGGTCTGTCCCGACCTCGGCGTCGCGGTCTCTCTCGCGAAGGGCGAGGTGAAGACTTGAGAGTGCGGGCCAAGTACGCGAAGGGGGACGCCGTCAGGTTCCTGGGCCACCTCGACGTGGCGAGGGTGATCCAGATTTCAGTGTCCCGGGCCCGGTGGCCTGTCGAGATGTCGCAGGGCTTTTCGCCCAGGCCCAAGATTTCGTTTTACGCTCCTCTACCCGCCGGCACTTCGGGCAGTGAGGAATGTTTTGACGCGGTCCTAACAAAGCCGTGGAGTCTTACCGCGCTGGCCAGGAGCCTATCAGGCACCCTGCCCGCGGGATTTGCGCTTCACGAAGTCCAGGGGGCTCCTGATAAAGAGGAGTCCTTTGAGGCGAGGATCGCCGCGTCCCTGTACGGTCTCGACCTAAAGGGGGTGAAAGCCGAAGACCTGTCGAGATCGCTGGACGCGTTCATGGCTGAGAAAGAGGTGCCGTTTACCGTCGTACGCCCCAAAGAAACCAAGACCGTGGACCTCCGGTCATTTGTCCTCCACATGGGGGAGCCGGAGACCACGAGCGGAGAGCGCATAGTCCTCGACATGATCCTCCGTCACGACGAGGGGCGCACAATACGCCCGCAATGGGTCCTGGGTTCGCTGTCAAAATTCGGTTTGAACCTGGACCCTAGAGAGGCAATCATCGATAGAAGGAAGATACTCTTTGGACAACGAGAAGATTGAAGGCGCGGTGCCGGCAGAGCCGGCAGCCGAAGAGAAGACCGAAGGACAGCCCAAGCGAAGGTCCAGGTACCGTAGGCCGCGTCGTCGGCCCAAGAACAACAAGCCCAAGGCCCCGGTAACCGGGGAGGGCGAAGCCCCGGTCTCGGAGGCTCCCTCTGAGGTTGCCCCAAAGGCGCCTTTGGCCCCGGTCGAGGCCGTGGAAGAGAAACCGGAAGCGCCGCCGGAGGCGGGTGAGGCTAAAGCCCCCGCCCCGAAAGAACGCCGGAAGCGGACCAGGCGTCCTCCTGCCAGCAAGCAAAGGCCCGTGGAGAACGAGGCGGACCAGCGGTCTCCCGCCACCCGGGAGATACTTGTCAGCGCCGCCAAGGACGAGACCAGGGTGGCCCTGGTTGAAGACGGATCTGTAGTCGAGTTTTACGTCGAGCGTCCATCCAGCCAGAAGATTGCGGGCAGCATCTTCTTAGGCAAGACCACCAACGTGTTGCCGGGCATGCAGGCGGCGTTTATCGACATTGGCGAGGAAAAGAACGCCTTTTTGTACGTGGACGACGCTATATTGCCTCCCAACTTGGAAGATACCGACGCGATCCCCGAGGTCAAGGGCCAGAGGCGAAAGACCATCACCGAACTGGTCAAGTCGGGACAGGACGTCATGGTCCAGGTGGTCAAGGAAGCCATCGGCACCAAGGGAGCCAGGGTTACCAGGCACGTTACCTTCCCCGGTCGCTACATGGTGCTCATGCCCACGGTCAGTTACGTGGGCGTATCCCGGAGGATCACCGATGACGAGGAGCGCAAGCGGCTCCGCCAGATAGCCCGCGACCTGAAGCCCAAAGACATGGGCATCATCATAAGGACTGTCGCCGAGAAGAAGACCAAGGAAGAACTTGAGCGCGACCTAGCCTTTCTCATGCGGGTCTGGGAGAAAGTGCAGAAGCGGTCCCAGTCCTCCAAGGCGCCGTCGCTTATCCACAGCGACCTCGGGTTAGTGTTCCGCGTGGTGAGAGACGAACTCAACCAGGACACGACCAGGATGCTGGTGGACGACGTCAACACCTACTCCAGGGTTCTTGACCTCCTCGAGTCTGTCTCGCCTGAAATGAAGGAAAGGGTCATCTACTACCGCGACAGGGAGTACCCCCTGTTTCAGCTGTACGGTGTCGACGCGGCAGTCGAAAAGGCTCTTGGCAGGCAGGTCTGGCTCAAATCCGGCGGCTACCTGGTCATCGACAAGACCGAAGCTCTGACCGTCGTCGACGTGAACACGGGGCGGTACGTGGGGACCAAGAACCTGGCGGACACCGTGTTCAAGATCAACATGGAGGCCTGCGAGGAGATCGCGAGGCAGCTCCGCATCCGCGACGTCGGCGGGATCATCGTGGTCGACTTCATCGACATGGACATCCCTGAACACCGCCAGAAGCTGTTGCAGGAGATGGAGAAGCAGCTGCGACACGACCACACCAAGACGGTCGTGGTCGGGCTCACCGGCCTGGGCCTGGTCGAGATGACCCGAAAGAAGGTCCGACAGAGCATCGACGCGGTGATGATGCGGATGTGCCCCTACTGCGGCGGCAAGGGCGTGGTACTGTCCGAGGAGACGGTGGCGGGCAGAGTCAGGCGGGAGATCCGCAGGATCCTCCGCAACTCCCAAAGCGAGGCCATGCTTGTGGAGGTGCACCCCGGAGTCGCATCCTATCTGATAGGCCCGGGAGGGGCAAACCTCAAGGAACTGGAGAAGGAGACCAACCGCAGCATTTTCGTGAGGGGCACGGAAGCCCTTCACTTGGAAGAGATGAACGTCAAGGCGGTCGGTACCAGAGAGGAGATCGCTGACAAGGCGATCCCCGTTCAGGTCGGAGACGTCCTCGAGGTCACCGTCGAGGAAGCCCACGACAAGAACCCGGGCGACGGGATAGCCCGGCGCGAGGGTTTCGTCATCGACGTTGAGAGCGCGGGGAGCAAGGTCGGGCAAAAGGTGGTCATACAGGTGATGCAGGCTCACCGGACCTACGCCAAGGCCAAGATGGTAACCCCGCAGGTCAAAGGCCGCGTTTCTTGACACGGTTTTGGCCCGCATGCTAGACTGTAGCGGTATCTTTGCAGCAGTGACGAAGGTAGGGGTGTCCAAGTTGTACGCGATACTCAAAACAGGCGGCAAGCAGTACAGGGTTTCGCCCGGCGAGACCATCAAAGTTGAGAAAGTACCCGGAATCCACGGGGACTCCTATGTGTTTGACAAAGTCCTAGCGGTGAACGACCAGGGAGCCATCAAGTGCGGCGACCCTTACCTCCCCGGCATGACTGTCAAGGCGACTGTCGTCCGGCAGGCAAAGGCCCGCAAGATCCTGGTATTCAAGTACAAAGCAAAGACCAACTACAGGCGCAGATACGGCCACAGGCAGCCATACACCGAAGTCAAGATCGACTCTATCGAGGCCGGTGCTGAAGATAAGGTTACTGCGTAGTCCGGGCTCTGCCGGTGAAGAGGTCCTCTCCGGTTTCGCTGTGGAGGGGCACGCAGGGTTTGGCGATTACGGCAAGGACATAGTCTGCGCAGGCGTTTCGGCAGTAGCCCAGACCGCGCTGTTCGGTCTCCAGGATATCCTGGGGGGCGCGGTGAGGTCAGAGATGAAGGGCGGCTACTTGGAGGTTCAAGTGGACTGTCTTAGAGCCCGGGAGGAAGGTCCCAGGGCGGTCCTTAGGGCCCTCGAACTGGGTCTTAGGGCCATGGAGCGGTCCTATCCCGGAGCGATGGAGATTTGTGATGAAGAGAGGAGTGGAACGGCATGCTGCTAGACCTGCAACTGTTCGCCCACAAGAAAGGAATGGGGAGCTCCCGTAACGGGCGCGATTCCAAACCCAAAATGCTGGGCGTTAAGAGGTACGACGGCCAGCTCGTTACCGCCGGCAGCATCATCGTTCGCCAGAGAGGCACCCGGATTCACCCTGGCCTCGGGGTTGGTCTCGGCAGGGACCACACCATTTTCGCCAAAATCGACGGATACGTCTCGTTCCAGCGCAAAGGCAGAGATGACAAGTCGGTTTCGGTTAAATCCGAGGCCCCTGTCATGGCGGCGAGCGCAGTTGAGGCTGTTACCGGCGGAGAGCGGAACTAGGCAAAAGCAGAGCGATAGCGGCGCTTTTGCCGCGTCGCAAGCAACAGCGGAGCTGTTGCGAGGGACATTCGGTCGAGAGGAAAACGGCGGATCACTCCGCCGTTTTTGTCACTTCCGGTACTTCGCCTTTAAAGGAGGTCTTTCCGTGTCCAGGTTCATCGATCAGGTCAAGGTTTACCTAAAAGCCGGAGACGGCGGCCGCGGTTGCGTGGCCTTTAGGCGCGAGAAGTTCGTGCCGCGGGGAGGGCCGAGCGGGGGTGACGGCGGAAACGGAGGCAGCGTTGTCTTCGTGGCGGACCCCGGGATGAACACCTTGTACGATTTCCATTACCGGCCCCATCTCCGGGCCAAGAACGGCAGGCCTGGGCTGGGCGACAAGATGTCGGGCAAGAAAGGCGACGACCTCATAGTCCTGCTCCCTCCGGGTACCACCGTGCGCGAAGTCGAGACCGGGGAGCTGGTGGCGGACCTGGTAACTGAGGGGCAGCAAGTCGTGGTGGGGCGAGGTGGTCGGGGCGGTCGCGGCAATCAGCACTTCGCGACTGCGACGAACCGCGCTCCAAGGCGATATGAGGAAGGGACGCCTGGCGAAGAACGGACGGTAGAGCTCGAACTCAGGTCCATTGCCGACGTCGGACTGGTAGGGTTCCCCAACGCCGGCAAGTCAACCTTGCTGCGGGCTATTTCCAACGCCACCCCCGAGGTAGCTGCATATCCATTCACTACATTGACCCCCCATCTGGGCGTTGTGGAGAGGGGCAGCGAGAAGATCGTTGTGGCCGACATCCCTGGGCTTATCGAGGGCGCCAGCGAAGGGAAAGGACTTGGCCACGAGTTCTTAAGGCACATCGAGCGGACGTCCGTCCTATTATATGTGGTGGATGCCGAGGGTTTTGAACAAATGGAGGTCCGGGACGCTGTTTCGGACTTCGCTGCAGTCAGGCGAGAAGTCATGGCCTACAGCGAGAGCATGAAGCAGAAGCAAAGCCTTATCGCGGTCAACAAGATCGACCTGGTGCGGTCCGAGGGGCGGCTCTCCGAGATCAAAGAAGAACTGCAAAGGCTGGCGGATGTGCCGGTGCTGCTCATATCAGCGCAGGCAAAGGCAGGTTTGGATGAGCTGATTGGGGAGCTATTCAGGGTAGTTGTGTCGAACAAGGCTGGTATCGCCGTAACCTAAAGAAGGATTTCTCATTTTGGCATAGAATGCAAAAGCGACAGCATGAGCGCATGTTTCGGCCGGTGGGTTTCTGGTTCTCGGTCTTGGAGGCGTATTGGTGACAGCCATTGGGATAATGGGCGGCACCTTTGACCCAATCCATTTCGGGCATCTTAGGGCTGCTGAAGAGGTACTACAAGGATTCGGGCTTGAAAGGGTTATCTTTGTTCCTTCCGGAAGACCCCCGCATAAGCCGGTCGAGGAAGTAACGCCCCCAGAGCACCGCTGCCTCATGACACTGCTGGCGACGGCAGACAATCCGCAATTTGAAGTATCCCGCATGGAGATAGAGAGAGTCGGACTTTCCTACACGCTTGACTCGCTCAGAGAGCTCCGGAAAACCTACAGCCCCGAAAAGGCCCTTTACTTCATCACTGGCCTCGACGCCATCCTTGATATTGGCACTTGGCAGAAATACAGCGAGCTGTTCGACCTCACCGACTTCGTAGCGGTTACGCGGCCCGGGTACAGCGTGCAAGCGCTTTCAGATCTTGAGCGGACGCTGGGGGCCGAACGGTTCGGCAAGATCCACCCGTTCCCGGTCACTCTCTTGGCGATCGCGTCCAGAGACATACGCAAGAGGGTCAGAGAGGGCAAGTCCATTCGTTATTTGGTCCCGGACCCCGTCGACAAGTACATACGCAAAGAGGGCCTGTACCTGACTGATTCGGAAAGACGCGTGACGAAGCCAGGCAGCACAGGCTGGCTCACATAGATTACTCGGGTTTTCACGAGTTTTTGTTGGGGAGAGGGGGTGACACGTGAATGAAGACGCTTTATATCGGGAACTTGCCCTGGAGCACGACAGACGAGAGTCTGGCACAGGCCTTCAGCCAGTTCGTCGAGGTGAAGAGCTGCCGCGTAATCACTGACCGGGCGACTGGTAGGTCCCGTGGGTTCGGCTTTGTCGAGGTCGAAGATGCTGACGCTGAGAAAGCTGTTGAGGCAGTCAACGGAACCCTCCTCGAGGGACGTCAGATCCTTGTCAACGAAGCGAGGCCGCGTCAGCCGAAGTATTGAGACGGCTGGGCAACTCACCAGAATTGCCTCCTGATCTCCTTCTTGGGATCTGGGGGCACCTTCATGTTGGGCCGGGATCTTTCGCCAGACTGGGAGGAACTTCAGTGGAGATGCGGGAGTCTAAGGTATTGCCCTTGTGCTGATCGCCCGGTCGCAAGGTATAATGGTTGGGATGGACAAGCCCTGAGCAGGTAGTATACTTAGCGGATAGGGGAAACGGTGGTGGTCTTCAATGAGGTCTCGTAGGACCTCGCGCAGGCACCTAAGCGTTGAGACAAGCGGTATAGATGAGACCAGGGTATTTGAGGCAAGCGACGTGCGTCGCCCCAGGAGGAGCTGGGTTAAGGTCCTGGGCTTGGTCATTATCGCGTCAGTGCTGTTTTTGGGCGGCGCTACTTTGGGTTTCTACAAGTTCATCTCCACCCCAAACTCGGGGCTGATCCCACCTGAAGATCAGGATACCTACCAAGGCCGGATCAACGTCCTGGCTTTGGGCATCGATACAGGCGTGAACGGGAAGCTGCTGAACCCACAAGCTGACATCACAGGTACTCGTTCGGACGTCATGATCCTCGTGAGTTTCGACCCCGAGACAAAAGAGGTCGGGCTGCTTTCCATACCTCGCGACACCAGAGTGTACATTCCTGAGAAGGTATTTAGTTACGAGAAGATTGCCCATGCGCACGCTTACGGTGGGCCGGATCTGGCCGTGAAGACTGCTGAAGGTTTCCTGGACGTGCCTATCCACTACTACGTGCGGGTTGACTTTGAGGCGTTCAAGAAGGCGGTCGACGCGCTGGGAGGCGTCGATGTCGACGTCCCCCAGGACATGTACTACTCCGATCCCTATCAGAACCTTCTTATTGACCTCAAGAAGGGTCCCCAACTCCTGAACGGAGATCAGGCCCTGCAACTGGTGCGCTATAGGCAGTACAACAACGGCGACATCGGCCGCATCGGGGTGCAGGAGCTGTTCCTGAAGGCGCTGGTGAAGAAGGCCGCCAGCCTCTCTGGCGTGCTCAAGATCCCCGAACTGATCAGAACGCTGAGCCCGTACGTGAAGACTGACCTCTCAACCGAGGTCATTCTGAACCTTGCCAACATGGCCCTCGGAGTAAAGCCCGAGAACGTGAAAATGGCCTGGATCCCGGGCACCGACAAGTATATCGACGACGGGCAGGGCGAACTCAGCTACTGGCTGGCCGACCGCGAAGAGACCAATAAGCTGGTCGACGAGGTTGTGAGGGGGATCAGCAAGGAGAGAAACGCGACCATCGCGGTAGCTATCCAGAACGGGAACGGCGTGGCCGGTTCCGCCGACGCGCTGGCGACGATCTTGCGCGACCAGGGCTTCAACGTGGTGTCGGTGGGCAACGCGGGCAAGCAGGACTACGCCGAAACCAGGGTTGTCTCAAAGGTTGACAAGAAGTCATCTCAGTACTCGGTCCTAAATAGCATCAAGGACATGTGCCCGGGCGCCAAATCTTCCACCGGGAATGCACCATCGGACGCGGATGTGTTGATAATATTAGGCAAGGACTTCAAACGCCCCTTCTAGGGGCGGGATCATTCGGGAGGTGCGGAAGAGATAGATAGCGCGAAAGAACTGGCAACCGCGGTCGCCTCATCGCTGGACGCAGGCAAGGGCGAGAACGTGACCGTACTTTCGGTAGGTGAGATGACTCAAATAGCCGACTACTTCGTGATCGCTTCTGGCGCTACGCAGCGGCATGTGAAGGCGCTCTCTGACCGGGTGTCAATGGAGTTGGACCAAGCGCGAAAGCCATCTCACATTGAAGGCTATGAGACCGGCTCGTGGGTGCTCTTGGACTACGGCGACGTGGTGGTCCACGTCTTCAGGGAGCAGGAACGCGCGTTTTACGGATTGGAGCGGCTTTGGGGAGACGCCCCAAGGCTGGATTGGGTCAAGTAAAAACTTCTTGCGGGTGTTTTCGATTCCGTTTATAGTATGAGCCACAACTGAATAGCACCTCTTTCATCGAGAGGCGGCGGAGGGACAGGCCCTATGATGCCACGGCAACCACTCTACGGAGAACGGTGCCAACTCCTGCGGACGTTGAGTCCGGAAGATGAGAGCGAAGGTGAGGCGTGAAGCTACCCTTCTCTCGAAGGGTTTTTTATTTGGAAGGTGGGGGAACGCATGGCCAGATTCTACAACCGTCTGATTCAAGGGAGCTTTACGGTCACGGTTGAGATAGACCCGCCAAAGAGCGCCGATGTTCAAAAGACCCTGGAGAAAGTCCGGCGTTTTTGGGACAGGGTGGACGCCGTCAACGTGGCCGACTGCCCCATGGCCAATGTCAGGATGAGTCCCATAACGTTGGCCCACCTCATCCAGCGCGACGCCGGCGTCGAGGCCATATTCCACCTCACCTGCCGCGACCGGAACGTGATCGGGCTGCAGGCGGAGTTGCTGGGCGCCGCCGGGCTTGGGGTCCGCAACATCTTGGCCCTTCACGGGGATGACCCGGCGAGAGGCGACCACCCATCCGCCAAGGGGGTCTTCGAGGTCGACTCGGCCGGCCTCATCCAGGTGGCCTCCACCCTGAACAGCGGCAAGACCGTATCCGGTAAGGACCTGGACCAGGGCACCGACTTTGCCATAGGTTGCGTAACCAACCCCACCGCGTCCGACCTTGGAGCCGAAGTCGCGCGGCTGGAAGAGAAAGTTGCCGCCGGGGCGCATTTCGTCCAGACCCAGCCCGTATATGACCCCCGTTCTCTGGAGCGTTGGCTGGCCAGGATCGACGGGCGGGTCGATGTGCCCATCCTCTACGGGATCCTGCCGCTCAAGAGCTACGAGTTCGCGTCACACCTTAGCGAGAGCGTCCCCGGCATCGAGGTGCCCGAGTGGGCGCTAGAGCGCATGAAGCGCGGCGACAAGGACGAAGGGCTGCAACTGGTGCGTGAACTGATCTCCGAAATCCACACCATGGTGCACGGAGTGCACATTTTTCCCATGAACAACGCCGGCAGGGTCCTTTCTGTGGTAGACATCCTGGACGACGTCGGAGCGCTTGGAAGGAGGTCCTCGGCCATTGGCTACTCTGGACATAGGTAGGGGAGTCCTTGTCTTCGACGGGGCCACCGGGACGATGATTCAGTCCATGGGGCTGAGCGCCGGTTACTGCCCGGATGCGTGGTGCCTGGAGAAACCCGAAGCGGTCGCCGAGGTCCACCGGCGCTACGTTGAGGCGGGAGCGCATGTGATCGAGACAAACACGTTCGGCGCAACCCCCATCCGCCTCCTCCACTACGGGTTGGAGGCGAAGGCGCGCGAGATAACCCTGGCGGGGGTCCGGATCGCCAGAGAAGCCGCGCAGGGGCGCACACTGGTCGCAGGGTCTATCGGTCCGCTGGGGGCGCTGGTTGAGCCTCTCGGGGAGCTATCGTTCGACCGGGCCTACGATGCCTTTTGCGTCCAGGCCAGGGCCTTTTCCGAAGCGAAGCCGGACTTCATCCTGATTGAGACTATCGCGGATCTAAACGAGATGAGGGCGGCGATACTGGCGTGCAAAGACTGCGCTCCCGGTATTACCCTGATCGCGCAGATGACGCTGGATCTCCGCGGGAGGTCGTTCACGGGGACTACTCCGGAGACAGCGGGGTTGGTGATGCAGTCCATGGGCGCCGACGTCGTCGGGTTCAACTGCTCGGTTGGGCCAGATCTCCTGGTCGAAGCCGTGAGGCGCCTGTCCACTGTGGCCAGGGTCCCGGTTTCGGTCCAGCCCAACGCGGGTCTGCCCAGACTCACCGGGGACGGCAGGACTGAGTTCCCGATGGGACCCTCGGAGTTCGCGGCCTACGGGCCAAAACTGGTGGCGGCGGGCGCCTCAATCGTGGGCGGATGCTGCGGCACCACGCCCGAGCACATACGCCTGCTTAGGGGAGCTGTGGCCGGGCTGAGGCCCGGTGGTGGGTCCTTGAACCGGGCTCCCGTTGGTCCCCTGGCTCGCGAATTCGGGCTATCCTCGCGTACACAGGCGGTATTTGCTACTGAGGCGAGCCTCCCGATACTGGTCGGCGAAAGGATCAACCCGACGGGACGCAAGGTGCTGTCGCGCGACATCAAGGAGGGCATGTTCGCCCAGGTCAGGCAGGAAGCTAAGGCCCAGTTCGCGGCGGGGGCGATGGTCTTGGACGTCAACGTCGGCGTCCCGCTGATCGACGAGGCCGCCGCCATGTCCAAAGCGGTGATGGCGGTGCAGGAGGCGGTCGCGCTCCCGGTGTGCCTAGACTCCACGTCGCCGGCAGCCATAGAAGCCGGGCTCCGGGCATTCGTTGGGAAGGCGCTCATCAACTCCTTCAGTCTCGAGGAAGGCAAGGCCGACCGGATCCTGCCGCTGGCCAGGAGGTATGGTGCTGCGGTGCTGGGACTGACCATTGACCAGAATGGGATCCCTGAATCAGCGGAAGGGCGGCTTAACATCGCCAGAAGGTTGGTTGAGAAGGCCGCGACCTACGGCATCCCCAGTTGGGACGTCGTGATCGACCCGCTGGCATTGACGGCGGGAGCCCAGCAGTCTCAGGCGGTAGAGACGCTGAAAGCCATCCGCCTGATCAAGGACGAGCTGGGGTGCCGCACGTCGCTTGGTGTCTCCAACGTTTCGTACGGCCTGCCGAATAGGCCTTTCCTCAACGCGGTGTTCCTAAACATGGCGCTTGCCTCGGGCCTTGACATGGCCATCGTCAACCCCATGGACGAGCGCGTGATGGACACCGTCAGGGCGACCAGGGTGTTTTTGAACCGCGACGTCAACTCCAAAGAGTTCATCTCTGTCGTCGGGCCAAAGAAACTGATGCACAATGAGGCGACTGGGGCCCCGCCGCAAGCCCGGCCGTCCATCCAGATACCATCAGTAGCGCCCTCAGATAAGATCCACGACGCTGTCGTGGAAGGCGATCAGGACGGCATTGTGCTGCTGATCCAGCGCGCTCTTGAGAGCGGCGCTTCACCCATGGAGATCCTGGACGACCACCTCATACCCGCCATCAACCTGGTAGGACAGCGGTTTGGCGAAGGAGTCTTTTTCCTGCCGCAGCTCATGCTGTCGGCGTCAGCCATGAAAGCCGCTTGCGACTTGCTGCGGCCGGAGATCGCCAAGGCGAAAGCTGCGACGGGCGAGGGGAGCGTAGATAGGGGAGTAGCGGTCATGGCCACGGTCGAGGGCGATATCCACGACATCGGCAAGAACATCGTGGCGGTGCTATTGGAGAATTACGGCTTTAGGGTCGTGGATCTTGGCCGCGACGTGAAGCCGGAGCATATCCTCGCGAAGGCGCGCCAAGTCGGAGCCGACATGGTCTGCCTCAGCGCGCTCATGACCACAACCATGCCCAGGATGAAGGACGTGGTCGATCTGTTCGCCAGGGAAGGCTTTGACTGCCCGGTGCTAATTGGCGGCGCCGCGACCACGAGATCATTCGCCGAAGCCATCGGTGCCAAGGGGTACGGCAAAGACGCCCAGGAAGCGGTATCGCTGGCCATTGAGATCATGGAAGGGCGAGGTCACCAAAAATGAGTTTTGTTCTTGACCTGGGCACAACCACAATCTCAGGGTCGCTCGTAGATCTTTCGTCGGGCGATCGCCTCGTTGCGGGCACGCGACCAAATCCGCAGGCACCATACGGGGCCGACGTGATCACGCGGCTCACCCTGGCTGCCATGAGCAATAAGAACGCGCTGACCCTCCAGCGTCTGGTGCTCGGTTCCGCTGCCGATCTGCTGCAATCCCTCTGCAAGCAGGCTTCGCTACGAGTGGGCGACGTCACGTCCGGCGTCTTCGTCGGCAACACCGCCATGCACCATCTGGCCCTTGGGCTCGATGTTTCCGGTCTATGCAAAGCTCCGTACACTCCCGCGTGCAGGGAAGCCGGCGTTGTGGAACTCCCCGGTCTTCCGCCGCTCTACGCTGTCCCCGTGATCGCGTCATTTGTGGGTTCCGACGCCGTCTCGGCTGCTCTGGCGACCTCCTTATGCGAGACCTCAGGCACTCGCCTCCTCATCGACGTTGGCACCAACAGCGAGGTGCTCCTGTGGCACGGTGGGACGCTCCGCGTCGCCTCGGCCCCGGCGGGGCCTGCGTTCGAGGGCGGAGAGATCAGCTGCGGTATGCTGGCGCGTCCGGGCGCCATCGACTCGGTGAGGTTTGACGGTGACAATTTGCAGGTAACCACTATTGGCGGGGTCGCGCCGGAAGGTATCTGCGGTTCGGGACTCGTGGACGCGGTCGCCGCGCTGCTGCAATCCGGCGTATTGGATGAAAGCGGGCGTCTTCAGCCCCGTGGGCCATTACGCCGTAGCGTCATCGCCGGAGACGGCGGCGCAACCGGCTTCTCGATTGCCCCGGGCGTCGTCCTGACGCAGAGAGACATAAGGGCCTTCCAACTGGCCAAAGGCGCCATGCTGACTGCCGTCGATATCCTGCTCCGCGATGCAGGCGCTTCGCCCGGCGAAATAGACCAAGTCCTGCTCGCAGGCTGCTTCGGGACCTTCCTGGACAAGGGGAGCGCCGTCGCGACGGGGCTCATTCCTCCAATCGAGGTCTCCAAGGTGAAAGGCGTGGGCAATGCCGCTTTGGCCGGAGCAGAGATGATCGCCGCGTCTCGCGACGCGCAGGACGCTGCCGGGCGCATAGCCCGTTCGGCAGTCCACGTAGAATTGTCGATGGAGCCGGATTTTCAAGAGCGATTCCTTCAGTCCCTGAATTTCCACATGGCAATGCCGCAGGGGACGCGGTAGCCTACCGGCGCCGCGAGCCCCTTACTCACAGTCCGAACCCCGCAACCAAGGAGGTCCTTGCTTTGCCATACAAGAGTTTCGACGAGATCAACCAGAAGATTCGCGACAAGAAGGCGGTTGTAGTTACGGCCGAGGAGATAAAGCGGATAGTGGAGGAGAAAGGCCCCAAAGTCGCAGCCAAGGAAGTCGACGTTGTGACTACCGCGACCTTCGGCCCAATGTGCTCGACCGGCGCTTTCCTCAACTTCGGGCACTCCGATCCGCCCATCCGCATGTCCAAGGTCTGGCTAAACGATGTCCCTGCCTACGCCGGACTCGCGGCGGTCGACGCTTTTATCGGCGCAACCGAGCTCTCGGAGACCCGCGGCTTCGACTACGGAGGCGCCCACGTCATCGAAGACCTCATCGCGGGTAAGGAGATCAAACTGCGAGCTACCTCCTATGGGACGGACTGCTATCCGCTCAAGGAGCTAGAGACCTGCATCACTAAGGACTCCATCAACCAGGCCTACATGTTCAACCCGCGCAACTGCTACCAGAACTACGGCGCGGCGACCAATACTTCGGACCGGACCATCTACACCTACATGGGCACGCTTCTTCCCAAATTGGGCAACGTCAACTACAGCACCACCGGCGAACTCAGCCCGCTGCTCAACGACCCCTTGTACAGGACCACCGGAGTCGGCACCCGCATTTTCCTCGGGGGGGCGCAAGGTTACATCGCGTGGCAGGGCACCCAGCATAACCCCTGTCAGGCGAGGGGGGAGAACTCGGTGCCGGTCGGGTCCGCGGCCACGCTGGCTCTCATCGGGGACTTAAAGCAGATGGACACAAGGTTCATCCGTGCCGCCGTATTTGAGAAGTACGGAGTGACCATGTTCGTCGGGGTCGGCATCCCGATCCCCATCTTGGATGAGGAGATGGCTTCCTTCGTGGGCGTGCGAGACAAGGATATCCACACCAACATCTACGACTACAGCGTGCCGTCGAGGTCCCGGCCGGTGATCCGCAAGGTCTCCTATGAGGAGCTTCGCAGCGGCTCGGTCGCCATTGACGGGCGGCGGGTCCCAACCGCGCCGCTGTCGAGCCTCAAGATCGCTCGCGAGATAGCAGACCTGCTCAAGGCCCAGATCTCTTCAGGGGACTTCCTATTGCAGCAGCCGGCGATGGCACTGCCGGCCGACGTGCGGCAAAAACTCCTGGAAGTGGTGGGGACTGCTATCGAGGAGGGATCCAGATGAAGAGAGTTAAGGCGCTGCTCACCTTCATGCCAAGCGATATCGGTAAGCCAATAACATATCACCTGGTCAAGGACTATGACTTGTGGGTCAACATCCTCCACGCTGAGATATCGGCGAGCAAGACCGGCAACCTGGTGCTGGACTTGGAGGGTGAAGACGCGAATATGGAGCGCGCGGTGGCCTTCTTGGCGGAGCAGGCGGTGACATTCCGCCTGCTTAACGGCAGTGTGACCGTGTCGAAGGATAATTGCGTCCACTGCGGCGCCTGCACTTCGGTCTGTCCTTCAGGCGCCCTCCGCATTGAGGGGCCCCATTGGGTCCTGGACTTCCAAAAGGACAAGTGCTACGTCTGCCAGCTGTGCGTCAAGGCCTGCCCTTTGAGGGCGATAAGCGTCAACATCTAGGTTGTCAGTGGAAGAGACGGTGGTGCTAGATGTACGAGCCACGAAAGTACCGTGACCTGTTTAGCGGCAAGGACCTGGTCTTCTTCAACTGCATGGTCAAGGAGACCGACCTTCAGGTCGGCGCCAATCGCCTGATGGAGGGCGAAGTCAGGTCCGCCGCTGTAAAGTACCGCAAGCAAATTGAGGATTACATGAGGGTGAACCCCGAGTTCTTGATCTCTCTATCTCCGGTGGAGGCCAAGATAGGGGCGCCGGAGATCGTGAAGAGCATGTGCGCGGCCGGGCTGGCAGCGGGCGTGGGTCCGATGGCGGCTGTCGCCGGAGCGATCAGTGAGGCCGTCGGCCGCGACATGCTGGACAACTGGTACACCCGCGAGATTATCGTCGAGAACGGCGGGGACATCTTCATGAAGACTGACAGTCCAAGGAAGATCGGTATCTACGCGGGTTCTTCGCCTCTTAGCCAGACACTGGCAGTGGAGATCCGCCCGGACCAGTCGCCGTTGGGCATCTGCACGTCGGCGGGCACTGTGGGTCACTCACTGAGCTTTGGCAAGGCAGATGCCGCAGTAGTGCTGGCTAAGGACGCCGCCTTGGCGGACGCGGTGGCCACCGCTGTGGGAGACAGGGTCCATTCGGAGGATGACCTGGAGGCGGCAGTCACCTTTGGGTCAGGCATTGAGGGAGTTTCGGGTGTCGTGGTCATCGTTGGCGAGAAAGTGGCTGCATGCGGTGACATAAGACTTGTGGGATTCTAGTGCGATATTGGCTTACGCGCACTTCCGGGGGCGTACACATCGAGAATGCACCTTACATAATGTGTTTACGCAACCAATTACCGAGGAGGTGCGAAAGAGTGCCGGATAAAGAGATCATTCAGGCAGTCCTGGACGCGGTGGGAGTGACCCGCAATACGAAGGAGAAGAAGGAGAACAGCAGATGTGGCGAAGAGGATGAGTGCGCCGCCCCCGAGAAGGTCTTCTACTTCATCTTCTGCAACTGCGTTACCATCAACAACGGAGCCTGCGAGGATTGGGAGTTCTGCAACAGCCGCTGCCCTGACTAGGGAATGAGCAGGAGAGGGGGAGTCCGTTTCCCGGGCTCCCCCTGCTTTTTGTGTCTTTGCCTACCTATCAACGCCGCGATAGCCTGACCAGTTCCGTCAAGATGAGGTACAGACTTCTCCTCCCATCGCCCACGCGCCCTTCCGGGGCTCCGGCCTCCAGGCCCTTCTTCAAAGCTGTCGCTATCCGGCTGGTCGCCAGGTTGCCCGCATTCTTTGGGACCTGCAGGATCACGTAGGTGTCGCTGTGCCCGTTGGGACTCCGCTTCACTTGCCAGGACCGGACCCTTCCCCAAGGAGGAATCCAAGATTGCGGCGTGCTCCGGATGCTTGCCCGCCTGCGCCGCTTGATGCGCCTGATGGAAGTCCGCAGCCACTTTCTGAGTCCTCGAAATAGTGACCGAAAACCTGAAACCGGCGAACGCTCGTGGGCGCCGCGCCGCCTTTCTTGCCGTTCAACATGTGGACCACGTGGACCGAAGAACAGGGGTAATCCCTCCTTCCCGGAACGTCGACGTTTGAACTTGGATAGCGGGTTGCAGAACCACTCGTCAACACGTTATGTTCATTGAGCCGGCTGGGTTACAGGTGGGGGATAGGTGGTTGACTCACCTGCATACGGGAGTTATAATCATGTTTGCGCCGCGCCTTCTGGCGAAAGCCGAGGCCAGCGTACCCCTAAGGTGGGCCGGTAGCTCAGTTGGGAGAGCGCCTGAATGGCATTCAGGAGGTCGTGGGTTCGATCCCCTTCCGGTCCACCAATTCATTTCCTGCTAGACGCGCTGTTGTGATACGGAGTCCTAGTCGTAGGCCTAGCAATTACTGCAAGTTTACTGCAACTGAAGTCCACTCGTTGGCGACCTGCTCGTAGCTCCCGAGATCCCCTGTGGGATAGTAGCCGGCGTCCTTTGGTGTCCCGGTTCGTTCAACATGCTGGGAGGGAAGATGATATCCGTTTTCCACTGCACGCACTGTAATGAGTCGTTCAAAGTACTCCCCGAGAATCTTGCTAACAGAGAGTCACTTGTGTGTCCCAACTGCGGAGCCATATTCCCCGAAGAAGTCCTCAAGCACCTGCGAGACCTGGGCACGGCATACCGAGAGGCAATCGACGTTCTCTATCAGGGCAACAAAGAGGGCAGCGGGTGGTTCATCTCTGTGGCCGCGCTGGACACTCCCCGCCCCGAAGGTGGCAAGTACTTGAAGTTCTTTCATTCAGAGGCCAAGGGATATTGGGAGAGGCCCCCACTGGCGCGATGAGGGTTTGGGCACCTCCTCTCGGTGAGTGCCTCGGCCACCCAGATGGGATGCGCACAGCGCCCGTACCAGAATGCCTCAGTCACCATGTCAGGAAGAACCTCAAGTGTCCCAAGTGCCGTGTCCCCGTGCGGTGTCAACGCGTCGACTTTCTGGCAGTAGTTTCAGTGGGAGAGTGATAACAATGCCTTTCGCCTATCCGCCTCGGGAGTTCAATGCCGCGGCGATCCAGTGGCTCAATCCTGGCCAGATCGGCGTCTACGGTGTCGTCGACCAGATAATTCACCCATTTGAGGGGTGAAAAACGCCAGGAAATTCACCCACGGAGGTGCGGACAAAAACCTGGACTCGAAATGAGACAGGAGGATGTCCGT
>JBBDIP010000034.1:0-26214 GCA_040880305.1 Bacillota bacterium
AGGTCTGGATAGGCCTCCCTCTTGGGATTGCGCTTGGTGCATCCAAAACGTCCGCACCTCCCCCCCCGGGTGAATTAACTGACCTTCGACACCTGTCAACCATCGCGTTGGCAGGTAACAACGCGCGGGTAGAATGGGTGAACGCACTGTGTCTTGAAGAGGGTAGGTCATTTGAGTCGGCAATCTGCAGACTTCAGACGGACGGGATCGTCACACTTGTCGAAGATACCGATTGTCTTCGCATCAAAATAGCTGAGGCTTTCAACTGCCCACTGACCTCCTCGATGTTCACCCGACCCAAGCTACAGGCGCTCTACCGCACCTTGGCAGCGGCCATGCGAATCTACCGAGATCGCGGCGCAGAAGCAGAGGCTCGCCTTGGGGAAGTATTCCTACATGCAGGTTCTGATAGCGATGCTGCTAGGCAGTTTGAGATAGCTGGGCATCTGTTCGTAGATCGCGGTGCTCTGCACGCAGGCGCTTCGTATTATCAGCAGGCAGCAGTGCTGTTTCACGGTATCGGTCTAGACCTGCAGTGGGGCCGCTCCCTGTACGAAGCCGCCAAATCCCTCTGCTCTGAGGGCGACTGGGACGTCGCGGAGGAACTCTGTAGGCGTATCTACAGTCGTTTCGCGAAAGATGATCGGCTAGGGGTGGCAGCCAACATATGCCTTGGCTTCGGTGACTGCCTTCTCGAACACAATGAGAGATCCGCGGAGAAATGGTATCAGATTGTTTTCGGTAATCTGATATGAACGAGGCCGTCAACCCCTTCTCAATGAGGGGTGGCATCTGAGGCTCTGGCTGCTGCGACGGTTGGCATTCTGATATTCGCGGGTTGGCTACCGCATCACATACCTCCGTCTGGAGCTGCCTCGGACTAGGCACGTACGTGAGGGGCACGCCCCTTGTACATAGATTACACGAGGGTTCTCCTTCCGGCGCCAGAGTCTCAGACTCACCTCTTCACTGAGAAAACTTGTCTAACTGCGCCTTATCGACTGGCTCGCTGCTCTATCAGCCACTGTCTGATAGGGTCACGCTGCGCTTGCTTGCTTGACGCCCTGCTTTTCGACTTCGCAGGCTGCCGCCCAGATGAACCCGAGCAATTCCCGCCCGACCGCAGTCACGGCGACCTGCCCACTCTTCCCCTTGCTGATGAGGCGGCGATACTTCTTGCACAACCGCACCTGGGCCTTCCACGCTATGGCTTGAATACTGGCCGGTAGGCCTTCCTGGCGCTTCTTGATCACCGCCGACATCAACGCCGCGTGCCGGTAACTCCAGGAGCATTCCGTGACAATACGTCTCAGGTGGCTGTTCCCTGTCTTCGTGATCCTCCCCCGGCGGGTCGCCGCTCCGCTGGAGTATTCGCTTGGCACTACACCCGAGTAGGCCATTAGTTGCCTCGGGTTCTTGAACCGGAGAAAAGACCCCACTTCCGCCACGATTGTCGCAGCCGCTATCTCCTTAATGCCCCGGAAAGCCTGTAACGCCTGCATTACCGGAGCATGTTTGCTTTTCTTCGCCTGTTCGTGTATCTCGCTCTCCAGCCTCTCGACCCGTCCCTCAATCTCTTCGATGTTGAGCCGGTACTCATCGAAGGCCGTCTGAAGAGCGCTCGAATCAAACTTCAGGCTCCTCAGCCACGCCCGGTACTTGGCGCTCCAGGCTCTAACCCCCACCGGTTCGTGTATCCCGCGCCTCAATAAGAGCTTCCCGATCCGGTGCTTCGCCCGCAGCAGGTCCTCCTTGGCGTCCTCCCTCGCCCTCACCAGGTCCCGCAACGCTTCGTCCTCTTCGCCCGGCACCCACACCGGTGTCAGTTCCCCTGCCCGAAGGAGTTCAGCCAACCGTTCCGCATCCCGCCGGTCAGTCTTGACCCGGTTCCCCGGCTGTCTTGGAATCAGGGAGGGCGCTACTACCACGCAGGCCACTCCCATCGAGGCCAGCTGCCTTTCCAGCATGTACCCAGTGGCACCCACCTTTGGTGGGTCCCCGGCTTCGTAGCACACTTGCAGCTGCTCGACCTTGCCCAGCCGCTCTATCAGCTTGCGTATGTACTCGATGCGGTGCGGTATCTCGCCCCAGTACCGTGCGGGTCCCCTGCTACCGCCATCTGCGACAGCCACCGCGATCTTCTCCTTCGACACGTCCATGCCCACGTACTTCGTGCTATCATTCATCTTGTCGGCTCCCCTCTCGTTTGTAGCTCTGCACCTGGTCTGCACCCTCGAGTGCTTGTACACCGAGTGTAACCTACGGCTAACGACAGTGGGGGCCGGCCTCGTTCATTATGACTAATTGTGAGCCAGCGCGGCCACGAGGCTGTTGCCGAATCGACTATGCAGGCTGCCAAACGCCGAAGAACCGAGGAAAATGAGATAGTGCCAACGCAGTAGAATGGTTCGGGCCCGTTCTGAGCATCGATTCCTGGGGCCCTGTCCGCTGGCTCAAATGTTTCACCAACCGCTTGATGTTGTACGCCGCGAACGCGACCAGCATCTGTACCTGGACCTTCCAGTTGCCCCGCAGGTTTGCCTGTCTTGCTCCTCTCGTGGTTTTGAGTTCGCCAAAGGCTGGCTCCACCGACCACTTCCTGTGCCTAAAGATAGCCTGAGCAGCGGGTGTCTGCCGATACTCCTCGACCTTCCGTAGCAGTTCGTCTCTCTCAGTCCTGACGATAGACGGCCGTTTGGTCTTACATGACACGCCATGCCGGGGACAATTATGACACGCGCACCGGCTGACCATGTAGAGCACGTGGCCGGGGGTCCGGGGCGTAGACATCTTGTACAGGGTCTTTCCTTCCGGGCACACATACACGTCTCGGCCTGAGTCGTACTTGAAGCCGGCCAGCTGCTTCTTGTCTCTTCGAACATCGCGTGCTTACGGGATGTTCGGCATGATGCCGCTCCTGGTCAGGAACTCGTACGTGCTCGTGATGCCGTAGCCGGCGTCCGCTACGACCTCGTGAGGCTTCTCACCAGTAACCATCCAGTGTTTCGTGAGGAGTTCAGGCACCTGGGTGTGTTCTTGGATGGCGCCGGAACTCGTGGCCACGGCCGTTACGATCCTATCCTTACCTTCGGCTACAGCGATGTGCACCTTGTGCGCGAGCATTGAGCCCACTCCAGGCCTGTATACGAGTTCAGCGTCAGGATCCGTCTTGCTCACCACGACTTCATTGGTCTTCTGTTTCCGCCCAGGCCCCATTGGCTTCCCAGCATCAGTCTCGTCTGGGCCTTGATCGCCCGAATCATGGCCCTCCGTTGGGTTCTCGAGCCACAGCGACTCGACATACTCCCTCGGACTCTGCTTCAAGTCCATGTACTTCTCCCTCGTGACCAGCGACTTCCGCGATGCGTTCGCCTTCAACAGGGTGGCGTCCACGAAGATCCGCTCACCGTCTACGCTCCCTTCCTGGGCGGAGACACCTGGGAAGCCCCAGAGTTCATCACGATAGGCGGGGACGCCGTTGAGGGAGTCGTCCTGTCCACCCACTATTCGGTTCAGGCGGCGCCGACCGACGCAGCTAAGAAGTTCGTTGAGGCCTACAAACTGAAGTACAACAAAGAGCCCAACGCCTTCGCCGCTCTGGGTTATGATGCCTACCTGGTGATAATCGAGGCGATCAAATCCGCCGGCAAGCCTGAACCGGTGCTCATCCGCGACAACCTGGCCAAGACCAAGAACTTCAAGGGCGTGACCGGCACGATCACCATGGACGAAAACCGCGACGCTAACAAGAGCGCGGTGATCCTACAGGTCAAGGGCGGAAAGTTCCAATACCTCTCCACCGTCGAGCCTTTCTAGGCAAAAGCAGAGCGATAGCGGCGCTTTTGCCCGCGTCGCAAGTAATGGCGGAGCCATTACGAGATGACATTCTGCTTCAGATTGTTAAGTAGATATGCAGGCCCTCCCGCCGCCGAGGCGATCCGGAACGCGGGAGGGCTTAAGTGGAGGCACTGCATTTGCCCATCAACTTGTTCCTCCAGCACCTGGCTAACGCGATCTCGCTTGGCAGTCTCTATTCTTTGGTCGCCATTGGGTACACCATGGTGTACGGCATACTGCGTCTCATCAACTTCGCCCACGGCGACCTTCTCATGCTTGCTGCCTACGCGGTCTACTACGGCCGGGGGCTCTGGAACCTGCCGTGGCCGCTGTCCATCGTGCTAGCAGTCCTGGTCACGGTGGGGTTGGGTATCGTGGTTGAGCGTTCCGCCTACAGGCCGTTGCGCGACTCGCCCCGGACCACCATCTTGATATCAGCGATAGGCGTCTCGTTCCTTCTTGAAAACCTGGGTTTGGTGGTCTTCGGTGGTCGCCCGCAGGCTTTCCCCCTCCCCCGTTTCCTTGACTTTGGCAGCGCAACGCAAGTAGGCAACGTGACCATCGAGAACATCACCTTTGGCATACCCGTGGTCACCCTCGGACTGCTCTTCGGGCTGATCTACGTTGTCCACAGGACCAAGACCGGTATGGCCATGAGGGCCGTGGCAAGAGACTTCAACACCGCCAGGCTCATGGGGATCGACGTGGACTTCATCGTTGCCGCGACCTTTGCCCTCGGTTCTGCCCTGGCTGCGGTGGGCGGCATCATGTGGGCGATGAAGTTCCCGCAGATCAACCCCCTCATGGGCATGATGCCGGGGATGAAGTGCTTCATCGCCGCGGTCTTCGGCGGTATCGGCAACATCGCCGGCGCGGTGGCCGGTGGCTTCATCCTTGGAGTCGCGGAGATCATGATCGTGGCCTTCTTGCCGTCCATCTCAGGCTACAGAGATGCCTTCGCGTTCATCATCCTGATCGGCACCCTGCTCCTGCGCCCTACGGGCATTGTCGGCGAAAAAGTCGGGGAAAAGGTGTGATGAGGGTGCCCTACCCGCGTTCCAAACAAGCGCTCACCCTGACAGCGGCATTTCTGGTCGTAGCCTGGGCTAACGGCAACCTGGAGTTCGCCGGCATACCTGGCTGGGGGTCCTACGCCGTCCGGATCATCAACCTTTGCGCCATTAACGCAGTGCTGGCGATGAGCCTGAACCTCATCTGCGGGTTCACCGGCCAATTCTCGCTGGGCCACGCGGGGTTCATGGCGCTGGGGGCGTACGTAACGGCGCTACTCACCATGCCCCCCGCTTTGAAGGAAACCCTGTTCTACATAACCCCGATCTGGGAGCCTCTACACTACCTCACGCTCCCGTTCGCCCCGGCGCTGTTCTTGTCCGGCCTCATTACCGGACTGGTCTCTCTGCTCGTGGGCTTGCCCGCGTTGCGGCTCAAGGGCGACTACCTGGGCATCGCCACCCTGGGCTTCGCGGAGATTATTCGCCTCATACTGCAGAACGTGAAGCGGCTGACCAACGGAGCTCTGGGTCTAAAAGGTATCTTCCTGTCGTTCTTCATCTCGTCCTTCCTTGCGGGGGTCGGCGGAGGCCTTCTGGCCTCACTACTCACTACCATCGACCCGGTGATGTTCAAGTTCCCGCTCACATTCCAGGTGCTGCTCACCGTGGTGCTTGGAGGGATGGGGTCGCTCACCGGTTCGGTCCTTGCGGCCGGGATCGTCACCTACCTCATGGAGTTCCTGCGGATAGTGGAGGAGCCCCACTACCTCAGTTTCATGACGATCCGCGGTATTCCGGGCCTGCGCATGGTCATCTTCTCCCTGGCGCTGGTCGTGGTGGTTGTGTGGTACCCACGCGGCCTTCTGGGAGACAAGGAGCTGAGCCTAGAGTCTCTTCGGACCGCGGCGGGCAGGCTTCGTAAATTGGCGTCGCGAAGGAGGGCAGCGGAATGATGCTCGGCCTTAGAGGAGTCAGGATGCAGTTCGGCGGACTGGTCGCCGTCGACGACTTCTCCCTGGACCTGGACGAGGGGGAGCTGGTTGGGCTCATCGGGCCCAACGGGGCAGGAAAAACCACCGTCTTCAACGTGATCACCGGCGTCTACGCCCCAAATCGGGGCGTCATCACTTTCGGCGAAACCGATATCACGGGCCTCCGGCCCGACCTAGTGACCAGGCTCGGGGTTGCCCGCACGTTTCAGAACATCCGCCTGTTTGGCAGCATGACTGTCCTGGAGAACATCCTGGTTTCGCTGCACTGGCGCCTTAAGTCCAACCTGCTCGACGCGCTGCTAGTGGATAAGAGGTACCGGCTGGAAGAGGCCGCCATGCGGGAGCGGGCCATGGACCTCCTGGCCCGGGTCAACCTCGACGGCGCCGCAGACTCAGCGGCCGGGAGCCTGCCTTACGGTTCTCAGCGGAGGCTGGAGATATGCCGCGCGCTGGCCACTCAGCCCAGGCTGCTACTCCTTGACGAGCCGGCGGCAGGCATAAACCCCGCGGAGTCATTGGAACTCATGCGGTTCATAGAGAGTATCCAAAGGGACTTCGCGCTGACCATTCTCCTCATCGAGCACCAGATGCGCGTGGTCATGGGGATCTCCCACCGGATCGTGGTGTTGGACCACGGAGTGGTCATCTCACGCGGGACTCCGGCGGAGGTCTCCCGCGACCCCAGGGTCATAGAGGCTTATCTGGGGGTGGACAAACATGCTTGAGATCCGCGACCTGTCGATATCATACGGGTCCATCAGGGCGGTGCAAGGCTTGTCTCTGACCGTCCCTGACGGGAAGATCGTAGCCCTCATCGGCACCAACGGCGCGGGTAAGAGCACCACGTTGCGGACCATCTGCGGTCTTCGAAGACCCGACAGCGGCAGCATCTTGTTTGACGGCGAGGACATCACGCTGCTGCGGACCCAAGACATCGTTAGGCGGGGTATCAGCATGGTGCCTGAGGGCCGCAAGGTTTTCCCCGATCTCACCGTCTACGAGAACCTGACGCTGGGCGCGTATCAAAGGACCAGCCAAGCCAAAGTGCGCGCCAGCATGGAGGAGGTATTCTCGCTATTCCCCAGGCTGAAAGAGCGCGGGCGGCAGCTAGCAGGGACGCTATCCGGCGGCGAGCAGCAAATGCTGGCCCTGGGCCGGGCGCTCATGGCTGACCCCAGGCTGCTGCTAATGGACGAGCCGTCCCTGGGACTGGCGCCGGTCCTTGTCCAGGAGATATTTGAGCTCCTCGTCCGCATCAACAACCAGGGCAAGACGTTGCTCCTGATCGAACAGAACGCGCGCGCGGCGCTGAATGTGTGCGATTACGCCTACGTCTTGGAGACCGGCCGGATAGCTATGGAGGGCACCGGACACGACCTCTTGAGGGATGACAACGTCCGCAGGATCTACTTGGGGGAAGCGGCAGTAACGCTTCTTTAGATAGTCTTGATATCACGTCCGCCCGCCTAGTGCCGATAGTGAAAGCGAGAGAGAAAGACAACTCGGCGCTGAATGGGGATGGGTATGGACGACGTAAGGCTATCTTCGACAATACTGAGCTTCATTCTCAACTCCATCATGTCAGGAATATTCCTGTACCTGTGGGCAAGCACGCGCCGCAGGCACCTTGGTTTTTGGGCGGCAGCGCTGGCGATGAACGCCGCGGTATTGGTCTGTACCGCCTTCCGCATCACTCGCCCTGAGCTGGACGGGCCTCTCCGAATCTGCATCGACCTCCTGGCAGGCTCCGCCTCCATTAACATAGTGATAGGCACTATGCTCTTCGCCCAGGTGGATCAAAAGAGATACCGCAAGTGGCTGCTTATCCCCATGATCACCATGGCTTGGAGCGTCGTGGCGAACCTGCGGGGTTTGGACCCGCTCCTGGTTTCGTTTCCGGTGTTCATCTTCGTAGGATTGTCGATCATGTCCATCGGCGTGCTGTTCTTCGCCCTTCCCCACCTGTCCCGGTACGGCGCAAGCCCCTACGTGGCGAGCTGCCTCATCGTCTGGGGTGGATTGAACGGGACTTATCCCTTGACACTCCGTTTCGAAAGCGTCAGCCCCTTGGGTCACTACGGAGCGGCCGCTATGTCGCTCATGGCCGGGATGTTCCTCCTGGTGGTCTCCGTGGAAGAACAGCGCGAGCAGACTGAACACGATAGAGAACGCCTTTTTGTGACTCTTTCCAGTATCGGCGACGCGGTGATCGCTGTAGACACCGAATCCAACATCATCCTTCTGAACCCGGCCGCGGAGGCTCTCACAGGTTGGACCGAGAAAGAGGCCGTTGGCAGGCCCATCGGCGAAGTGTTCAAAGTCATCAACGAGGAAACCCTCGCGCCGGCCGACGACCTGGTCGCCAAGGTCCTGGCGACAGGCGAGGTCATCGGGCTCGCCAACCACACAGCCCTCATCTCTCGGGACGGCACCGAACGGTCAGTCGCCGACAACGCGGCGCCAATTCACGGCGCCGATGGATCCATTCGCGGCGTGATCCTGGTCTTCCGCGACGTGACCAACGAGCGCAAGCAGCAACGCGCGCTGCGGCAGAGCGAGGCGCGCTTCCGCCTGATTGCCGACCACACCAGCGACATCATCTTCCGGCTAAAGGTCACGCCGGAACTCAGTTTCGATTACCTCAGCCCCGCCGTAGTCCAGGTGCTGGGACATTCGCCCGAGGAGGTCTACGCGGACCACTCGCTGGTCGGAAAGTCGCTGCTGCAAGACGACCAGGTGTTGGGCGAGGCCATAATGTCTGGCGCCTACGACTTCGAGAAACCGTTCATCCTCCGCTGGAAGCGCGGGAACCGCGACGTGATCTGGACAGAGCAGCGCGCGGCGGGAGTCTACGACGCTGACGGCAAGCTGGTCGCCATCGACGGCATCGCCCGCGACGTGACCGAGCAGAAGATAGTCGAGCAGCGCCTCAAGTACATAAGCCTGCACGACCCGATGACAGCGCTCTACAATAGGGCCTACTTTGAAGAAGAACTGCACCGGCTCGACCGGTCGCCGGGCGACCGTCCAGTTAGCGTGATATCCACAGACGTCAACGGCCTAAAACTCATCAACGACACCATGGGCCACAAGAAGGGCGACGACCTCCTCCGGGCATTCGCCGCCGTCCTCGCCGACACGTTCACTGCCGACGGAGTGGTAGCGAGGATAGGTGGAGACGAATTCGCGGTCATCCTTCGGCGCACAAGCGAAGAGGGTGCCACAGAAGCCATGCACAAGCTTGACGACGCCATCTCGCTCTACAACAAGATAGGTCCCGAGACCCCCCTCAGCGTCTCCATGGGTTCCTCGACCGCCGGCGCGTCAGGCATCTCTCTTGAGGAGGTACTGGGGATAGCAGACAAGGCCATGTACAACGACAAATTAAGGGCCGGCACCAGCGCCAAGTCCGGCATAGTCAAAGGGCTGCTTGCGGCCCTCATTGCCAAGGACTTCGTGGCTGAAGGCCACCTGTCCAGGGTCACCCAGGTGGCTTGCCAGCTCGGCGAGGCAAGGGGGCTCTCCAAGAAAGAGATGTCGGACCTTGCCCTCCTCGCGGAGGTCCACGACCTCGGCAAAGTGGGTATCCCCGACCGCATCCTGTTCAAGCCCGGCCCGTTGACGCCGGCGGAGCGCGAGGAGATGAAGCAGCACTCGGACATCGGCTTCAGGATCGCCAAAGCGTCGCTGGACCTCGCCCACGTGGCGAACCTGATCCTCCACCATCACGAATGGTGGAACGGGTCCGGCTACCCCGCGGGCCTCAAGGGCGAGGAGATACCGCTTGAGTGCAGGATCCTCTCCATCGCCGACGCCTACGACGCCATCCGCAGCGACAGGCCGTACAAAAAGGCTCAGCCTCACGATTGGGCCGTCAACGAACTGCGCAGATGCGCGGGCACTCAGTTCGACCCCGAACTGGTGGAGAAGTTCGTCGCCGAGATCGGCGACGACATCAGCGCGCAAATCGCCGCAGGCAGCTCGACGTCGCTCCTGGGCTAACCTCGCCTCATTCGGGGTCTCTCGGGATCACCCTAACCCCACCCACCGACCTCTTAGACATTGCCTTGTCCAGTTTGCGGTCTTCCTTGCCGGTGAGCACAATGCGGAGATCGTAGTTGGGCAGGTCGGGGTACAGGTTCTCCCTCTTCACAAGGAGTCTTAAGCGCTTGTGGTTGACCTTTACGCGTTCGCCTCTCACTAGGACAATAAGGTCACCTTTCTCGTCGATCTCCCGGGCCACCCTACCCTTGTCGTTCAGGGAGCTGACGAACACCGAGTCGCCCAGAAGGAACTGCTTTTCCCTGGGTATCTCCTGTTTTTCAGCTTGGACCGGCCGCGCCGGGAGAGGCGCAGACGGGGGCGGGACGTCGTCCGGTGGCGCTACCTGCGGTGCCGTGGAGGGCTCCTCCACTGCGGCAAGGACGTTTTCCCTCGCCGGGACTCCGGCCTGCGCCTGACCTGCCATGACCCTGGCCTTCTCGATGATCTCCGGCGGGATCCCCAGCCTCTCAGCGACCACGATACCCTGACTCTTCCCGGACCTGCCTATCTGGAGGCGGTAAAGGGGCCGCAGCGTCTCTTCGTCGAACTCCACGCACCCGTTCATGAATCCCCTGCGTGCCTCGGCGTAAGTCTTGACGTCCCCGTAGTGGGACGTGGCCACCGTCACGCAACCTAACGAGTGTAGGTAGTCCAGTATGTTGCACGCGAGGGCCGCCCCTTCCCTGGGATCGGTCCCCGTACCTATCTCGTCTAAGAGCACCAGCGAACCCGGTCCGGCCTTAGTCAGTATCGCCGCTATGGCCCCCATGTGGGACGAGAACGTCGACAGCGACTGCTGGATGCTCTGGTTGTCCCCAATGTCCGCCAGCACCTCGGCAAAGAGCGGGAGTTCAGCGGAGGCGGCGGGGACGTGCAACCCCGACTGGGCCATTAGACACGACAACCCTACGGTCTTGAGAAGCACGGTCTTGCCTCCCGTGTTGGGACCTGTAACGACCAGCGTCCTGTACGCGCTGCCCACCACGACGTCCACCGGGACCGCGCCTTTCCCCAAGAGAGGGTGCCGCACGCCGGTCAGGCGGACCGGCGATCCGGGTACTATCTTCGGCTCGACGCCCTCGACGTCCAGGCTGTACCGCCCTTTGGCCAACGCGAAGTCACAGGCCGCCATGGTCTCCACAGTCACCTTGATGCCGTGGATGTCTCTTAGCACCAGCGCCGTGAGCTCACATAGCACCCGATAGACCAGGTCCTCTTCCTGTGCCCGGAGGGTCACCAGGTCGTTCACCAGGTTCTGGACCGACGACGGCTCGATGAAGACGGTCTGGCCCGACGATGAAGCCGCGACCACAGTGCCTGGGACGCGAGCTCTCTGCGAAGCCCTCACCGGGATCACATACCGCCCGTTCTTCTGAGTGACGAAGCCTTCCTGTGCTGCGTCCCTAAGGCTCGCTGAGGCCATGATGCTCTGCAGCCGCTCCTGGATCTTGGTTTCAGCCTGCTTAATAGCCCTTCGGACCTTGCGTAGGTCGTCGCTGGCGCTGTCGCTGACCCGCTCGCCGTCCACCGAGATCTCTATGGTGTGGATGAGGTCGGGCACGTCGGCGACAGATTCAGCGTACGAGGACAATAGTGGCGTTTCGCGTTGCTTCCCGCGCATGAACTTCTTGAACTTGGCAGCGCCGCGCATGGTGTCGGCTATGCGCAGGAGATCCTTGGGACCAAGGACCTGTCCCTTCTCGGCCAGGGTCAAGGGTTCGGAGACGTCGTGCAGTCCCAAAATGGGCTGCGCTCCGCCTTTGGCCAGGGACCGCGCCTCGGTGGTTTCCTGCAGCATCACTCTGACGCGCCCAGTATCCGCGGACGGCGCCAGCCGCTCGCACAGCGCCTTGCCCAGATTACTCACGCAGTACCCACTGACCTGCGCCTTGATAAGGTCATATTCCAATATGTCGAAAGACGTGGTGTCCACTGTCGGTACCTCCCTGCAATGAAAGCAAGAGCAATTGGGTGGGTGAACTCGACGCTCTGGAGTGAACGCAATGGCAGAATCGCCGCCACTGCGTGGGCGGTGTCTTGCGAAGAGGAAGAATCGATGAGGTTTTGGACGGGGCTATCCCGCTAACCGCATACTCCGGCTACGCAAGCACCGCCAGAGCGTTGAGATTGTAGCATACCGACATGAACGTCCCTCCGCCGGGCATTCTATACGCTTCGCCGAGCCGAGTCAACGGCGACTTGGTCACGAGCGACTACACCAAGTACTCTATCCTGGCTCCCGGCAGCCGCCGCGCGACCTCCTCGAGGAAGAAATCCCGCACTTCGCCCATAGTTTCCTTGGAGTAGACGTACTTGGTGTAGCCGAACTGGCCGTAGACCAGCCTCCGGTCTTCTTCCTGCATGGGAAGGCTGGAAGCAGGGAAAACCGAGAGGATGTTGTCTTTGGCTCGAGACGTGAACCGGTGAGTGATGATCTCAACCGGTAGGCCGGCGGGAGACTCGCCTATGGTCAAAGACAGGCGGTCCAGAAGGCCGCGGTACTCCTCCTTCCAGCCATCGAATGTCATAACCGGGCCGATCATCACACCCACCGGGTAGCCATCCCGGTTCACTCGCCCCAAAGCATCCAGGCGCTGCTCCAGCGTCCCGGTGCTGTGCTCATATGCCCGGATCACGTGGTTCGCGTTAACGCTGAACCTCACGGTGGTCCTGCCTTCGTGTCGCGCCCCCAGGATAGGCTCCACATCGGCGAATTTGGTGACAAAACGAAACCTCGCCTGCGGAATTGCGCCGAAGAAGTCGATGGAGCGCCTAAGCGACCCGGTAATGTGCTCTGTGGCGAGGGGGTCCGAGGTAGCGGCGCCTTCGAAGACCGTGATCTCGGGCTCACGTTCGGCGATGAGCCGCCCGGCCTCGGCCAGGATCTCCTCTATGTTGGCGTAGACCCGTAGGTAGGGGCGAGATCCGAGCCGGGTCTGCAGGTAGCAGTACTCGCACAGACCGGGGCAGCTGGTGGCAAGCGGCAACTGGTAGTGCGCCGAGGGTTTGCACGAGGAGAACTCCTTCTCCTTCCTCACGCGCACTACCAGAGTTTTCTTTGATTCAGCGTATACCTGCGTCGGGTTACGCCCGGTTACCTCCGGTCGCTGCCCATGTTTCATGACCCTGACCGGCACTTTGAGCGTCAAGAGCCTTCGCCGGATAACCTCGCCGAGGGAGTACTGCAGAGCTTCTTCTTCTATGAAAGCCCTAGAAGGGATGAACCTGCCCGTATCCATACAGCATCACCCGCCGCAAGCTTTCCCCGCTCACCCCGGTCTACGCCTTTTATACGCTCTTCCTTTGCACAGAGGTGAACAGCTTACCCAGAAGCTCGACCAACTCGGCCATGTCCTTGGATTCGAACGCGGATCCCAGCACCAACGCATCGCTGGACACGTCTCTTGGCGTCGCGGTTGCCGGGGCCTCTATCGTGCCCACCGTCGCCTCGACGGGTACGCCATCCACTACCACCTGAGAAGGCTGTGGCACCTGAGGAACGCGCCTCTCCCTGGTGAAGACGCTGTAAACGACCGGGATCACGAACAGGGTGAGGAAGGTGCCGGACGTGAGCCCTCCCATGAGGGCTAGCGCCAGCGGCGCCGTTAGTTCCGCACCCTCTCCTAACCCCGTGGCCATCGGGATCAGCCCGACTACGGTCGTGAGGCTGGTCATCAACACCGGTCTCAATCTGCTGGCAGCGCCCTGGACGATAGCGTCCGCGAGAGGCATGCCGGCGGCTCTCAACTGGTTCATGAAGTCAACCATCACGATCCCATTGTTGACCACCACGCCTGCCAAGATGATCACGCCGATGAAAGCCGTGATCCCGAAATCGGAATTCCCGAGGTACAAGGCCAGGATCGTCCCTATGCCCGCAAGCGGCATGGTGAGCATCAGGATCAGCGGCTGGGCAAACGACTCAAATGAGGCGGCCATGACCATGTAGACCAAGACGGCTGCGAGCGCCAACACCAGGCTCAGCGACGAGAAACTCTCCGTCATGATCTCCGAGACGCCGCCGAGCTCTGCCTGGTAACCGTCGGGAAAGTCCATGTCGTCGATGATGTCCGAGACGTCATTGGAGATCGATCCCAGGCTGCGGCCGGAGATCTGACCGGTGACGCGGGCTGACAACCTCCTGTCCTGCCTGCTGATGGCCAAGGGGCCAGTCCCCTCCTCCACTTTGGCGATGTCCTTGACGGCGACTCGCCCGCGACCGGTAAGCAGCGTGAGCTCGCCGATCGCCGTGGCGTCCATCACAGCAGACTTCTCGTATCCGACCACGATGTCCAGAATTGTGTCGCCGGACTGGTATCTGGACACCGTCTGTCCTTTCACTGACCGGGAGACGGCCAGCGCGATCTGCGCCGGGGTAAGCCCATAGCGCAGGGCCTTCTCCTTGTCGACCATCAAGTGGATCTCGGGTTTGACCTCAGTGAGGCTGGACTTTACGTTGCGAAGGCCATCCACATTCGTCATCCTTGCCACCAGATCGTCTGCCAGGGTGCCTACCTCGGCTACGTCCGGACCCGATACGCGGACCTGAACCTGCGTTGTGAGATCGCCCGCCATCATCATGACGGAAGACGTCATGTTGTACGCCACGCTGGCGTCTCCTCGTACCTTGTCGATCTTCTTCTCCAGAGACTCCATGAACTCCGAGGTCTCTTTCTTGTCACTTACCTCTTTGGTGACCGTGACCAAGACTTGGGCGTCCCACCCCCCCATCACGCCGGACTGGAACGATGCGGTCTCGCCTGACTGGCCAACTGTAACGCTGTACGTATCGATGGACTTCTCCTTCGCCAGCACGTTCTCGATAGCCGTGGCCGCCTTGTCCACGTCCTCCAGCGTCGTCCCCGGCTTCATGCTGATGTCCATGCTGAATGAACCCTCGTCTGACACAGGCAGGAACTCAGAAGGGATCTTGCGCCCCAAAAACACCGTGCCACCTAGCATTGCGATCACGACGACCAGGATGAGCGCCCTGCTGCGCAGGCTCCACTTGACGGCGGAGGCGTAGACCCCATTGGGCCTCGTGTTGCCCTGTTTGAGATCGTGAACGCTCCTCTTGTCCTTCTTGCGTCCGAACAGCCTGGACGCCAACATAGGGACGACGGTCAGGGCCACTACCAGCGAGGCCAGGAGCGAGAAGGTTACGGTCAATGCCAGTTCCTTGAATATTATCCCTGTGATGCCGCCCACGAAGGTTACCGGCAGGAAGACGATGACGGTGGTGAGGGTCGACGCGGTTATGGCCATCGCAACTTCCCTGGCTCCGGTCTCAGCTGCGACGCGCGGGTCCTCTCCGTCCTGGGTATGGCGGAAGATGTTCTCAATGACAACTATGGAGTTGTCGACCAGCATGCCCACTCCGAGCGCGAGGCCCCCCAATGTCATGATGTTGAGAGTCAGTCTCGCGGCGTAAAGCAGGACGAGCGTGGCGATGAGGGAGAACGGGATGCTGAGCGAGATGACGAGAGTGGTCCGGAAGTCGCGAAGGAACACGAGCAGAACCAGCACGGCAAGGCCTGCTCCAATGAGCAGGTTGCTCTCAACCGTCTTTATCGTGAACTCGATGAACCGGGCCTGGTCCATGGACACCGATACATCGATCCCCAGGTCCTCCGCAATCTTATCGAGTTCATCCTTGACTCCGCGGGAGACTGAGACCGCGTTGGCTGTGCCTTCCCTCTGGATGGCGAGGGTGACTCCCGGCTTGCCGTTTACCCTGGTGAGAGAGGTTGCATCGGCGTAGCCTTCCTCGACCGTGGCGACGTCCTTGAGGAGAACCGGCTTCACGTCCGCGGTACCGGACTGAATATATCCCACCACTGTCTCTGCTATATCATCAATTTCCATGAACTTGCCTATCATCCTCATCTGAAGCATGAGGCCATCCTCCTGGACGCTGCCCAGCGGGTAGTTCAGGTTGGACGCGCTGATCATCATGGCAACGGCGTCCTGGGTCAACCCGTTGGCAGCCAGTTTGGCCGGGTCGAGCCAGACGTTCACCCGCTTGTCGGCGGCCCCCACCAATTCGACCGCGGCGACGCCCTCCACAGCCTCGAGCCTCGGCTTGACCTTGTCTCTGACATACTGGGTGACATACCCTATGTCGCCCGACTCGGACACGGTGACCTGCATGACAGGCATCTGGGTGGGGTCGAACTCCACCATTACCGGCTTGGAGGCACCCTCCGGCATGCTCAGGAGATCCAACCTCTGCGTCACGTCGGCCCGCGCGTCGCCTACCTTCTTACCCCAGTCGAACATGAGGACGACCAGGGAGGTCTCCTCCTGCGAGACCGACATGATCTCCTTGATGCCGGACGCGGTTCCGGCCACGGCCTCCACCTGGAGGGTCACGAGGTCCTGCACTTCCTGCGCGGACGCCCCTGGGAAGCGGGTTATGACCGCCGCCACAGGGGGATTTATGTCGGGCATGAGGTCGATGTCCAGTTTAGTGAACGAGACCGCTCCGATCAGTATCACGGCCAGCATGAACATGACTGTAGCCACGGGATTCCTGATAGATGTTCTGGCGAGATTCATATGTGTACACCCCTCTGCTAGGCTCGAAGGATCTTGCGCATTATGTCGTTTAGCTTGCGAACCTCGCTCTCACTGAGGCCCTCAACATACCTCTCCACCATTCCGCGCTTGACGCCCTCGAGTTCCACGACCAGCTCGCGCCCCTTCTCGCTCAGGTCTATCCACACGACCCTGCGGTCCTGCTCATCCCTGACGCGCTCGACCAGGTCGGCCTCGACCAGCCGGTCGGAGAGGGCAGTGACTCCGCTCAAAGTGATCTCAAGTTGCTCTGCGATACCGGTCACGGTGGATCGTCCGGTTTGACGCAAGACGCGCATGATCGCGAACTGGGACGCGCTCACCTTGCCCTTGATGACGAAGAGAACGTCCCGGGTCACCTTCTGGATAAGCTGGTTCAGCAGTTCATCCAATTCGGTCACCGGGTCTGCTTTGATCCTGCACACAGCCAGCACCTCCGTTTGCATAAGTGTGGCTACTGATTACTTAACTCTATGAACTATTAACTTGGTTAAGAATAGGACGAGGTTGAAGACCATGTCAACCAGAAGCTGGTATGATATCGAAGTACATGGAGGGAGGCGCGGCCAATGGCACAAGACTCTCTAGTCGAATGCGTGCCCAACTTCAGCGAAGGACGTAACCTGGGGATAGTCCGGGACATAGTGAGCAACATCCCTGCTTGCGGATGCACTCTCCTGGATGTGGAGTCCGACCCCAGCCACAACAGATCCGTTGTCACCTACATAGGGACCCCCGAAAATGCGGCTGAGGCGGCTTTCGCCTGCGCCAAGCGGGCCAGCGAGCTCATCAACATGGAGCGCCACAAGGGAGAACATCCCAGGATAGGCGCGACCGACGTAATCCCCTTTGTCCCCATCCAGGGCATGACCATGGATGAGTGCGTCGAGATGGCCAAACAGGTCGGTAGCAGGATAGCCGCCGAACTCGGCATCCCCGTTTACCTTTACGCCAGGGCGGCGACCCGCTCTGAGAGAGTGCGGCTTCCGGACATCCGGCAAGGCCAGTACGAGGGGCTCAAGGTGGCCATTAGGACCGACCCCGACAAGGCCCCCGATTTCGGGCCCGCCAAGTTTCACCCCACTGCGGGCGCAACCGTCGTAGGGGCCCGGCCTCCCCTGATCGCCTTCAACGTCAATCTGGATACAGGGAATATCGTGAAGGCCAGGACAATTGCCAGGGCTCTTAGGGAGTCGGCGGGAGGACTGCCCGCCGTGCAAGCCAAGGGCATCCTCATCAAGGAGACCGGGGACGTCCAGGTCACCATGAACCTCTTGGACCACAAGACCACCTCCATGGAGACCGTCATGACCCTCTTCGAGGATATGGCGTCCCAGTTGGGCGCTGTCATCAAGGATTCTGAGGTCGTAGGCCTGCTGCCGCTGGACGCACTTTTGGACGTTGCAGTGGCTCGTCTCGGGATCAAGGGATTCTCGAGGAGGCAAGTGCTCGACCTGGTGGGCCAGTCGGCGGAGCAGTCCTCGACCGGGACGCCGGCCGCAACCGCCGCTTTGGCACAACCGAAACTTAAGGAGGGCTATTACTTGGCAGATTTGGACCTCGCGCAGTTCATCGACGACCTCGCCGCTCCAACCGGAGCTCCGGGAGGCGGAGCAGCTTCTGCCGTAGCAGGCGTGCTCGGCGCCGCGCTCATCCGCATGGTTGCGGGAAACACCCTCTCCAAGGCCCGGTTCGCCGAGGGCAGAGAGAGACTTGAGGAGATCCGCAAGGCCTCGCAGGCGCTCATCACCAGGTTCCAGGATCTCACTCGGAAGGACACCGAGGCTTACCTTCAGGTAGAGGCCGCGATGAAGATGCCCCGGGCAACCGATGAGGAAAAGGACGCGCGCCGCGCGGCGATGCAGGAGGCTTTCAAGGTTGCCTCGGTCACACCTCTGGAGACTGCCGCGGCAGCAATAGAGGCGATGTCCATGCTCCCCGACCTCACGCAGTTCGGAAACCCCAACGCCATCACCGACATGGCCGTCGGCGCCTTGATGCTGGATGTCGCGCGAAGGGGCGCCACCATGAACGTGCAGATCAACCTGGGGTCCATCAGCGACGAGGCTTTTGTGGCCTCGGCCAGGGAGAAGATAGCAGCGTTCCAGGTTTCGGCCACCTCTTACCTCGCTGCGGTCCAAGCCGGGGTTCAGAAGGCGGAGCTGAATTTCTAGAATGTCTCGGCGGAAGTGACTACCGGCAGACCATATGAGCCCCCTTTGAAAGAGCCCCCTCCCGGGGGCTTTTTCACGTTATGTCACCTGGCATGGTGAGTTTACATAAGATAGTCCGGCTGCTTTCATATACCTACTCAAAAGGAGGATCCTATCATGCTCAGGCCTTTCCCCCCTGGCCCTCCCCGGTTCAAACCGGGACGAAACCTGGGGCAGCCCCCTACACCCACCCCGAGCGATGCTGTTCCCATCTCGAAACCGGAGACTCAGCCTTGCTCCCAGTCTGAGGAGCCGGCTGCCGCATGGTTCCAGCGTCCTCAGGGCTCGCCGTACGGCCCCGGATGGTTCGGCCCGCGACCCAATCCGCCCGCTCCTGCCCCCCAGCCCGGTTCCACGATGCCGCCTCTCGCGCCCGGGGCGCTCCCCCCGCCTGTGGCGGTACTGGAATTGGCTGCGGCGTACGTCCCGTTCCAGCAGTTCACCACCATCTTTGCGCCAGGCGAACTACCAGCTCCCGGCACCATTTTCCCGGAATTACTGAGGACGCCGCCTCTCTACAGATGGCCGCCCTGCACGGACGGGAGGGTTTAGCATGGAAGCCGCACAGTGCGATCCAAGACAGTTGGAGATGCTCCGCCGCATTATGCAGGTGGAGTTCGAACTCATTGAGCTCAATCTCTTCCTTGACACCCATCCCGAAGACTGCGCAGCCCTTTCCGCCTTCCAGATGTACGCCGAGCAGCTTGCCTGCCTGAAGCGTGACTATGAAGCGGTATTTGGCCCTCTTCTCAACTTCGGCTTCGGCATGGCGCCAAACGGTTGGCAGTGGATCAACGACCCGTGGCCCTGGGAGATCAACTGGAGGAAGGGTGTATAAAGATGTGGGTTTACCAGAAGTCACTTGAGTACCCGGCGGCAGTCTGCGCGACCAATCCCAGGCTGGCGAAGAACGTCATAACCCAGTACGGTGGACCTGACGGCGAACTCGGGGCGTCGCTGCGCTACCTCACCCAGCGTTACACCATGCCTATTCCCCAGGCCAAAGCGGCCCTGACTGACATCGGGACCGAGGAATCGGTGCCAGAGGGTTATCTACGTGTGTAATCTTGCGCGCCTGAGGTACTGCTCTCTTACCGCTCTTGAAGACTCCTGCAGTGAGTTCTTGCGTCGCCAGTATAGCCAGTCGGGCGTAGAGTGACCGCGAGACCTATTCCCGAAAAGAATGTCCTGAATCCGTCGCAGATCCGTTACGCTTGTAGTCACCTTGTCGGCAATCGTATCCTCGATCATTGAATCAATCTGACGTGCCAACGCCTCATCGGCGCGAGCTTCCTCTCGCTGGACTAGAGCCAAGTCTGTTACTAGGAGAAAGAAAGGTAACCATGGTAACAACGCCATGAGGATTGTCGCTATTTCTACTCTCATGACTACAGCCACATACAAACTGATCAGGCAAGCGCCCACAACATAGCACAGAGCAAGATTCGAAATGGTGCGCTTGAGCCTCCAATTCCATGAGAGGTTCTCACGCTGACACAGTAGTACCCCGATCTCCCAGGGCGCGCCGGTAACATCACCATACCAATCTCGGAGAGCGGACCTGTCGCCACCGAACCTGCCAGAAGCTTCGACGATCGTCTGAGGCTCAGGTAGGCGGCCAGCGAGCACCTCATTCCACGGGAGACCCAGGGTCGACGTATCAAACTCTTCCTGAATCGATGCGGCTATCTTGGCCCTGTTCCTTCCTACTGGCTTGAGGATAGAAGAGTTGAGGATTGTGATTAGGATCGAGGTCAGTCCGACAATCGGTCTAGCCTCAGGTGCGACACATCCCATGAGTTGGCCCAGAAGGGCCACCAGACCGGCGAGAATGTACTGAGCATTCACAGCGCGTCTCGCTTCGCTGTACAACTGCCTCTGTGCGGCAAGGAGAGTTGTGCTCCATTCGTCGTTCTGCTTCGACAGAGAGAGCGTCATCTTGTCAACCATAGGTCGGAAACTTCCCTGCGAAGACCAGATTCCATAGGCCAAACGCCTGCGGAATGTTGCCTTTGCCCTCGGCCTCGATAGCTTTGTCCGCACGCGTGGCGGCCATCTGCAATCTCGAGAGAGCGTCGGCATGCTGTGCATCCAATGTACACGGCCGAATCAGCCCGAACAATCCCAACGGATCCCTCATTGCAGCTAACCGGATCTTCAGGAGATGATATAGGATACTACGGAGATCGACTGCATACTCAATGTAGTCCTGCTCACTGGCGTAAGACGTCGCTCTCATCTCTAGGTAGAACGAAAGTAGTGGCACGTTTCTGAAGTACTTCCAGGCCTTCAAGAATCTGATCAGGGGTTTGACCTTCCCTCCGAGGCTCGCGTCGACCTCACTGACCAATGCCTTCTGAGCCTCAACGGAAGCCTCCATCCATCCACCAGCACTGTAGTCCGGGATTCCGTACGTGGCATAGCCCTGGAGGTCCCTGGCGTGATAGGCCGGTATAACCTCAATCCGCTCTGATAGGCTGGTTCCGAAAGGCGCCGCGACGGCAGGAGTGCTGACGCGGACGCCCGTGGAGGGGAAGCGCTGCTCAAGGACCGCCCTGACTTTGCGCAGCATCACCTGCGAATTGTGTGCAAGGTTCACCTCGGGGATGACAGCAAAATAGTCAGTGTCACTGTACCCGCGAATGCTCGTCCCGTTGCCGAATGAGCCACTTCGGAAGAAGCCGGTCATCCCAATGTTGGTCTCCAGGCACTGTCTGATGGATTCTCTATGGCTCTTGGCGGCCGCAGACTCGGTTGCAGTAGGCGTCAATCTCGACAGGAATTCGACGAAGCCCTGCTCAACGGTCCTGCCCATTTCCGCCACCCTCCCGCAAGAGCTGTCAACAACGTTACGTTTGCGTAGCGACTTGTTTCGTCCGGAATGCTCGGAAATCCTGTCGTGGGATACCTGACGGGATCGAAATGAGCTGATCTAGGGTCAACTGAGAGGCGCTTGCGCCTTGTCCATCAATGCCACGGCCCACGTGCGTCCAGCCGCGCAAACCCGACAGGCGGCGTACTCGACCACCTGCGCGAAACCGGGGATCTCGGTGCGGACTCGCGTTATGGTCACTCCCTGCAAAGGCGCAGTATCCGCTAGTCGCGGTTCCTACTCAGAGGTACTCTCTGGATGAACACTGGCTAACGCTCTCAGTAGATTCTCTCGCGTAACAACTAGACTACACAGTTTCTTTGGTGCTTTGTCATCTTCGATCCGCATTGACATTATGTCTATTGAGATAAACTCACCATCCGAAAGAATGGAGGACGTTCCATGAAACCTAAGAACACGACCCGACACCTCACACTCTACATTTAGTGGTCCCAGTTCATTCCTTCTCCGTTGTGCATACGTGATAGGGAACTTCACAATCTTTCTATCGCCCATGGTGCGCACCTCGCCTCCAAGCTGACAAGCCTCATTATGCAGTCTTCTAGAGCAACTGTTCTATGCGCGAGTTCGCGAACCTTCGTTGGACACCCTCTTTCTCGATACTTCACACCAAATAGAAAAGCCCCCGGCCGCTAAGCCGGGGGCGTCTGTCAGAAAGCGAGGCCCGGACGACCGGTCAGACTGTCGACGCTCACTTGAGCTCAAACAGGTTCCAACTGAGGTTGTACGACGAACCATCTGGTTTGGCGATGATCACTGAGACAGGCATTGAGAGATCCATGCCTGTTGTGTACCAAGAGATCCAGGCTGTCTCCGATGCCTGCATTCCCTGCACCTTGCTCGGATATGTGTAAGTCAAAGCCTCACTGATGATGGCACCTTGGCGCACGTAGAACTTGAACTTATCGAGGCTTCCGGGCCATTCATTCGTGAACCCTATGTAGGCCCGCACTAACCCCTGCGGCTGTGGGACCGCAGTGCTCGCTGTGGGGACTTCCTCATGGGTGGTCGCCGCGTTGTAAGCAGTCCACGCCACCCAGCTGTACTCTGTGTATAAGACACCCCATGCCTTATTGCTAGAATCCCAGGAGATGTACTTGCTGAACGCGGCGTCGAAAGATGAGGTCTGAAGGCCAACACCGTAGGCCAGTGCCTCGGCAAGCTGCGATTCCGTCAAACGGTCATAGACCCCCTTGTCCGGAGCCCCTCGCCTTGGCTCGACTGATCCAAGGACTCCTTTGGTGGTCAGGAACGCCGTGAAGGATTGTTCATCCCATCCGACTAGGGCCCCCATCTTCTCGGCAACAAAACGGATAGGCACCAGGGTCCTGCCCCCGAGGTTGATCGCCGGGACGTCAAATGCAACCTCCTCGCCGTTTAGTTGAACCTTCACTATGGGGTAGCCTTCGAACATGCCATTGGCGGAGTCTCCACACAGGACCACGGAAAAACTGGTGACCACCAGCAAGAGGCACAGGATGCCTGCTACAGCAGGTTTTCGGCTCACGCACTCTCCTCCTCGTCTCTTCGAATCTCGCGACTGTCCTTCTATCCCCCACCCCCGGCGTCCTCTACTGCCTGCACCAAGCGAGAAAGTCCCCGACCACAAGGCCGGGGGCATCCGTTCAGGCTATTCCATGTGCAATGCTCTATGCGACCGGCGCGCGCTTTACCTCCCGAATCTGAGTCGGAGGAAACGGGGTCTTCTACCTGGGGCGGTACCAGTGGTACCGCCCCTTATCTGCGGTTCTATTCCTCGTCGTCGAGGTTCGTCGGCGGCGATTTCATCTGGAATGGCGACGATTTGGCGACGATGCTCTGGGTGTTCCGCACTGCCCTACTTCTGATTCTTCTTGGTTCCGCAAGGAACTTGGCTGGCCGCGACCTCCCTGTACGCAACGATTAGGTCAGGCAGGTGTTTGGCCATTTCCACAAACTCGGGCCGACGGGAAACATATTCCGCAGACGCCCTAACGCTGTTTCGAGACTCAACTGAATCCCCGTTCCTAGCGGTCACTTGGACGCCACCTCTCTCATGGTCGTCTGTTTCATCATCCAAATGGACTGAGCCGCCATGACGATCGACGCAATCTCGGCGTGAGCCTTGGCTGTCTGGAGATCCTCGTCCCCAAAGACGTCGGCCTCCTTTCCGTCCACGGTCAGAACGCCCAGGCAAGTTTTGTCTTCCTCAAATACTATCGGCGCGCACATAAGAGATCTATACGTATGTGGGTCGCCAGACATCACCTGGAAGTCCTTATTCTTAAGCACATCCGGATCTATGCTGGCTTTCTTCGTCCGGTAACACCTTCCGGCCACTGAGCCGTCAATCTTGAGTTTGACCCTGTTCTTGTACTCAACGTCGAACGCCGATGAGCCCGCGACCATTTCGAGGTGCTTCTCGTCGCACGGCTGCCAGATCGCGCACCTATGTAACTCTCTGCTTCGCGACTTCAACCCGCCTGACAGGCGATCAGTCAACGCCTGAAGTACCTTGTACCCCTGTTCCATCGGGTCCTGATCGGTAAGCAGTGTCTGCAGGAGAGACCGGATTTCCGAGCAGCTGGTGGTCATGCCCTCGAGAAGCACGGAGGAGCGCTCCAAGCTTTCCTTGGCGTGGTTTAGTTCGTCGTACCTCTTCTGAAAATCCAGGAGGCTGATCATAGCCTTATCCGCTCGTCCAGCACGCCTAACAAGAACGTAGCTACCTCCGATCCAGAAGTACAAGGCTATTCCAAGCCCCGATGTGATCGCGGTGACAAGCCACCCAGGCGACCGCTTCATTACCTCAGTGAGAAAGGTCCAAAAGGCATCCCCCAAGATCTTTTCCTCCAAGCCGCTGGCGCTCAGCCGGAGTGCCCATCGCTCTTCATTTGACGCAAGCACCCGAAACCCTTCTTATTGAACAAGTAGTCTGACAAAAACAAAAAGGGCTCCGACGGCGAGGGTCGGAGCCTGGGAACCCGTATTCCACATGGAATACCTGGGCCTAAGTCGAGAGCCTGTTCAGCACCGTGGCCAGTTCCCCCCACGTCGGTCGATCCGTCGGCTTATGCGTCCCGTTGACGATGCCCCTGTCGGCCAGGAGCGCGATCTCCATCGACGGATCCCACGGGACGGGGAGCAGCCGGTACTTCTCGAGGTACACTCTGCCCACGAATGCGTCCCACCTCGGGAGAAGCAGACGCGGGCAGTCCTTCGGGTACCAGTGGCGGTGCGGTACCATACGTGAGACTTCGAGCCCTGTCTCTACCAGCAGCCAGGCCACGAGCTTGGCTGCGTTCCTTTCGACCGCCTGCCGGTCCTGTACCTCGCACAGCTCGATGCCGATGCTGGTCATGTTTCCGGGGCCTCGGCCGTCTGCAGCGTGCCAGCCGTGCTCGCCCAAGGGAAGGTGCTGGTAAGCTCCCTGGTCGTCCACCGTGAAGTGCCAGCTGACTGGAGCCTCGGCCGCGTCGTTGCCCTTCAGGTACCCGGCTTCATCCTTGGCGGTGGCGCCCGGGTCGGCCGTGTCGTGGATGGTCAGGTACTTAGGCACCATGGTCCCGCCTGGCCGGTTCCCCCTGCCTTCGGGGATCAGGTCCTCAACTAGGGGTATTGGGCACTTCAGCACCCTGATCGCCCTTCTTCCTAATCTGCTCTAGCGCGTCCATCAGTGCGTGGGGAATCGGTACCCCGGCCTCACCGGCGTTCTCGAGAATGCTGAGGCCCTCGTTCGCGATGTAGAAGCAGACGACCAGCGACCGGCACAGAGCCGGGATGGCCGGGAAACCGGGTATGCCGGCGACAGCCGACGCCAAGAGAATGTCAATCTGGGCCGCAACCATCACCACAAAGAAGAGGAGGACCTTCTTCACGATCCCCCTGGCGCCGATCTCACTGCTGAGACTCTTCCGCGACCAGGCCGCCGCGAGCCCCGTCAAGTAGTCAAATACGACGAAGAGCGCGAGCACCTTGAGCATCACGTCCCAGCCTCCCAAGAGCGCCGTGAGAACACCGCCGACCGCCGCCAGAGACCACCTGCCTGTGTTCAGGAACCTGTCCATGAAGCATGCCTCCTTTTCAACTCAAGCCAAGCCGGTTAAGGATGTCCTGATACCGCTTTTCCGCCCTGTCGTCCAATCTGATGGCCACCGCGGCCAGTTCTTCACGACTAGGCGCCTCTGACGGCCGGAAGGTGCCCTCGGGATCGCCTCGCATGATGCCGCGCTCTGCAGCCTGGCGGATGTACGCCGCAGACCACCTACCCGGCTCAACGTCCACAAATGAAGAGGCCCCCGGCTTCGTGGGCTCGGGAGCCTCGGGTTCGGGACCAGGTACGGGCGGGCCAGGCGGCGGTAACCACGACAAGATGATCTGCCTGAGCCGCTCACGCTTTGCGGCTGCCGCTTTGCCCTCCTCCGACTGGAGTAGCAGGCTTATCCCGAGGTCGCCGGCAGCCGGAGTGCCGCCTTGGCCCAGGTAGTACCTATGCCGGGGAGCCGCGGCCTGCGGCGAGCCGAACAAGAGCCTGCCGTCCTCCGCAAAGACCTCCGTCTCAGGCGCGACTAAGCCGCCCCTCGCGGCCCAGTACTCGTCGGTCCGCCCCAAAGCCCTGCCGTAGTTGTACAGGCGATGGGATACCTCGTGAGCAAGCGTGGCCCGGA
>JBBDIP010000035.1:0-25639 GCA_040880305.1 Bacillota bacterium
TCTACGGCAGGTCATGGGCAGGAGTAAGCGTCGAGGAGTTCATGGACAAGCTCGACAGGTACATTCACTGGTACAACGAGGAGCGCATCAAGATCTCGCTCGGCGGAAGGAGCCCGATGGAATACAGGCGAAGCTTAGCGTGCGCTTAACCAAGTCCAAGAAAAGGTCCGCACCCCCAGTTTTCCTTTGATACCACAGGCCGTGACACGCCCAGGCTCTCACTTATCTCCCTGAGTGAGCAGCCTTCCTCGCGTAGTCGTCGGAGTCTCTCGACCCATCCTGCTCCTCTAGAGATGATCCGGGGCGCCCCATCGTTGCTGGCCGTCTGTTCATATGTAGATCCACAAACCGGGCAGACAAAACGTCCAACAACGCCGGCTCGCCGCTTGAAGACGCCGACGTTCCGCATGACCGTCTGGCCATAGCAGCTGCAGGCCTGGTTGAGGCAGGGCCAGGGGCCGAGACCAACCCAGGCCACTGGTTCCGAGGGAAGCTGCGTACCAACGAGGGTCCGAAGACTACAGCCGAGGGAGTACGACAGCAGCATTAGGTGCACCGGATGGGGGGGAACATGCCACAGGAACAGAAGGTGCGTCAGCCAGTTCAAAGGGTTTCCCGAGTCTATTGGGGCACCAAGGCGATCCAGGAAGGCCTTGGGGAACTCCAACTTCAGGGCATACCTCAGGTGGGTTGGCGGTGACCCCTTTCTCCACAGGAATAAGTGCATGTACGTTCTGGGTGCACGGGCCTGGCCTCAATAAGCTCTACTGCGTATGTCCACAAATCTGGCCAGCGTTCGTCGCCCCGGGGGACCTCGGGCTCATCTTCAAAGAGCTCCGCATACTCACAGGCAGCAGCCCGGACCTAAGCTTGGGGTAAGTATAGCCGTCTCCGGGGACGTACAGACATGCTTATTGATGATGTCGGTGAGTTCTCGGTACTCCTGAAGCGGACTACAAGTTGTCTGGAGGGTTTGTCGCCATGTTCAGAGACCAGCCCTTCAAGTTCCCGCCAGGCACTCCGTACTCTGTTGAAAGAGCTTTGCGCCTTACCTTGGAGGACTTGCTGCTTTTGTCAAAGAAGAGAGACTATCGTCGGCCATTGGGAGTGGCCTTGGAGGTGTCACATGGTCAATCCAGTCGAGAAGTACCTCAAGAAGATGCATGAGATCCGCGCTACAGGAGCTGTGGTTCCGGAAACGGCATACTACCCCGCACTATCCATGCTGTTCGACGAGGTCGGAGAATCTCTGCAGCCGAAGGTCAAATGCTTCGTTGGGCTGCGTAACCAGGGGGCTGGCTTCCCAGATGCTGGCCTCTTTACAGTAGACCAGATACAGCAAGTGACTGGGGGCGTCCAATCGGGACAGATCCCGGCACGAGGTGTGATTGAGGTCAAGAGCATAGACGATGATGCGTGGGTAACAGCCGACGGTCCCCAGGTGACCCGCTATTGGGGAAGGTACAACAAGGTTCTAGTCACCAATTACCGGGATTTTGTTCTGGTGTGCACGGGAAGGGATGGCACAGCACGGAAGCTAGAGACGTTCCGAATTGCTGCTGACAGTGGGGACTTCGTAAGGAAGTGCGCGGCTTCGCGTAGGAGTGCATCAGAGATCGGGGAGGCCTTTGTGGATTACCTACGAAGGGTCCTCGTGCAGAACGCTCCGCTGTCGGATCCCAAGGACGTTGCTTGGTTTCTTGCCTACTATGCACGTCAAGCCCTGTCACACATTGAAGCTGTTGGTTCCGTTTCACTAAAGCAAATGAGAGAGCAGCTGGAGGAGGCACTGGGGATTACGTTCGATGACAAGCAGGGCAGCCGCTTTTTCAGGTCTAGCCTCGTTCAGACCCTGTTCTACGGCATCTTCTCAGCCTGGGTGCTGTGGAGTCGAAAGGCGGACCGTGAATCGGAGTTTCGCTGGAGAGAAGCAACGTGGTCAATGCGGGTTCCTATGATCACGGCCCTCTTCGAGCAAATCGCGACAAGGTCTAATCTAGAGATGTTCCGTCTTGTGGAATTGCTGGACTTGACAGGCGATGTGCTTAATAGGGTAGACCGCGCGGCCTTCTTCAGCCACTTTGAGGAGTCGCTGGCTGTACAGTATTTCTACGAACCCTTCCTGAGGGCATTTGACCCTACCCTCCGAAAAGAACTCGGTGTATGGTACACGCCGCCTGAGATAGTGAAGTACATGGTCAGCCGTGTTGACGATGTTCTGAGAAGTCACCTCGGGGTCGCCGATGGGCTCGCGGATCCTAGTGTGTACGTCCTGGACCCCTGTTGCGGCACTGGCACGTACCTTCTGGAGGTACTCAGGAAGGTAGAACAGACCTTCCGCGATAAGGGTGAGGAGTCAGTTGCTGCGGCCGAAATGAAGAGGATGGCCACTTCCCGGCTATTTGGCTTTGAGATAATGCCCGCCCCATTCGTCGTTGCCCACTTGCAGCTGGCGCTCATGCTCCAGAATCTTGGCGTTCCCCTAACGAGAGACGAAAGAGCAGGGGTCTATCTAACGAACTCCCTTACCAGGTGGACCGACGTGGGCACCAAGGATGGCCCGCTCTTGATCCCTGAACTTGAGCAGGAAAGGGAAAAGGCAGATTCCGTAAAACAGCACCTGCCAATATTGGTTGTTATCGGCAATCCCCCGTACAACGCTTTCGCCGGTACCAGCTCTGCCAAGGAGAACGGAGCAGTTGAGATCTACAAAGAGCACCTTGAGGACGAGTGGAACGTCAAAAAGTACAACCTTGACGACCTCTATGTGAGGTTCTTCAGGCTGGCAGAACGGCGAATTTCCGAGATGACAGGCCGCGGAGTGGTATGCTACGTCTCAAACCACTCCTGGGTATCTGACCTTTCGTTCGTCGTGATGAGGAAACACCTGATGAATTCGTTCGATCATTTCTGGATAGACGAGTTGCACGGTGATCGCAAAATATCGGAGAGGGGACCAGATGGAAAGACAAGCCAAACTGTCTTTGCAGTCAGCGGTTTCTCTCCTGGAATACAGCAGGGAGTAGCGATATCACTATGGGTCAAAGGTGGGGCAAAGAGAGAGGAGCCGCAGGTCCACTATCGGGATGATGTGAACGCATCAAGTGCTGGTGAACGACGCAAGGATCTGCTGGAAAGCCTGAAAGATCCGCATTTTCAGGAACACTACGCGAACGCAAGCCCAGACAGCTCCAACTTCTACTCCCTCAAACCTGTCGATGCCTCTCGGGCTTACCGTTCTTGGCTAGGAATACCGGAGTTGTTCGGTTCGAAATCGCTGGGCCTACTGGAGAAGCGACAGGGAGCTCTAGTCGATACCGAGCGCGCGGGGCTGGAGCAAAGGATGAAGCGGTACTTGGATAGTTCCATAGCTTTTGACACGATTGCTGCGGAAATCCCAGGTCTAGGCACGAGTGCGTCGCGCTTCGATCCCGAAGCAACAAGAAAGAGACTGATCGCGAAAGACCCGACTGAGCGCGGCGAGATTCGCCGCTACTTTGCACGACCGCTGGATTACCGCTGGTGTTTCTACTCCACCGTCCGGCCTCTGTGGAATGAGCCTCGACCCGCCTACTACCAGGAGAGCTGGACTGGCAACTACGCGCTGGTAACCCGGCGCACGGCAACTGCAGATCCCGAGGGCGTGCCATTCTACTTTACTCCGGCAATTGGGTCGGAGCATGCCCTGAGAACTGACGCATGGTACATTCCTCTGATGGTAACGGACGGAACACCGTCACCCGAAACAGAGCGGCAAAGAGTTGCTGTCCCTGACCTTCCCGGCGTAGCGCCGTCGCGAGTGGCCAACCTTACTGCTCGGGCTAGGGCCTATCTGAAGGGGTTGGGGGTGTCGTCGTTCGACACTCCCACTAACGCAGAACTGATACCTTTACACGTGTTGGCTATCGGGTTTACGCCTGCCTACCTGCGAGAAAATGCGGCTCCCCTGAGGCTTGACTGGCCACGGATTCCTCTGCCCTCGTCCCTAGAAGCATTGACGAAGTCGGTTCGACTCGGTCGGCAAGTAGCAGAACTCCTCGACATGGACCATCCCTTAGAAGGAGTAACAACCGGGCGAATACTGGACGAATTCAGAACCATGGCAGCGCCTGTTCGCCCTGACGGTCGCTCGATTAACCTGGATGTGGGGGACCTTGTCCTGAATGCTGGTTGGGGTGTTCAGCGGAACAATGCAGTGAGTGCTGGAAGGGGAAGGGTCATCGAGAGAGCCTATGAGCCTTCGGAGTTGGTAAGCATGGAGAAGGGGTTGAAGGCACGAGGTATCCTCTTGGACGAAGGCCTCAGGCTGCTCGGAAATACGACATGCGACATCTACCTTAACGAGAATGCTTGCTGGCGCAATATTCCCCAACGTGTCTGGTCATTTGTACTCGGTGGATATCAGGTGATTAGAGTCTGGCTGAGCTATCGCGAGTTTAGTGTATCTGGAAGGTCGCTGACCCTAGATGAGGTGAGGACGGTCACGCATATGGCCCGTAGGTTGGCAAGGATCGTGCTGCTCGAACCAGCTCTTGACGAAAACTACGTAGCGTGTAAAACGGTATCAATTGGCTCTGATGGCCTCCTGAGTAGGTGAAGCAGGAGTTTACACGGTTCCTGCGGAATCGACACCGCGAAGGTCAGCCTAGAAGGACGGAACCGGCGGAGCCTTCGAAAAGGCCACAGCGTGTTTCGTAGTGTGGCTTGGGGCCATCCGATGAAACCGGCAGTGCCTTGGTTGCCCTCCACGGCGTCCTGCCTATCTCAAAGTGTGGCCCCGTTCTCACTACTCTGGCATGGTTTGCGAGAGTGACTACCTACCGGGGGGGTAGACGAGAACGAAGTCGAGACTTAGGAAAGAAGTCTAGCGTGCCATCGGGACAGGTCCCTTGCCTACAGAGAGATCGCAGCGTTGGTCAATCAGTATGCAGCATATCGCCCTGAGAGCGGTTGTTCTGTGATCAATGCTCAGATACGCTCTGCGGCAAGAGACACTCGTGGCTATTCGAGATTGACCGGTGTTGGTACCCTCACAGGGTGCGACGAAAACGGACATCTGTTAATGCCTGCGTTCCGCATCTTAGTCTGTCTGCCCATTCCGCAACTATGACTGTCAGCCACATTACTCGTCGAAGATCCCCGCTGTCTGAGTCCCCGGGTAGTAATAGGCGAGTATCTCCTTGAAGGTGCGGCCCTGCTTGGACATGCCGTCGGCTCCGTACTGGCACATGCCGGCGCCGTGCCCATAGCCCTTGACCTGAAAGACCGCATTTTGGCCCTTCACCGTCCACGAGAGGGCCGTGGAGCGCAGGTTCAGTGACATGCGGAACTCGAGACCGCGGATGGCCTGGCCGTTCACCACCACTTGCTTGACCCGGCCTGTGGACGAGACCTGCGAAACGCCGATGGTGCTGCCGGTAATGCGGGAGGCAGGCACCGAGGCCCCGAGACTGGCCAAGGACGCGGACACCTGGTCAAGAGGCACGGTGACGGTCTGGGGCTTGTAGTAGGGAGAATGCTGGCAGAACGAGCACGCCACGCTCTGGAGGTAGGCGACTTCGCGGCCCCACACGTCCTTGGCGGCTTCGGTGTGCCCGGCGCAGGTGGAATGGAAGACAGCCTCGCACGGCGCTCCTTGGTACATGAGGATGACGCCGCGGGTTTCTTCGCACGCCTTCTCAATCTTTGGCCAGTTGACCCAGAAGGCAATCGGCCCCCACTTCTCTCTGAGGACCTCGGTCGGGCTCCAGGCTTGGTCGACCTTGTAGTCGGAGCTGACGTCCGCGCCTTTAGCAGGCAGAGAAGGGCTCCCGCCCAGGACCCGCATCTTTCTGACGGCATTGGTCCTGGCCACCACAGCCTGGGCCTTTAGCGCCTCCAGGGTGAACGAGGCCGGCATCTCAGATGCCACGACGCCCTTTATGTACTCCTCGAGGTCGAGGCGGATAACCTTGTCGGCCGCTGCGTAATAGACGTCGATGCGAAGGAGTGGGTCAGACAGCCCGGAGGCCTTGACCTGGACCTGGTAGGGCGCGGATGCCGTCCCTGGGAGCCCCAGGTAAACGCCAAAAACAAAAAGCACGAGGTAGAACAGCCTCTTCACGCGGCAAACCCCCATCGCCGCCTTGGGGGCGGTCAAGGTTCTCCTAACCTTGATCTATATGAGGGTGTACAAGCGTCTAGAAGTCATTAGCTCCGTACTTGCGGGAAAGACCGGCGTCTTTCCATGACGCGTCAGCGCCAAGCGCGCGCAGTTTGCCGACGAAGTCAGTGTAGCCACGCTCGATGTGTTCGGTACCGGAGATCTCGCTGACGCCATCGGCGGAGAGGGCCGCAATGCACAGGGCCGCGCCGGCGCGCAAATCGGCGGCCTGCAGCGAGGCGCTGGTGAGATGCCCCACTCCCTCGATAATGGCGCTTTGCCCCTCGATCTGGATGCGGGCGCCCATCCTGGCCAGTTCCTCGGCGTGCCCGAACCGGCTCTCGAAGACCGTTTCAGATATGACGCTGGTGCCCGTGGCTACGGTGCAGAGCGCCATGAGCGGTGCTTGAGCATCCGTGGGGAAGCCGGGGTAGTACATGGTCTTGGCGGATACGGCCTCGGGCCTGCCGGTCATCTGGATCTCGACGGACCTGTTGCCCTCCAGGAGAAACGCGCCGCACTCCTTGAGTTTGGCAAGGACTGAACGAAGGTGGGTCGGGATAACGTTCTCGACCATGACCTTGCCGCCGGTTATGGCGCCGGCGATGAGGTAGGTGGCCGCCTCTATCCTGTCGGGGATGATGGTGTGTGAGGCGCCGCGCAGTTCGCGGACCCCTTCGACCCGGATGCGTGAAGTCCCGGCGCCGCTTACGTCGGCCCCCATCGCGTTCAAAAAGTTTGCGAGATCGACGATTTCAGGCTCTTGAGCGGCGTTTTCGATGACTGTTATTCCGGTCGCCAAGGTCGCGGCCATCATGATGTTCTCGGTGGCACCAACTGAAGGGACGTCCAGGTAGATGTCGGCTCCCTTTAGCTTTCTGCATGAAGCCTGGATGAACCCGCCTTCGATGGAGATGTGGGCGCCCATGGCCTGGAACCCCTTGAGGTGCAGGTCAACGGGGCGTTGTCCGATGGCGCATCCTCCCGGCGCCGGCACAGAAGCGCTGCCGCATCTCGCCAGGAGCGGCCCCATGATAAGGAAAGAAGCCCGCATGAGCCTGACCAGGTCATATGGGGCTTCTCTTCTGGGCGTACGCCCTGGATCAATCCTCACGGTCGAGCCGGCTCGCTTGACCAGCACGTTGAGTGAGCGGAGCATGGCCGTCATCGTCTCGACGTCCCGCAGCAGCGGCACGCTCAAGATCTCCGAAACGTCCTCGGAGAGCAGCGCGCCCGCCATTACTGGTAGGGCGGCGTTTTTTGCGCCATCGCATTTGACTTGGCCCTTAAGGGGCCTTCCACCGCGGATAATGATGCTCATGGGATCTGCTCCTCACGCCCGTATCGCGTCTCGCGTTTGTGCGTCTATAGCTTTAGTGTCCGTCTTGGAGAGGGCAGTATCCCGGAAAACCTTTTCAGTGCGCCCTGACGATGTCTTTCACTTTCATCAGCCTGGATGCGCTCGCCCGGTCCATCTCCTCAAGTCTCATATGGACGTCCTTGATTGCCCGCTCCAGCTCTGGAATAAGCACGTATTCCAGGGCATTTACTCTCCGTCTGGTTCGCTCAATCTCATCAGCCAAGAGCTGGATTTTTCGCTCGACCTCAGAGAGTTTCACCAGCACTGGGAGGATCCCCCGGAACTGGCTCAAGGCGTCGTCAAGGTCGGAGGAGGTCGCCGCCAGCCCGTAGGGAGGAACCGAATCTTCCCCTCCTGGACCACCGTCACCGTCCTGCTCGCCGGCGAGCTCCATCTCCGGTACGACGACGTTCATTATCCTACGGTATGATACGCGAACTTCGCCTGCTCCGGAAGAGGCTAAAAGCGCTTCTTCCAGCACGGGAGGTGACAGGAGGGCTCGCGCTTGCGAGAAGCTCCGGTAAGCTTGGGAGAGCCTTCTCTCAAGCTCTTCTCTGAGCCTCTGGTTCTCGTGGACCACTGCCATAAACTCTTTCATGAGTTGGTCTCTCTTGTCTTTCAGCAGTTTGTGCCCACGTTTGGCCATCCGGACTCTGTTCTTGAGCCTCGTGAGTTCCTGACGGGTTGCGTTAACCCTGAGTTCCACGGTTTACGCCACCCCCTATGAGGATGCCACGGTGGCGTCCACTTTCTTTGCCCTGCGGAGGTACTTTGCAGCGTTTTTGTCGGATACGCGCTTCAGTTCCGCCCTGGGCAGAAACCCCATGAGGTCCCATCCGATGTCAAGGGTCTGAACAATGGTCCGGTTCTCTGCCAATCCCTGCTTGACGAACCTTGCCTCAAATTCATCGGCAAATTTTAGGAAGAGTTTATCGGTTTCTGTAAGAGCGGCTTCGCCAAGCACCACCGAGAGCTCACGCGCCTCCTTGCCGCGGTCGTAGGCGTCGGAGAGTTGGTTGAGGACGTCGGCGTGGTCCTCGCGGGTCTTGCCGGCGCCGATACCCTTGTCCTTCAGACGCGACAGGGAGATCGAGACGTTCACGGGGGGATAGACGCCCTTCTTGTGAAGGTCTCTGGAGAGGATGATCTGTCCTTCGGTAATGTAGCCGGTAAGGTCGGGGATCGGGTGGGTCTTGTCGTCCTCCGGCATGGTCAGGATAGGGATCTGGGTGATGGAGCCCTTCTTGCCTCTTATCCTGCCCGCCCTCTCGTACATGGACGACAGGTCGGTGTACATGTACCCGGGATAGCCGCGACGGCCGGGGACCTCCTTGCGCGCCGCCGAGACCTCGCGGAGAGCCTCCGCGTAGTTGGTCATGTCGGTGAGGATGACCAGGACGTGCATGTCCTTCTCGAACGCCAAGTACTCGGCCACAGTCAGCGCCATACGCGGGGTCGCGATTCGCTCGATGACCGGGTCGTTGGCCAGGTTGATGAAGAGCACGGCCCTGTCGATGGCCCCGGTGCGCCGGAAGTCGGATATGAAGTAATCGGCTTCTTCAAAGGTGATGCCCATGGCACCAAAGACCACGGCGAACGGGTCATTTGAGCCCAGCACTGAGGCCTGCCTGGCGATCTGGGCGGCCATCTGCGGGTGCGGAAGGCCGGCGCCAGAGAAGATAGGCAGTTTCTGCCCTCGCACCAAGGGGTTCATGCAGTCGATGGCCGAGATGCCTGTCTGGATGAACTCAGACGGATAAGCCCTGGCGTACGGGTTGATGGGGCTCCCGTTGATGTCCAGGCGCTTTTCAGGGATGATCCTTGGACCCCCGTCGATGGGGTTGCCTGCGCCGTCGAAGACCCGGCCCAGGATGTCCTCGGAGACCGGTATCTCCAGCACCTTGCCCAGGAACCGGACCTTGGAGCCGGTCACGTCAAGGCCCGAGGTACCCTCGAAGAGCTGGACCAGCGCCTTGCCTTCATAGGCCTCGAGTACCTTTCCGCGGCGGACCTCGCCGTCCTTCGTCTCAACTTCGACCAGTTCGTCGTAGTGGACCTCGCGCACCTGCTCGACTAGAACGAGAGGGCCCGAGATCTGCGTTATGGTCGTGTACTCCAACGGCATTACAATTCCCCCACTTTCGGCGTTAGGAGAACCGCGTCACGCGGCCTCAGTTTCCTGCCCAATTGCCGCCATGATGCGTTCGAATTCGGCGGGCCAGTCCTCTTCAGGAGTAACTCTGGCCCTGGATATGCGCTCTCTCACCGGAAGCGCGAGTATCTTCTCAAGCTTCAGGCCGCCCTCCAGCACTGTCAGGGCCTTGTGGTGCAGAGTCAGGATGGCCTCCAGGATACCTGCCTGCTTCTTCTGGGAGCAGTAGGTGTCGACCTCGTGGAAGGCGCTTTGGTACAAAAAGTCCTCGCGAAGCGACTTGGCGGTCTCAAGCACCATCCTCTGTCTTGGTGACAGAGCGTCCAGGCCGACCAAGCGGACTATTTCAGTCAGCTCCGATTCTTCCTGCAGGATCGCCATGGCCTCGTCGCGCATTTCCGGGAAATTCTGCCCTGCCGCCTGCCGGAAGTACTGATCCAGCGTCTCGACGTACAGGGAGTAGCTGGTCAGCCAGTTGATGGCGGGGAAGTGCTTGCGCGCCGCCAGCCTGTCGTCCAGTCCCCAGAATACTTTAACGATGCGCAGCGTGGCCTGGGTGACCGGCTCCGACAAGTCGCCGCCGGGCGGTGACACCGCGCCGATGGCCGAGAGCGCTCCGACGCGCCCGTCGTCGCCCAGGAGAATAGCCCTGCCGGCCCGCTCGTAGAACCCCGCCAGCCTGGAGCCGAGATACGCGGGATACCCTTCTTCGCCGGGCATTTCCTCAAGGCGCCCCGAGATCTCGCGGAGCGCTTCGGCCCAGCGGGAGGTCGAGTCAGCCATGAGCGCCACGTCGTAGCCCATGTCGCGGTAGTACTCGGCCAGCGTCATCCCTGTGTAGATGGACGCCTCACGCGCCGCCACAGGCATGTTGGATGTATTGGCGACCAGGATGGTGCGCTCCATAAGGGGGCGTCCGCTCCTGGGGTCCTTCAGCTCGGGGAACTCAAGCAGCACGTCGGTCATCTCGTTGCCGCGCTCGCCGCAGCCTATGAAGATAATGATGTCGGCATTAGCCCATTTGGCGAGCTGGTGCTGGATGACGGTCTTGCCGCTTCCGAAGGGTCCAGGCACGCAGGCGGTCCCGCCCTTGGCTATCGGGAAGAAAGCGTCGATCACGCGCTGTCCGGTTACAAGCTGGTCGACCGGAGCCAGTTTCTGCTTCACCGGCCTTGAGACGCGCACCGGCCACTTCTGCAGCATGGAAACCTGTATTGGGGTCCCGCCGGCGTCCAAAACCGCCACGGGCTCAAGAACGGTGAAGTCGCCCTCGAAGACCTCTTTCACGACTGCTTCCTTGACTGAGGGGGGCACAAGCACCCTGTGAAGCACCAGCGGGGTCTCCTGGACGGTGCCCAGCACCGACCCGGCGACAACCTTCTGCCCTGCTTTGGCCACGGGCTTAAAGGACCATTTCTTTCCGCGGTCCAGTCCCGGGACCTCCAGTCCCCTGGCGATGTAATCGCCCGCCATTTCGCGGATGACGTCGAGCGGGCGCTGGATGCCGTCGAAGATCGAACCAATGAGGCCCGGCCCCAACTCGACGCTCAAAGGGGCGCCGGTGGAAACGACCGGTTCTCCCGGACCAACGCCGGAAGTCTCCTCGTAAACCTGTATGGAGGCGGTGTCGCCTCGAAGCTCGATTACCTCTCCGATGACTCCCTTGTCGCCAACCCTGACCACATCCAACATGCGGCAGCCAGCCATGCCCGAAGCTACGACAAGCGGTCCGGACACCTTCACAATCCGTCCTTTGATCTGGCTATCTGCCATGCCGCATCATTCCTCTCGCTTTAGCAAAATGTTGGCCCCAACGGCCCGCTCGACCCTCTTACGCAGGAGCTCCATGGCCTGTCCCCCGCCCTTGCGGGCGTCAGGCAAGACGGTCACGACCGGTTTGGACTGCTCGTATAGGGGCGCCAAGTCCGCCTTAAGCGCCTCGGCGACGTTTTCGGTCACAAGTAGGATGGCAAAGTCGGCTTTCAGGATCTCTGCCAGGGCATCTCTGGCCTCATCGGGGGAGTCCGCGCAAAACACGACTGCGCCGCTTGCCCGAAAGCCCAGGACCGCGTCCCTCTCTCCAAGCACAGCCACTTTAGACATAGGGATCACGCAACCTCTCCGAGATCTCCTGGGTGGAAACCGCAGACTGCTTTCCGGAAAGGATCACTCTGAGGTTTCTCACCTCAGCCTCCTTGCCGAAAATGAACCCGAAGACCGGCTCGGGACCCAGAGAGAAATACCTGGCTTTCCTGACCACGGCCATGAGCGCGTCGTCGCAGGCCCGCTCCCACCTGGTAAGAGATTCTTTTTTGAGGCAAAGGGCGGCGCCCCTCTCAGCCAGTGACGCCCAGTGTGTGCCGCGATAGATCGCGGCGACCGCCGCGATCCCATCTGAATAGGCCAGAGCGAGGTCTTCAGCGCCAACCGTTCCGCCGGGCAGCGCAATTCGTCCATAGAGGGACGGAACGATGCCCAGACGCGTCGCCCTGACGGCGATGCGGAGGTTCAGTTGGTCTACCTCAGCCGACAAGAACTCGATTAGCCCCGGATGCCCGGCCTTGCGATAGACGGATGACGCCCAGCGGTAATAGGCCCGGTCAATCACGCTGTCTACCTGCAACCCCACCGCGGCTGGAGCCTGTCCCTCGGAGAGCGCGATCAGCGCGAGCGCCTTGACATAGGTCTTGTGGAGCGCCTTCATCTCAATCTTCAGATCCGAACGAGCATTCTCGCCCAGAGCTGCAACGGGGGGCTCAAATGATTGCGCGAGCTCTTCGGCCCGGAAGTTGCCGGTACGCGAAAATGCCTGCTCATGCCCGCTTCCCGCACCGTAGGCCACCTTAGCCAGGACCTTCAGGTTGTGGAAGTCATGCCGGCCTCGAAACACGGTCAGCGGCATCTGGGCGGGCGCGACCGACATGGCGTAGTCGTAGGCTCCGTTCAAAGCCCGCTCAAGTGCGCCAACAAAGTCGTCCCTGCCGGAGACTCCCGCGATGTAGGGACCGTAAGGCGTGTCCCGCAGCGTCCCAAGAGCTAACGCCAAGTCGGCCGCTTCCGCGGCCTGCTGCAGCTGCGAACGGGAGAGCAGATCCTTCTCCCTTACTCTTACTCGGCCAACAGCGCTGGCCCAGATATATTCGTCCAAGGTCTACCCACCTTTTGGACCAAAAGGCCCTGCGTCGCCTAAGAGGCGAACAGCACCCGGGCCACTTCCATCTCCATCTCGTCGCGGAGTCTTCCTACCAGGGTCGGGAAAGCCAGGTTCTGAGAGACTCCCCCGCTGGTGACGATAAGGCCGCCACCCAGCGATGATCCGGCGAACACGAGCGTTAGCCTCCCGTCCTTGCCTGCCGACTGAAGAGCGGCGTTCGCCGCCTCTATAAAGCCGACTCCAAGCCTGGCTTCATCTTCGGGACCAAAGGTCACGCTCTCGTTTCCTTCGGCGAACGAACACAGCGCCCGGATGACAATGTCCCGGTACTCGGCCGGAGGCATCTGCGCGAGCTCCGTGAGCGCCATCGCGAACACTGAGTCCACCAGCTCCTGCTTCTCCCGGAGGATAAGCTGGCGGCGGTGAGCGTTCGATCGCGCTTTGGACAATGACTCAGCCTTACCTGCCTGCGCCCTGGCTTCGCCCAGGATCTGCTCTCTTCGCAAGGATGCCTCCTCGCGAGCGGCAGAGGCGACCTTCTGCCCCTTGTCCTCGGCTTCGGCTAGGATCTTGCGACTCTCAACCGACGACGTCTCTTCGATCTTTCGAAGGATGTCCTCTAAAGGCATCAGGCCTGCCTCCTATATCTTCACCGCGAACATGATGAGAAGGACGGACGCAAGAAGACCCAGAACTGCGTAGGTCTCAACCATGGCCGGGAGGATTAGGGCCTTACCTGATTCTTCAGGGTGCTTCACCACGATGTCCATGCCGGCGACCGAGCACCTTGCCTGATAGAGACCGGACAGCAGGCAGGTGACAGCAACGGGCAAGGACGCGAACACGAACTGCCAGCCCTGCGCGACCGAAAGCTCAACCACGCCCGAGAACTCGAACCCGCCCATCCTAAACAGGGCAAGGAATCCGACCAAGAATCCGTAGATGCCCTGCGTTCCGGGGAGGGCTTGGAGCAGCAGCAAACGGCCGAACTTCTCGGGGTCTTCGGATGTGATCCCGGCTGCCTTCTCACCCGCGATTCCAACACCAACTATGGAGCCAATTCCCGATACGAAGACGGCGATACCCACGCCCATCAGGGCGAGGCCGTTTCCACCCATGACCGGTCCAGCTACGATACCAATCACGAATACCGATACTACGAGCAGCATGCCTACCGCGATCCAGTTGCCAGCGCTTCCACCAAACAAAGCAGATCCCTCCTGGTTTCCACAGTTCTAGAGATCAGTCCGTTAACGAAACGTTATCGTTCACCCTGGTAAGGGGCTTGAAAGGCCTGCCACCCCCCTCGAAGAACTTGGTGAAGAATTCCACGAACTGCAGGCGACCGGCGTGTATGAAACTGCCCAGCACGTTGATGACGAGGTTGAACACGTGGCCGCCGATCAGTATCACGGGCACAAAAACCCAGCCTACCACCGGGATTATGGAGCCCATAAGGAAAGCGATCTTGTTGACGACCATCCCGATAATGGCCGACGCCAACCCCAGCGCCAGCAGCCTTGAATAGGACATGGTGTCCGAGAAGTAGCCGATCGTCCCGTACAGTCCGTAAAGGCCCGAGAACGGCTTCAAGAGGATGTTCTTCTGCCCTCTGGACGTCGAGTACATGACCATTAAGGCTCCCGCGAGCATCACGTAAAACGGGATGTTGCTCTCAATAAGGCCGGTCTTGGTGAGGGCCCAGGCGATGAGGCCGGGCAGGAAGAGCATCCACGACCCGCAAGACAAGATCCCTTCCGCGTATTGGCCATGGCGGAAGAAGCCCAGCATCTTTACGCCGATGCCGACCCAGACCTGGAGAATGCCGAAACCGAACGAGATCACCAGCATAGTGAGGGGATCGGCCACCGGGTTCAGGATCGCGAGAGAGTTGATGGCGCTCTCCAAGGCCGAGCCCGGCAAGAACGCGGTCGCCAGGTCCGCCATCCAGCTGGCGGTAAGCGCGCCGACAATAATGGTCGAAATTCCGCAGTACATGAGCAGCTTGACCAGTTTCTGCCCGCCGTCAGCGAGTTTCTGGGTCTTAAGGAAGTACCGGCACCCGAGCCAAAGAACGATCCCGTAGACGGCGTCGCCGAGGCAAATGCCGAAGAAGATCCAGAAGAACGGCGCCAGAAACGGCGTCGGGTCTATCTCGGTGTACTTGGGAAACCCGTAAATGTTGGTTATGACCTCAAAGGGCCTGATAAGCGGGTGGTTCTCCAGGTACACCGGGACGTCGTCGCCCTCGGCCGGGTCCTCGTCGACCACTTCGACCAAAGGCGTGCCGGCGAACGCCTGCCTTAGCGAGTCTACGTCCCTCGCCTTGACGTAGCCTTCGATCACATGCGTGAAGCGGGTGCGCCCAACTCGCTCCTCGACTTCGTCCAGGTTCTTCTTGTCCAAGTAATAGTCCATGAGCCCCATCACCGACGTCAGCGACGCCGACATTTCGATGTCTTCTTGTAGGATAAGAGCCTTCTGCGACTCGAGTTCCGCCACTCTGCTCTCGAGACTCTGCAGGACTTCGCTAACGGTTCCTGGCCGCGAGGCCTTCACCGCCACAATGCTTCCTCCAACCGAGGACACGACAGCCGAAAGAGGAGTGGCGCTATCGCGCAGGCCGGCCATCCACAGGCCCGCTTCGGATCTCGCTTCCCAGACCTTCTCGTAGTGTGCGCTTATACCGCAGAGACCGGAATCAAGTTGGTCCAGCGCCGCCAGCGGCACAATGGAAAGAAGGCTCTCAGCGAACCTCCAGTTGCCGAGACTCTCCAACGGGACGTCCAGAGCGCTCCAGGGTCGAAGCGCCTCTTTCTCCGAAGCAATTGCCCCAAACTCGTCGGCGATGCGCTTAAGCCGGTCTTCGTGGTCTTTGACGACAGCCGAGACGCCATCGATGTCGTAGGAAGCCGTCGCATCTTCAATCTCAGCCATAGTAACCTCCGGCTTTTTGCCGGTGAACATGTCTATGAAGGATTTCTTGATCCGATTGTACTTCTCGAAATAGGCCTTCAGGTAGGTGAGCTTTGATAGACGCGCAGAGAAATCGCGAGTCTCCACAAAGTCCTCAGTCCTTTGTGGGGCAACGGACTCGGCAGTCACCTGCATGGTCCCAAGGTCTCGCAGCGCCTCAAAAATCCGTTCTTTGAGATCTTGTGAGGCGAACAGCGTGACCTTCTTCATCTTCGCTACGGCCATGACCGCGCCCGCTTCGGCGGCCTAAGCCGCCAGGGGGACTCCCTCCTTACGTGAAACCTATGAGATGGCCTTAACTACCCTTTGCATGACCGCCTTCACCGCTTCGTCCCGCCTGCCCAACGCGCTCGTACGGATACGCTCGATCTCGGATCGTGCCTGAGCGGTGACCCGTTGTTCGAGAGTCGCGCTGTCTTGCGACACCCTGCGAGCGATAGATTGGGCTTCGCTCTGGGCTTCCTTGACAGCCTTCTCAATGGCAGCGGCCGCTTCTTTCTCGGCGGACGACACGGCCTCTTTGGCCTTCAGCTTTGCGGCTTCGAGCCTGTCGCCGGCCGCCTTTTCGGCCTCAAGGATCGCGTCCATCTCTTTTCGAGCCACATCATTGCCGCGCGCTGAGCGTCAGGACGCGGCCACCCTCCCCTGATTGGCCTAATTGGACTAACCAATAGATCGACTTTGAGCATTTCTACACAAGCGCCCGAAAGTCCTTTGGCCTAGTATCCGCTATTTTGAAGTGATAGGAAAGCGCTTGGACGATCCGGTCGGAAGCGCGTCCGTCGCCGAAAGGATTGCTGACCTGGGACATTGAGCTGTAGCGCTCCGGGTTGTCCAACAGATCCAATACGGTCCTTACCAGCAGTCCCCTGTCGGTGCCGACCAAGGCCACGGTGCCAGACGCCAACGCTTCGGGACGCTCTGTTTTCTCCCTGCACAGGACCACCGGAGCCCCCAGCGACGGGGCCTCTTCCTGGACGCCGCCGGAGTCGGTGACCACCAGGTAGCACCTCTTCATGAGGTTCACATAGTCGGGGTAGTCAACGGGGTCAAACAGAACGGTTCGCGGCGCTCCCGACAGGTGGCGCCTGATTGGCTCGCCCGCCCGCGGGTTCTTGTGCACCGATACAAGCATCTGGATGTCCTCGCGAGAGTTCGCGATATGCGCCAAAGCGCCTGCAACGTCCTCCATGCCCTGGCCGAAGTTCTCGCGCCTGTGCACCTCTACCAGGATGTTCCGCCTGGACGAAAAATCGATGCGGTTCAGCCGCTCATCTTTGAAGACGTAGCCGTCTTTCACTGTGAGTAGCAGGGCGTCGACCGCGGTGTTGCCGGTGACGTATATGGACTCTTCGCTGATGCCTTCTTTGAGTAGGTTGGCCTTTGACAGCTCAGTCGGCGCGAAGTGAATGTCGCTTATGGTGTCGGCTATGCGTCGCATGATTTCCTCGGGGAAGGGAGCGTACTTGTCGCCGGTGCGGAGCCCGGCCTCAACGTGCCCGCAGGGAATCTTCAGGTAGTAGGCGGCTAAGGCGGCCGACGCTGTGGTTGCCGTGTCGCCGTGGACCAGGACGATGTCGGGACGCTCGGCCTCCAATATGGGGGTCATGCCTCGCAGTATCCGCTCCGTGGTCTCGGCCAGGGTCTGGTTCTCGCGCATGATGTTCAGGTCATAGTCGCTCTTGATGTCAAAATCGTGGAGCACCTGATCCAGCATCTCTCTGTGCTGGGCAGTGACCAAGACCTTGGAATCTATGGCTGGGGATTGTCTCTCAAGGGCTTTCACTAGAGGGGCCATCTTGGTGGCTTCGGGCCTGGTGCCAAAAACCGACATAACCTTCAATCTTTTCACGGGGGACCCCACACCTCTTTCGCTATCGCTGGCCGCCTGAACTCTGATCAGCCTGCCTTTTTCCGTGCCTGCGGCTGGAGACGGTCAGTAGCCCGGCCCTGTGGGCGGCCGCGAACAGCACGATGACCGCCACCCCCACGATTGGGCCGCCGGTCTGTATGGGCACGAAGCCCGATATCAGGCCCAGAGCCCCAAACAGGAGGCTCACCAGGTAGATCGACAGCACCGCGTTTCTTTGGCCCAATCCAAGTTCAAGGAGCCTGTGGTGCAGGTGGTCGTGGTCAGCCTGCGAGACAGCTTGCCCCGATATCTTGCGCCTTACGATGGCAAAGGCAGTGTCGGAGATAGGCACCATCAGCGTCAGAAGAGGGGCCAGAACCGACATGAATACAGCGGACTTCACGAGGCCCTGGACTGAAAGGACCGCGAGAGCCAGTCCGAGATACATGGCGCCGGCGTCGCCCATGAAGATCGATGCCGGGTGAAAGTTGTAGGGCAGGAATCCCAGGACGCTGCCGGCGATCGCCGCGGCTGCGGGCGGGATGCCGTAAGCCCCCGCTTTGTACGACGCGAACACGATTACAGTGGCGGTGATGGCTACGATGCCGGCCGCCAGGCCGTCCAGACCGTCCGAGAGGTTCACCAGGTTTTCAAACGATACAACCCACATGAGGGTGAGCGGGACCGCCAGGAAACCCAGCACGTTCAGCGCTCCCGAGAAGGGGTTGGTGAGGAACGATATGCTGACGCCGATCGCGATGACGACGGCGCCGGAGAGAACTTGTCCAAGCGCTTTTTGCCAGGGTTTCAGGGTCACGACATCGTCAATCACTCCAACGACCAGGATCACCAGCCCTCCAAAGATGAGAGCGTACTCGGCCGTGGAATCCAAAGGGTGAGACAGCAGCATAGCCGCGACGGACGACAGGTAGATGGCGACGCCGCCGAGGTGAGGGATGGGAACTTTGTGTACGCTGCGGGCGTTGGGGTACACCAAGGCGCCCACTCTGCGGGCGAAAGTCCGCATGAGCGGGGTGGCGACCAGCGAAATAGCCAACGCGGCCAAAAAAGCGTAACTAGTCTGCAACAACGCCCCTCCCTACCTGCGTAATTCTACATAAGCCTGTCCTGACTAGTCAACCGGAACGGGCCGGGCCAACGCCGCCCGTCTACCGCTTGTTGAACTGCTCCACCTGCATTTTGGCTTCAGCGAAGATCTCCCGGGACAGTGGGTCCGGGTAAGGTTCGCTGTACACAACTCTCTTGATGCCCGCGTTGATTAGCATCTTGGCGCACGTGATGCAGGGCTCGAGGGTCGTGTAAACCGTTGAGCCGTCCAGCGATATGCCGTAGCGGGCAGCCTGGATCAACGCGTTTTGCTCTGCGTGCAGCCCGCGGCAGATCTCGATCCTCTCACCCGACGGTATCCCAAGTTTCTCTCTCAGACAGCCTACTTCCGCGCAGTGATCCAGTCCTGTCGGGGCGCCGTTGTAGCCCGTCGAGAGGATTCGCTTGTCCTTCACCACCACCGCTCCGACATCTCGACGGAGGCAGGTCGAGCGCTTGGATACCACTTCAGCTACTTCCATAAAGTACTCGTCCCAGGTCGGCCTTTCATGTCCTTCCATTGCTTTGACTGACCCTGCCACCATTTGGTTCACCTCTCCACGCCTTTGCCGATCGTTTCTTCCACTTCGTCCCACGCGTACACGGCGCGCTTGCCGCCGACAAGCTTGGGCCTGGTTCGGGCCAGCGTGAGGTGCGCGTCGCCGATCGAACGTATGGCCAGGCGGACGGGGACCGCCACCGGGCGGAGGTGCATCCCGATGAAGGTGTCGCCGATGTCGATGCCGGCGTGGGCCTGGATCGACTCGACCATCACCGGGTCGCTGAAACGCTTAAGCGCCGTAGACGCGGTCGCTCCCCCTGCGTGGGGGACCGGCAGCACGGTGACTTCCGTGAGATTGTACTTCTCCTGGGTCTCGCGTTCGACAACCAGGGACCGGTTCAGGTGCTCGCAACACTGCACAGCGAACTGGACTCCAGTGCCCTTGAGGGCTTCGTGGACGCCATCAAGCACCGCTGCTGCCACGTCGGTGTTTCCCGTGGAACCTATCCTTTTGCCCTGCACTTCAGAGGTAGAGCAACCCAGGATCAGTACCTGCCCCGGACGAAGCTTTGCGACCTCCAAGAGACCCGATACCGCCCTACGCACCTGTTCCTTTACTCCCCCAAGGTCCAGGACCTCGGGGATTTCCCCTTCAGGCATTCCGCGTTCCTCCCGATAGCTGTGATGTATACTTCCTCTCTACTGCAGAGATCTTGTCGACCCTTTTCTGGTGCCTGCCGCCCTGAAAGGAGGCAGAAAGCCAGGTTTCAACCACGTCCCGGGCAACCCCGGAACCCACTACCCGCTCACCCAAGCAGAGCACGTTGGCGTCGTTGTGCTCACGGGAGCAGCGCGCCGAAAATGTATCAGAGCAGGTGACCGCGCGGATGCCCGGAACCTTGTTGGCGGTAATCGCCATGCCCAGGCCTGTCCCGCACACGAGAATGCCAAAGTCCGCTTGGCCGCCCGTCACGGCCTCGCACACTTTGAGCGCGAAGTCCGGGTAGTCAACGGAATCGGCGGACGCCGCGCCCATGTCGACGGCGTCGTGCCCCAGTTCCTTGAGCCACGAGAACACTTCCTGCTTCAGGCGGTAACCGGCGTGATCGCTCCCAACCGCTAACTTCAAGAGACATGCCTCCTAGAAAGTGGTGGCGCCTACTCGAGAAGTCCTGACAGCGTTCTCGCCAGAACCGACAATCCGCGCGCCAGGACCTCTGCCGTTCGTTCATAGTCTTGCTGGCCGCGGCCTATCGGGTCCGAAACGTCGCCGCCGGCGGCACCCAGAGAGACCTCATCCAGCGTCCGGACCTTGGCCCGGTGGACGGGAAACAAATCCAACAGCGCTCGCTTGTGGGCCGCCGTCATGGTGACTACCAGGTCGGCCTCCACTAGGTCCGCCTCGGTGACCAGCGCGGACCTGTGGCCCCCGAGGTCAAGCCCCTGGGACGACATGACCGTCACCGCTTCGGGTGAGGCCGGGAGTCCGGGCGCCGCAGAGGTGCCCCTTGACCACACCCTCGCCGCGATCGCCGACGCATCCCACATCTTGCGCATGATAGCTTCGGCCATCGGGCTCCTGCATGTATTGCCCGAACACACCATAAGCAGGTTCAGCGTCGCATCTTTGGCAGGCGGCGTCTTCCTTCCGCCGCTCGCCCGATGTAGTCGATTCTGTATTGCTAGGCCCAATCCTGCTTCGGGAAAGGATTCAGCCAGGATGAGGTCCGCGCCCAGCTGATCTGCATACCTCAAACTGGAGAAAAGCCTTGCGGCAACCGGGGCCAGGTCGGACCTGGACCCGAGCTCCAGCGCGAAGAAGGAGCCGGGATAGCTCTGGGCCAGCCGGGAGTAACCGGGCGCGTTCTCGGCAGAGGCCAGGACAGCCACCTTTTTCCCGGAAATGAGCGCCTTCAGCGCTTGCAGGACGACCGCCCGCCTTTGGTCCTCCGGGGTCCCTGACGCCAATAACACCGCGGCTTTGGGCGCGTAGTGCTTGTACTTCATGCCCGGCGATGGCGGCGCGCCGGCCGGGATTTGGGTCACAACCCGAATCTCGCCCAGCACCTGGCTCAAGTCCTCGACCGACAGGCCGCCCGGCCTCAGCACCACGGGGATCGGACCCGAGATGTCCAACACCGTGGACTCAACGCCGATGCCGGCGGGGCCGCCGTCTACGATGAAGTCCACCTTGCCGTCCAGGTCCGAGAACGCCGCTTCAAAGGTGGTCGGGCTGGGGCTCCCCGAAATGTTGGCTGACGGAGCGGCGACGGGCACCCCGGAGAGGTCTATGAGCCTGTGCGCCACCGGATGGTCGGGCATCCGCACGGCGACGGTGGGCAGACCGGCGGTGACAATGGACGGCACCAGGTCGGACCTCGGGAACAACAACGTGAGCGGGCCGGGCCAGAAGGTTTCCATGAGGCGCGACGCGGTCGCCGAAATCTCCCTGACCAGAGGCGCCACCGACTCGATCCTGGATACGTGCACGATCAGGGGGTTGTCCTGGGGCCTGCCTTTGGCTTCGAAAACCTTGGCGATAGCGCCGGGCATGAGAGCGTTGGCGCCGAGCCCGTAGACTGTCTCGGTCGGAAACGCCACCAGAGCGCCCGCGCGCAGCGCCTGCGCACATGCGATCAACAGGTCATCTCTTGGCTCGTAGGGGTCAACCTTGACAACCCTGGTCTGCAAATCCATCCCTCCCGGTCAGACTCTACTTGCCCTAAACACCCTTTGCCTCCCCGCGTAGTCAGGAAGGACCTGCATATCACGCCATTGTCCAACTCTCGAGAAGATGTCCCCGCACGCGGAGCCCTGCCCGTCCCCGATCTCCATGAGGAACAGACCGTCCTTCTTCAAGAGCGCGGGCGCGTCCGCCGCGAGACGCTCCAAGAAGCGCAGTCCCCCGGGCCCCCCGTCAAGGGCCAAACGAGGTTCGAAGCACCTGACGTCGCGAGGGAGCGAGTCCATCTCCTCCTCCGCAATGTACGGCGGGTTTGACGCCACCAGGTCGAAGGCGCCGGCTTTGCTAGAGCGGAGCAGCGGGGCAGTCAGGTCGCCCGCAAAGAACTCGACTCGCCTGGCCACTCCCAGCAGCGCCGCGTTCTCCCGTGCCACGTCCAGGGCGTCCTGCGAGAAGTCGGTCAGGGCCACCGAGGAAAGCGGCAAAATCCTGGCAAGCGACAGCCCGATGCAGCCGGAGCCGCAGCACACATCTGCGATGGCGGCCGCATCAGCACTGCGCAGAGCCGCGGCCGCCGCTCCGACAAGTATCTCCGTCTCAGGTCTGGGTATGAGGACGCGGCGGTCCACCCGAAAACGCAGCCCCATGAACTCCTGGTAGCCGCGCAGGTACGCGACGGGTTCGCCCGTCTTCCGGCGCTCAACCAGGGCAGAGTACTCGGTCTCCACATCTGGCGCAAGCCGCTCCTCAGGATGAAGGTAAGGGTACGAGGAGGGTTTGTCCAGCACGTGGGCAAGCAAAAGGACAGCGTCCCTGGCGGGATACTCGCTGTCCTCACGTAGAGATGCCCTCGCCTTAGAAAGGGCCTCGCCTACTGTAGCCATCTTTGGCGCGATCACGCCTCCTGCAGCATCTTCTTCTCTGCTTCAGCCAAAAGCGCGTCAATCATCTCGTCTATCCTGCCGCCGAGGAACTCCACCATCCTGTGGCTGGTGAAACCTATCCGGTGGTCGGTTATTCTGCTCTGAGGGAAGTTGTACGTACGTATCTTCTCGGACCGCTCTCCAGTCCCCACCTGTGAACGCCTCGCCTGCGAGAGCTCCTTGCTCTTCTCTTCATCGGCTATGGCCTGCATGCGCGAACGCAGGATCCTCATTGCCCTCTCGCGGTTCTGAATCTGGGATCGCTCGTCCTGGCAGGTCACCACCAGGCCTGATGGCAAGTGGGTGATCCTGACCGCCGAGTACGTGGTGTTCACGCCCTGGCCGCCCTTGCCCGACGCCATGTAGGTGTCGACCCTGAGGTCGTCAGGGTCGATCTGGATGGCGTCCGTCTCCTCGACCTCGGCGAGCACCGCCACCGTCGCGGTGGACGTGTGGATGCGCCCGCTGGACTCAGTCGCCGGGATCCTCTGTACGCGGTGGACGCCGCCCTCGTGCTTCAGCCGCTTGAAGGCGCCGTCGCCCTCGATGGCGAACACAACCTCCTTGAACCCACCCAGGTCGGTCGGGTTGGAGGTGAGGATCTCGGTCTTCCAGCCTCTCTCTTCAGCGTACCGGCCGTACATGCGGAACAGCTCGCCGGCGAAGAGCGAAGCCTCATCCCCGCCCGTGCCGGCGCGAATCTCCATAATGACGTGCTTGTCGTCATTGGGGTCCTTGGGGATCAGAGCGACCTTCAGGTCCTGCTCAAGCACCGCTTTCTCCGACTCGAGCGCGCTTAGGTCTTCCTGGGCAAGCGCCCTTAGCTCCTCGTCGGACTCGGACTTCAGGAGATCCCTGACCTCGGCCGTGTCGCTAAGTACCTTGCGGTAACGGCGGTACTTGCGGACCACGTCATCGAGCTTGGACTTCTCCCGGGCCAGGTCGCGATACTTTTTAGGGTCCGAGAACACGGACGGGTCCTCCAAAGACCGCGTTATCTCGTCGAAACGGCCCGTCATGGCATCCAGTTTAGCGGCGAGTTCGCCGCCCTCAGCTCCGCCGTGAGTCATCTAAAAGCACCTCTTTCGACCTCCACCAGGTGGACCAGACTGTCGGCCGCGACTTCCAGCTCGGCCTGATCAGGTTCCCTGGTGGTAAGCGACTGCAAACCCATGCCTGGAGCGCGGATAAGCCTCCAGAACAGATTGTCTTTGTCGGCCGACGCCTTCAATACCTCATAGGAGAGCCCCGCCGCAAACGGCAGCAAGGCAAGCCTGATGCCGACCCTGGCCAGCATGGTAGGCGGGGACACGAACAGGAACACGATCCACGTGCAGAGCACGACTATGAAGAGGAAACTGGTGCCGCACCTGGGGTGCAGGCGCGACTCCTTGCAGGCTTTCCCAGCCAGGTACTCTACGATCTGGGGCTTATCCCACTTCTCATTCCTGGCTTTGTCGAGGATGTCGGCGTAATTTCTCTCCCAAGCCCATATGACTTTGTGCTCGGCCCCGTGGTACTCGATGACTCTGCTGATCTCAGGCATCCGAAAGACCAGGGCGATGTAGGCGACCAGGATGGCCAGGCGCATGAACGTCTCGACCAGACTGGAAAGGAGTCTCCCCTGGACGTGCAAGGCGCCCACCGCGTACGGCGTTATGACGGCGGGAAGCAGGATGAAAAGCCCAACGGCCAGCACCACGCCCAGCGCCACTCCGAGATTGATGGCGGCCTTGGCGGGCTTCTCCTCATCGGGCGCGGCAATCTCAGCGGACTTGACCAGCATCTCGACCCCCAGCGAAAGGGAGTCGGCAAAGGCGAAAGCCCCGCGGATGATCGGGAGCCTCATGAAAGAACTTTTCTGAGAAGGCGACAGCGAGCGCTTTGTCATTGAGTATATGTCGCCTTCGGGCTTGCGCACCGACAGCGAGACGTACCTCGGGCCGCGCATCACGACTCCTTCTATGACGGCCTGGCCGCCGTAGGACGGCGTATCTTGTGCCAACGCTCAACCTCCTCTCCTTCTGCATTTTAAGGCCTAGCGGCACAAATAAAAAGGCAGAAACCACAAAGGAGGTTCTGCCTTCTATTCTTACATCTAGCGGTTGTCGGTCTTAACCTCGGGCGCGCTCTCGGGCTTCTTCTCGCCCTCGATGTAGCCGTACTTCTGACGGAAGCGCTCGACGCGACCGCTGGTGTCCATGAGCTTCTGCACGCCTGTGAAGAACGGGTGGCACTTGGCGCAGATGTCCACTTTGATGGCTTTCTTGGTGGAGCCGACATGGTACACAGCGCCGCAGGCGCATGTAATGGTCGTCTTCTCGTAGTTCGGATGTATCTTTTCCTTCACTTAAATCACCCCGGCTGAACTCTCATATCCACGTGTCTTAGCACAAACACAAGGAAGTATAGCACGAACGCTTACGAGCGACAATGCCGATGACCCTTGCGGAGGGTTCATGATAAACTGGTATCGGCAACCAGAAAGTGGAACTGCAGGCCAATGACTAATCAGTACTGTTGGAGGCAAGGTGTTTGGGCCCACGCAGGAGTTCTCCAGAGTGGCTGAATAGGGTAAAGGATCACCTGGACGACCGCGAGGACGTCCTCTTGGCGTTTCTTTTCGGTTCGTTTTCCGCTGGCAAAGAGCATCAGGGCTCGGACGTGGACATCGCGGTCTATCTGGAATCCCCGTACACGACAGGCGATGTTGAGTCATTGTCGTCTAGGCTGGAGGACATGTGCCAGCGGGAGGTCGGCCTCCTTGTCCTCAACGACGCGCCGCCGG
>JBBDIP010000036.1:0-24606 GCA_040880305.1 Bacillota bacterium
AGGTCAGAACTGCCTCTGCAATAGGGGTGTTTTGGGCAGGTATTCGGGCAGTGTAAGAAACTGTGTCTTCTATATTTGCGCGGCGCCCAAAACCCTGTTATCTGGGCCCACTATTCCCGAAAACACCTGTTAAAATTGGCAGGTGCTTTTCTGAAAGGGTGCTATTTTTGACAGGGGCATTTTCGAACGTATGCCAAAATGGCAGTCGTAGATTCTCGCCTTCTGACTAGGTATGGTTTCGCAGCAGTCTACACCATCAAAGCGGCTGCTCAGCAGCCGCTTTGATGAGCAGCCTTCCATCTGCTCACTTTTCAGGTCCGTCTACTCATTTCTTCCTCTCGCATAGGCTCCTTAATTCCGTTACCTGCTATGGTGCCTATTCCCACAAAGACGAGCCATTTGGAAACAGGATCGCGTGATCTGCTGTCGAATATGTGGAGGTCGAGAGACCTTCGCGCGGAAGGTGACGTTATTGATAGCTTTGCGGTCCGTTTCTAAACAATATTCGAGTGGCATGCTTGCCCTTGACCAGGTCGACCTGGAGATAAAGAAGGGCGAGTTTGTGTTCGTTGTGGGTCAGAGCGGCGCCGGCAAGTCGACTCTCATCAAGCTACTGTACAGGGAGGAGACGCCGACCGGAGGCCAGGTCATAGTGGGCGGCAAGGACCTGACCAAACTGAAGCGGCGTGAAGTGCCGTTCCTCCGCCGGAAGATAGGCGTGGTATTCCAGGACTTCAAACTTTTGCACGACCGCACCGTGGCTGAGAACGTTGCCTTTGCTCTGCAGGTGACAGCTTTTTCTGGCCGCGATATGGCCAAGAGCGTGACGCAGGTGCTTTCTTTGGTCGGACTAAAAGACAGGCAGAGCGCCTATCCTTCTCAGCTTTCGGGTGGCGAGCAGCAGCGGGTCGCGATGGCTCGAGCTCTGGTCCGGAACCCTGACCTCCTGCTCGCGGACGAGCCCTCCGGAAACCTTGATCCCGAAACCTCCATGGAGATCTTCAAGCTGATTGAAAGGGCCAACACGTTTGGCACGACAGTAGTCGTGGCCACCCATGCCAGGCACATCGTTGATTCGATGCATAAACGCGTCGTCGAGCTACGCAAAGGCGCGGTAGTGAGAGACGTTCGAAGAGGGGCGTACGATCATTGAAGTTCTCGACCGGCGGGTACTTCCTAGGTGAGACAGGCAAGAGCATATGGAGGAACAAGATGTCCTCCTTCCTTTCCTGCGCCACCACCGCGCTGGCGCTGTTCCTGCTCGGCGTAGCCTTTCTCATAAACCTTAACCTCAACTTCACGTTTACCGTCGTCCAGAACGAGATGGAGATCCAGGCCTATCTGAAGCGCGAAACAACCGATTCTCAAGCGGCGGTGGTTGTTGAAGCGGTGCGCAAGCTGCCGGGGGTTTCAGAAGTAGGCTACGTGAGCCGCGAGGACGCCCTTGCGGAGCTCAGGCTCATGTTCCAGGACAAAGCCTGGGTGCTTGAGGGACTGGGTAACGAGAACCCGCTGCCTCCCAGCGTCAGAGTGAAAGCGGCATCCGCCGCCGACATCCCCGGCGTGGTAGGCGAGATCAAGAAGATAGCCGCGGTGGACGATGTTCGCTACCAGGAAGTAGCCTCCAGACGCCTAGCCTCTCTGGGACGCGCGTCAGCGGCAGTCTCGCTGGGCGGGATGCTCGTCGTGGGCCTGGTGGCCGTAATGGTCATCGGCAACTCCATACGGCTAACCATAGACGCCAGGCGGCACGAGATCGGGATCATGAAGCTGGTTGGCGCCACCGACGAGTTCATCATCGGCCCGTTTCTCTTGGAGGGCATGTTTCTGGGCATGATGGGAGGCCTGCTCGGCGAGGGCCTCGTGGTCAGCCTCTACGTTTGGCTAGTAGGCTGGCTGGAGACTGCCCTGCCGTTCCTCCCCGTCATGAAGCTGGAGATGAGGACGGCACTGGATATGCTGGGCGTTATGCTCGTGACGGGCATTGCGGTCGGCACTCTCGGTTCCGTCATGTCGCTTAGAAGGCACCTTAGAGTGTAGCGGACACGAGGTAGCGCACTTAAGTCGGAGGGATTGCTGTGAGACGCACAAGTACGTCTGCGAGAGTTCTGGGGGTTTTGCTCCTACTGTCACTGGTCTTGGTAGCCGTTCCCGCGGGTCCGGCGCTCGGCGCGCCTAACGAGATTGACCAAAGGATCGACGAACTTGACCAGATGAAGGCAGAGATCGAGGAACTCCTTCGGCAGCTAGCCTCCAAAAAGAGCGCCGAGAAATCGGTCCTGGCAGAGCTCGATAAACTGGAGCGCCAACTGAGTATCGCGGCCAAAGAACTCAACTACATAGAAGTCCAGATGTCGATTACGGGTGACAAGATAGCGAAGACCAGGGCGGAAGTTGCCGTTATGAAGCAGAAACTGGAGAGCCAGAAGACTGCTTTCGATTCCAGGCTGGTGAGCATGTACAAGGCCGGCCGCGTGTCTTACATCGACATCCTTCTCACCTCCGGCAGCCTCTCCGAGTTCATGTCGCGCCTCCACTACCTCCGCCAGATAGCGGTGCAAGACACGGGCTTAATCAGCGAGTATGCCGCCAACCACGCGGCGCTCGTGGTGAAGCAGGAGGAATACGAGGAACGTGCTGCGGAACTGACCGGACTCAAGGCTTCTCAAGAACTGAAGCGCGCCGAGGTCACGTCTCGGAGCCAGGACAGAGAGGGATACCTCGCCAGCGTACAGGCTGACAAGGGCAGGCTCGAGCAGTCCTTGGACCAGATGGAGAAAGAGGCCGACGCGCTAAACAAGGTGATTGCGGACCTGCAGGCCAAGGGCCAGAAGCCCCAAGCCCACGCCCTCAAGATGGGGTGGCCGGCCTCGGGCGGATGGATCAGCTCCTACTATGGCAATCGCCTTCACCCGATACTCGGCTATTACCGGTGGCACTCGGGCGTGGACTATGCCGCGGACTCGGGTAGACCCATCTTGGCCATGGAAGACGGCACTATCATCCTCGCAGGTACCAACGGGGGCTACGGCAACTGCGTTATCATCGACCACGGCGGCGGCGTCTCTACCCTCTACGGCCATGCCAGCAAGATACTCGTCAAGAAGGGGCAGGATGTAATCAAGGGGCAGACTGTCGCGCTTGTCGGCAGCACCGGCCTTTCCACCGGCCCGCACCTTCATTTCGAAGTCAGGGTCAAGGGTGAGACGCAGGATCCCCTGAAGTGGCTGCCGTAGACAGGCTACTTAACAATTGGTAGCAGGATGTCATCTCGCACAACTGCGTGTGTGACTCGAAGACTCGTCATACAAGCAGTTGTGTTTGCGACGCGGCAAGAGCGCCGCTATTGCTCTGCTCTTGCCTTGCGGATATGCTGAATTGACCAAACCTTCGCTGCCCCGGAAAGGGGGACGGGTTCTTCCGTGATGTCCAAGAGAAGAGCGATTCTGCTTTGCTTTGCTTCGGCGTTGTTTGCCGCGATCTTGGCTGCTGGCGCAACCATCTACTACGTCTACACCGGTCCCCTTGGAAGGATCTACGGCATAGTTAACCTCCTGGACCAGAACTTCTACAAGCCGATCGACCGCGACAAGATCATCGAGGGTGGGTCCCGTGGCGTTGTCGCCACGCTTGGCGACCCATACTCCATCTTCATGAACTCCCAGGAGTGGCAGGAGTTCAACATCCGTACCTCAGGGGAGTATACCGGCATTGGGGTAACCATGGGCGTGAAGGACACCAAGGTTCAGATAGCTCCACCGATGAAGGGCAGTCCGGCCGAAGAGGCGGGGCTTAAGGGCGGAGACATCATCCTCAAGGTGGACGGCACAGCCATCTACACCAGCGACGTAGCCGCTTCAATGATACGCGGTCAGGCGGGCACCAAGGTGACTCTGATGGTCCAAAGAGCCGAGGAGACTTTCGATGTGACCATCACTCGAAGAGAGATCAAGGTCCCGGCGTCGACCTACTCTATGAAGGACGGCGACATCGGCTACATCGAACTAAAAAGTTTCAACGAGCACGCCGCTTCTGAGACGTCCAAGGCTCTGGCCGACCTGAAATCCCAGGGGGCCAAGGCAATCATCCTGGACCTCAGGTACAACGGCGGCGGGTATGTTGATCAATGCCGGCTCATCGGCGAGCTGTTTGTCCCCAAGGGCACCCTGGTGACTTTGAAGTACAAGAACCACCCGAGCGACGTTTATGAAACCACCGGCAATGGCCTGGGTATGCCCCTGTTCGTCCTGGTCAACAAGGGATCGGCCAGCGCCTCCGAGATCCTCGCCGGCGCCATCCAGGACAGGGAGTCCGGCACCCTTGTTGGGGACACCACTTTCGGCAAGGGATTGGTCCAGGGCGCTTTCTCCCTGAAAGACGGCTCCGTCATCAAACTGACCACAGCCGAATACCTAACTCCGTCGGGCAGGGCCATCAATGGGGCCGGACTTGAGCCCGACGTCAAGGTTGCGGGAGATGAGGAACAGATGGCCAAGGCCCTGGAGCTTGCCAGAGCGGCCGTCGATGGGGGGACATAGGCTTGAACCCGCTTCTTGACCTTCTCACTAGCGTCATAAGGTCCTATCCGGGTATCTTCATGAACCCTGTGGTAGACGTGCTCTACCTCGTGGTGCTTGGACTGGTCGCGCTCCAGTACGGGAGGGTCCAGTCGATGGAGGAAAGGGTGTTTGGGCAGGCCAGGAACAAAGCGTTTGGCCACACCCTGGTCTCCATTGGGCTCGGGCTCCTGGGCGGGCTTGCCGCCAGCGTACTCCTGGTGATGGTCGGCGTGACAGTCAGCGATAGCGGCTTAGGGTACCTCCTCCCGCTTGCACTCCTATTGTTCCTCTTCAGCCCCAGGTTTCTGTGCTTCTCGTACGCGGGCGGGATCCTCTGCGTGAGCTACCTGCTGTTTGGCTGGCCACAAGTCAACGTGGCCGCCGTCACCGCGCTGGTAGCCTGCCTGCACGCGGCCGAATCCCTTTTGATAAGAATAAGCGGGAATTCCTGCGCGACGCCCCTTTACATCCAGGGCAAGGACGGGCGGACCGTAGGCGGTTTTAGCCTGCAGAGGTTCTGGCCCATCCCGCTAATCGTGCTCTTCCTGGTCCGAGTACCCGACGTCTCGGCTCTCTCGGGCGTCATAAACCTTCCCGATTGGTGGCCCCTCATCAAAGCGCCCCAAGTCGCGGGGGTTGGGACCCCGGTCTTCGCGATGATGCCCATCGTGGCCGCCCTTGGCTACGGTGATCTGGCTTTGTCCAGGTCGCCCCGGGAGAAAGCCAGAGTCACGTCGCGGCACCTGTTCCTCTTTAGCGCGATCCTTTTGGGCTTCGCCATCGCCGCGTCGCGGTGGCCGGCTTTCGCCTGGGTCGCGGCCCTGTTTTCCCCCCTGGGCCACGAAGTGGTCATCAAGGTGGGCAATAGGGAGGAAACGGACAGGGAGCCGCGCTACGTCACTTCTACCGCCGGCATAGTGCTGCTCGACGTGCTCGACAGGGGAGCGGCCGCCAAGGCGGGCTTGCGACGGGGCTACTTGCTGAAAGAAGCCCAAGGTGTGGCGCTCCACAGCCGGCTCGACCTCGAGGACGCCCTTAGGGAGCCGGGCGACATCGTCTTCACGGCCAGAGATCCCGGTTCCAACGCGTCGCGGCAGTTCACCGTCCGCCGGTCGGGAACCGAACCTCTTGGAGTTGTCCTATCCCCCGGCCTGGGGGACCAGCCTTTTGTGACCGCCTATTCCGAAGGACCCCTCCTACGCCTGCTTAAACGGCTATTTAACCGCGCATAGGAAGACCCTACGAACATTTGATTGCTATCCGCTTCCCGTGTATAATGGTCGGGCGGAGGAATGCCCAATGCCTGATTTCAAGATAGTCTCCGACTACGTCCCCAAGGGCGACCAACCCGAAGCCATAGACGCTCTGGTTGAACACATAGAGAAGGGCAACAAGCACCAGGTGCTCCTCGGGGTTACGGGCTCGGGGAAGACCTTCACCATAGCCAATGTGGTGGAGAGGTTGAACCGCCCTACACTGGTGCTGTCGCACAACAAGACGCTGGCCGCCCAGCTGGCTTCTGAGTTCAAGACGTTCTTTCCCGAGAACGCCGTTGAGTACTTCGTGAGCTACTACGACTATTACCAGCCTGAGGCCTACGTGCCTTCCAGCGATACATACATCGAGAAAGACTCGACAATCAACGATGAGATCGACAAGCTGCGTCACTCGGCCACGTTCGCCCTCTTTGAGAGGAGAGACGTACTGGTGGTGGCTTCGGTCTCGTGTATCTACGGCCTTGGATCGCCCGAGGACTACCGCACTCTGGTGCTGTCCCTGCGAAAGGGCATGGTCAAGGAGCGCCAGGAGATGCTGCGCAGGCTGGTCGACATCCAGTACAACCGCAACGACATGGACTTTCAACGCGGCACGTTCCGCGTGCGCGGTGATACTGTGGAGATCTTCCCGGCCGGCTCCACCGACAGAGGTGTGCGTGTGGAGCTGTTCGGCGACGAGATCGAGCGTCTGACCGAATTTGACGTGCTCACGGGCCAAGGTATCGCCGAGATGAACCACGTGGCCATCTATCCCGCCAAGCACTACGTGGTGACCGACGAGAAGATGATCCGCGCTGTAGCCAGCATAGAAGCGGAACTGGTAGAGAGGCTCAAACTCCTCAGGGACAACGGCAAGATCCTTGAAGCATACAGGCTTGAGCAGCGAAGCAGGCAAGACCTGGACATGCTGCGCGAAGTCGGCTATTGCCCAGGAATAGAGAACTACTCAAGGCACCTGACCGGCCGGCTCCCCGGCGAGCCTCCGTATACCTTGCTGGATTTCTTCCCAAAGGACTTCCTCATCGTGATTGACGAGTCCCACGCAAGCATCCCTCAGGTCAAGGCGATGCACGCCGGCGACCGCTCCAGGAAGCAGTCCCTGGTCGAGTACGGGTTCAGGCTTCCGTCGGCGTTTGACAACCGCCCGCTCACGTTCCAGGAGTTCGAGAACAAGATCGGGCAGGTGGTCTACGTGTCGGCCACGCCGGGACCTTACGAAATGGAGAGGGCCTCCGGCGCCGTGGTTCAGCAGGTGGTGCGTCCCACCGGGCTCCTTGACCCCCAGATCGAGGTCAGGCCAACAAAGGGGCAGATAGACGACCTCATCAAGGAGATCCGCGAGGTCGTGGGCAGGAAAGAGCGGGTGTTGGTGACCACCCTGACCAAGCGAATGGCCGAGGACCTCACCGACTATCTACGCGACATAGGAATCAGGGTGCGGTACATGCACTCAGACATAGACACCTTGGAGCGCATGGAGATAATCCGCGACCTCAGGCTTGGCGTCTTCGACGTCCTGGTCGGGATCAACCTGCTCCGCGAGGGGCTTGACCTGCCCGAAGTGTCCATGGTCTGCATACTTGACGCCGACAAGGAAGGATATCTCAGGTCTGAGACGTCGCTCATCCAGACTATCGGGCGCGCCGCCCGCAACGTCCGCGGGCGCGTCATCATGTACGCCGACAACATGACGGGCTCGATGTCCAGAGCCATAAGAGAGACCGACCGGCGCAGGGCCAGGCAGGAGATATACAATAAGGAGAACGGGATCACACCGGCGACGGTAGAGAAAGCGATACGGGACATAATACAGTCCCAGAAATCGGTGGTATCCCAGGCCGAGTACTATTTCAAGGACAAAGATATCGCCGCTGTGCCCAGGCGGTCCATACCGCAGCTGGTGGCGAAGATGCGGAAGGAAATGAAGCAGGCCTCAAGAGACCTGGAATTTGAGCGCGCGGCGCTCCTCCGGGACATGATATTCGAGCTCGAAGCCAAACTGGAGTCAAAGACTGGTCCTAGGAGTCAGCCACATGTCTAGAGATAAGATCGTCATACGCGGCGCGCGCCAGCACAACCTAAAGGGCATAGACCTTGAGATTCCCAGGGACAAGCTGACGGTGATAACCGGGCTGTCGGGGTCGGGAAAGAGCTCTCTGGCTTTCGACACCATCTACGCCGAAGGGCAGAGGCGGTACGTGGAGTCACTATCGGCCTATGCAAGGCAGTTCCTTGGGCTCATGGATAAGCCCGACGTCGACTACATTGAGGGGCTATCTCCCGCTATCTCGATAGACCAAAAGTCCGGAGCGAGGAACCCCCGGTCCACCGTGGCCACGGTGACCGAGATCTACGACTACATGAGGCTTCTCTACGCCCGTGTGGGGCGCCCTCACTGTCCGGTTTGCGGCAAGCCCATCACAAAGCAGAGCGTCGACCAGATCGCCGACCAGATAGAGGCGCTCCCGGAGGGGACCAGGTTCTCAATCCTCGCACCCTTCATCCGCGGGCGAAAAGGTGAGCATGAGAAGGTTTTCGAGGATATCCAGCGGGCCGGATACGTCCGGGTCCGAGTTGACGGTGTCACTGCCGAACTCGACCAGTTCATCGGCAAGAGGCTGGAGAAGCAGAAGAAGCACACCATCGAAGCCGTGATAGACAGGCTGGTCCGGCACGACGACATCCGGTCCAGGCTGGTCGACTCGGTAGAGGCTGCTTTGGGCCTAACCGGCAACCTCGTGGTGGTCGAGATCCAGGGTCAGGCCGACCTGGTCTTCAGTCAATCCTTGGCGTGCCCTGAGTGCGGCATCAATCTGCCTGAACTCGAGCCCAGGCTGTTTTCGTTCAACAATCCGTTCGGCGCGTGTCCCGCCTGCCACGGGCTGGGCGTCAACATGGAGATCGATCCTGACATGGTCATCCCCGACCGGCGGCGCACGATTACGGACGGAGCCGTTGGTCCCCTGGAACGGGGCCCCCGACGGGTACTACATGCAGATGCTCGAGGCAGCCTGCAAGCACTTCAAGATCCCGGTCGACGTCCCCGTGGACGCCCTTACCGAGGCGCAGGTCAACCTCATAATGTACGGGGCCGGCGACGAGAGGATCCCGTTCCACTACGAGAGCCAGTACGGAAGGTACAGCGACCGGATGGTCACTTTCGAGGGGGTCGTCTCCAACCTTGAGCGGCGGTACAAGAACGCGCCGAGCGAGGACGTCCGCCGGTACATCGAGGAGTACATGGCCGCGCGGCCGTGTCCGAAGTGCAAGGGGACGCGCCTCAAGCCTGAGTCTCTGGCTGTGACGGTGGGCGAGAAGAACATCGCCCAGGTCAGCGACATGTCGGTCGCCGCGGCGCTCAGGTTCATGGAAGCTCTCGCACTTAGCTCCCGCGAGGAGATCATCGCAAACCAGGTCCTCAAGCAGATTAAGTCCCGCCTGGAGTTCCTCATGGACGTCGGGCTGGGCTATCTGACCCTAACCAGGCATGCCGGGACTCTGGCGGGCGGCGAGGCCCAGAGGATCCGCCTCGCGACCCAAATCGGCTCTGGGCTGGTCGGAGTCCTCTATGTGTTGGACGAACCCAGCATTGGCCTGCATCCCAAGGATAACCAAAAACTGCTCCGCACGATAACGCACCTGCGCGACATCGGCAACACGCTCATAGTTGTCGAGCACGACGAGGAGACCATCAGGAGCGCCGACTACGTTGTGGATGTTGGCCCAGGCGCAGGCGAGAACGGCGGCAAGATCGTGGCGTCCGGGACAGTCCAAGACATTCTGGACAGTCCAGAGTCCCTCACCGGTCAGTACCTTTCGGGCAAGAGGCGCATCGAGATCCCCGAGAGGCGAGCGGCCGGCGACAAGTTCATCACGATCAAGGGCGCCAGGGAGCACAACCTGAAGGACATTGACGTTTCGATCCCCCTGGGCGTCTTCACCTGCGTGACGGGGGTGTCAGGCTCGGGCAAGAGCACTTTGGTCAACGACGTCCTCTATCGTAAGCTCGCGTCCGTGCTGAACGGCGCCAGGACCAAGCCCGGCGACCACGACGACGTGACCGGCCTCGGCAATTTGGATAAGGTGATCAACATCGACCAGTCCCCCATCGGGCGGACCCCGAGGTCCAACCCGGCCACCTACACTGGGGTCTTCACCGAGATACGGAACATTTTCGCGATGACGCCTGACGCCAAGGTGAAGGGCTACAAGCCAGGTCGTTTCAGCTTCAACGTGAGGGGCGGGCGCTGCGAGGCGTGCAAGGGCGACGGCATCATCCGCATCGAGATGCAGTTCCTGCCCGACGTCTACGTGCCCTGCGAGGTGTGCGGAGGCAAGCGGTACAACAGCCAGACCCTTGAGGTGAAATACCACGGCAAGAACATCGCCGAGGTACTGGGGATGACGGTGAGCGAGGGCTTGGCGCTGTTCAAGGACGTGCCGCCCATCTACCGCAAGCTCCAGACCATAGCCGACGTGGGACTTGGATACGTGAAGCTGGGGCAACCCGCCACCACGCTTTCGGGGGGCGAAGCCCAGAGGGTCAAGCTTGCCACAGAGCTCTCCAGGCGCGGGAACGAGCGTACCATGTACATCCTGGACGAACCCACCACCGGGCTCCACTTCGAGGACGTGAGGAAGCTCCTGGACGTCCTACAGAGACTGGTGGATGCAGGGAGTACCGTGGTCGTCATCGAACACAACCCCGACGTGGTGAAGTGCGCCGACTATCTCATCGACCTCGGGCCCGAGGGCGGCGAAGAGGGCGGGTATGTGATCGCGTCGGGCTCGCCCGAGCAGGTAGCCGCGGTGGACGCATCGTATACCGGCCAGTTCCTCAAGGGGCTCCTGGCTCAGGGCAAGGCAGGGATGCGCGCCTTCGGAGTTGCGGGAGACAGGTGATACGTCGCCTTTGAACGAGGACAAATCGGCTCAACTGCAAGAGAAGGCCTGGACCGGCTACGTAGGTGACCGGTCGGCCCTAGCCATCAGGGTTAAGGAGGCGCCCGAGTCCCCGGGCGTCTACGTTTATAGGGGCGAAGACGGGAATATCCTCTACGTAGGCAAGGCCAAGAACCTGCGGAACAGGCTGCGCTCGTATTTCGCCTCCACTCTGGCTCCCAAGACCGAGGCCCTCATGGAGAAGGCGGCCAGCCTCGAGACCATCAACGTGGACTCCGAGAAAGAGGCCTTGATTCTTGAACTTAACCTGATCAAGCGGCACAAGCCCAGGTACAACATCCTCCTTCGCGACGACAAGCAGTACCCGTACATCAGGGTGGGCGTAGCCGACAGGTGGCCCAGGGTCACCCTGGCCAGACGGACGGCTAAGGACGGCGCCCGGTACTTCGGCCCCTACACCCGCGCAGGTTCCGTCAGGGAGACGCTGTTCCTGCTAAGAAGGATCTTCCCCTATCGCAACTGCACCGACCGCGCCCTTGCACAAGTATCCAGGCCCTGCCTCGACTATCACATTGGACGCTGCCTGGGTCCCTGCACCGGCAAACTCGACGAGACGGTCTACGCGGCGACAATCGACGAGGTCGTGAAATTCCTGGAGGGGCGCCTCAGAGAAGTCCGGACCGCCCTTCAAAAGAGGATGACCGCTCACGCTGAGAACATGGAGTTCGAGGCCGCGGCCCGAGTCCGCGACCAGATCAAGGCGCTTGACGATGTGACCGAGCGCCAGAAGATAACCACACCCGATATGAAGGACCGCGACGTTCTGGGGCTGGCCAGATCCGGCGAGACCGCGTTCGTGTCCCTGCTCACGGTGAGGGAAGGCAAGCTATTGGGCAAAGAAGGCTTCATCCTCTCGGGTGCCGCCGAGCAGTCCGATAGCGACATACTCGAAGCCTTCATATCCCAGTACTACCCGGCGGCGCCGTTCTATCCGCCAGAGATCTTGGTCCCGTACGACCTCCCATCCGCCTCTCAGCTGGAGGACATACTCAGCGAGCATCGCAAAGCCCATCTCAAGACCCCCAAGCGTGGCAAGTTCCACGACCTTATGGCGATGGCCGAAGAAAACGCGCGAGCCATGCTCGCCGAGCACGTGCCCAAAGAGGAACGTGAGTCGGAAGCCAATCAAAGGGCCATGGAAGACCTCGCAATCGCCCTGGGCACCCAACGGTTGCCGTCGCGGATTGAGGGTTACGACATCTCCAACATCACCGGCAAGGAAGCAGTGGCCTCGATGGTGGTGCTAAAGGACGGGAAACCCGAGAAGTCCTCCTACCGTAAATTCAAGATTAGGGTCGACGGAAAGCCTAACGACTTCGCGATGATGCAGGAAGTGCTGTGGAGGCGCTTTCGGAAAGGGATGGCGGAGAGGGAGAAGACGGAAGCAGCGGTTTACGAAACCGCTGCTCCGAAGGCGACCGCAATCGGGAAGTCACCGAAACTCCGAAGTCCCGGCAAGTTCGCCACTTTCCCTGACCTCGTCATCGTGGATGGAGGCAAGGGCCAGGTCAGCGCCGCCAAAGATGTGCTAGATGAGCTGCAACTGGGCATCCCCCTTGCCGGCCTTGCGAAGAAGAATGAAGAGCTATTCGTCCCGGGGCAGTCAGACCCCATTGTGCTGCCCAGAGACTCCGGAGCGTTGTACCTGGTAATGAGGCTCCGCGACGAGGCTCACCGTTTTGCAGTCGGTTACCACAGGAAACTGCGCGGCGAGAAGGCGACGAGGTCCGCCCTTCTGGACATCTCCGGAGTCGGCCCCTCGAAGGTGAAAGACCTGCTCACAGCTTTTGCCGACATCGATGTTTTGAAAAAAGCGCCGGTTTGGGAAGTCGCGAAGGTGAAGGGCATCGGCTCATCCCTCGCCCAGCGCATCCACGATCATCTGAACGCCCGCCGCTAAGGCCTTGTCCTTTTCACATTAACATCATCATTAATTTCTTTAATATATGTATTGACATCTATGACACACGGCAATATATTGCTTGTGGAAGGTGATTGTCAGATGGCCAATGACGTAGTTGGGATCTGTCCGGTCTGCGGTTCCGGGTTGGAGGTCACCGAGATTCAGTGCCCCTCGTGCCACACAAGATTGTCAGGGCACTTCGACCTCTGCAAGTTCTGCAAACTGCCCCCCGAACAGCGCTCCTTTGCTGAGATCTTCATCAAGAACAGGGGCAACATCCGCGAGGTCGAGAAGGAACTGGGCATCTCATATCCCACCGTAAGGGGGCGTCTTGAGGCCCTTATCAAGGCGTTGGGGTATCAGGTGGCGCAGGACGAGGACGAGAGCCGGCTAGATGCAGCCAGAGGCGGTCAGAGGAAAGACATCCTCGATAGGCTGGCAAAGGGCGAAGTTAACGCCCAGGAAGCCGCAAGGCTTCTGAAAAACCTGTCTACCAGGTAAGATGGGGAACCCTTCGCCGCTACTTCCGCGGCGAGGTTATCCATACGGGCTGCCCAGGCTGGGGATACAAGCCAATACAAGGGTAGACCCGACAAGGAGGAACAGACAGTGTCCAAGGAAGAGAAACTCATGATCCTGCAGATGGTGTCCGAAGGCAAGATCACCCCGGAACAGGGAGCTGAACTTCTTCGAGCTGTTGGCGAGGGTAAGCCCGAAGCTCCGGCGGCCGCTACGGCCCCCAAAGCAACACCCGGCCAGCAGGCAGAAGATGTCAGCGAGAACATCCAAAGGACCATTGAAAGGGCCACTCGCCGCGCCGAAGAGGTAGCCCAGAGGGCGACCGCGCACGCCGAGCAGTGGGCAAGCCAGGTAGCAAAGCATGCCGATGAGATCGCGCGCAGGGCTTCCGGCGAAGGCGAGAACCTGGGGAAGATCCTGGGTGAGAGCGGCGCTAACCTTGGAAAGGTCATAGCCAAGATCTTCGGTGGCGGGTTTTCGGGAGGTCCCCAGTTCGAGTTCCATGAGGAAATGAGGGGCGAGCTCCCGGCCGAAGGCGAGATACAGATATCGATGTCGACCTCGAACGGCCGTATTACGGTGGATACCTGGGATGAAAAGGGGTACCGCCTCGACGTCCGCAAGACATCGAACGCAGCGACCGAAGCAGAAGCCAAGGAAGCAACTAAGGACGGTTACGAGTTCAAGCAGGACGGCCTTAACATCACGGCCAGGTCCAAGGAGTTTGGCGACGGGTTCAACGTCCTTCGCCAGTACACGATCGGCTTCACTCTGACCTTGCCCCGCGACAGAAAGGCGACCCTGAACCTCGCGTCCTCCAACGGGCGTATTACTGTGGGCGGAGTCTCAGGCACGCGCCTGCACGCGACCACCTCAAACGGCCGGGTCGAGGCCGAGGGCTGCAATTTTGCCGACACCGAGTTGGGCAGCGCCAACGGGCGGATCGAGTTCGAAGGGCGTCCCGGCAACCTTAATGCCAGCACGGCCAACGGGCGCATCTCGGCTCACCTGGGAGGTCTCGGCAACTGGAAATTGAACAGCGCCAACGGCAGGATTGACGTCGAGGTCCGCAAGGAACTCGGTGCCGCATACGGGGTCGAGGCCTCAACAGTGATGGGGAAGATCGACGTCCAGGGTATGGAGGACGCCGAGGTGCTCGTCAACGAGACCAAGCAGAAGGTCGGCTCCCGCCGGTACCAGGCCCGCACCAGGGGTTTCAGTGACGCTCCGTCAAAGGCGTCGCTGTACGCGTCGACGACCATGGGAAGGGTCACGGTCACGTTCTAGCGCCACGCACCGACCGGGCGCATCGTAGTAAGGAGTGAATCAAGATGGAAGAGGAGAGAGTCAGGATCCTCGGTATGGTCAAGGAGGGGAAGATCACTCCTGAAGAGGGCATCAAACTGCTCGATGCCCTCGAGACCAGTACTGAAGACCAGATGGAGTCCACCCAAGGTAAGGCAAAGTGGTTCCGCGTCAGGATTACTGACGTGAAGACCAACAGGCCCAAAGTATCTGTCAACCTGCCCATAGGTCTGGTAGACTGGGCGCTCCGCACAGGGAGCAGGGTCGCGGCCTTCGGCGGCGCCGATCTCAACGGGATGGGCATTAACCTGGAGGAACTCCGTGCAGCCATTAACTTCGGCGTGAGGGGCAAGATCATCGACGTCATCGACGAAGATCAGGGTCAGCACGTGGAAATCATCGTAGAGTGAGCCCCGAGGGGGCGCGTCCGGTCACGATAGTCAGAGCGGGAGGCCTTCACGGCCTCCCGCTTCGTATGTCGCCGGCGATCTCCGCGATCCTACGAAAGCGGTGGTTTACGGCGGACTTGGATGCGGGCGTCCCCAGGGCCTGACCTAACTCCTCCATTGACATGTCAGGGTTCTCCACCCTTAGCCTGGCCAGTTCGCGGAGCGCCGGAGGCAGCGTCGATAGACCCTTCTCCTCATCGATCAGCCGGATATCTTCCAAATGCCGCAGCGACGCCTCGACCGACCTGCCAACGTTGGCCCGGTCCATGTTGACCAGACGCTGGACCGAACTCTTGAGGGATTTCTGGGCGCGGACGTTCTCATAGTCCAACACCGCCTTGTTCGCACCTACGGTCTTCAGGAACTCCGAGATCTCGTCGCCGTCCTTAAGATAGACCACCCAGGCCGAGCGCCGCTGGACCATGCCGCACCGCAATTCCTCCTTGGAAAGGAGTGAGCGGACGAATAGGGCGTCTTTTCGGGCCGGCAAGGCCATCTCGAGGTGGTGGGTCCGCGTCGGAGAGGCGACCGACCCCCTGGCCATGAAGACTCCTCGAAGAAAACCTCGCCTGCATGCGGGGCTGTCTCTCAATAGTGCGGGAGGCGGTTCCGATGACTCGCCCTTCGCGGGTGGCGAGATGCGTCCCCTTGCGTGATGTCGCGTGCCGGCCGCTCTGCCCGAGACCGAGGGCCGCACTCCCGAACCCTGTTTCATGAGGTAGAACAGGCGGCGGAGTAGGAAGGGCTCGGCCGAAAACGTGCCGTCCGGGTCCAGTGAACGCGCGGGGATAAAACGACGTAGGGCAACGGCCTCCCAGTAGGCTTGCGAATGTCCATTCACGGGGGTCCGCGCCAGTTCTTCTTTGACGGTCCGCGAGAACGTGTCTATATCCATGTTCGTCAGGCGTCGTTCACCACGGATTCCTTGCGCAGGCGGGAGCCGGCGCCCATCTGCGCGATGAACTCCCTTATGGAGCGGCTGAGGTTGCCCGAATCGTGCCGAGCGAGGTCGCCCCTGGTGAGGTAGTCGCCCGTCACCGGCACATAGCCCCGGTCATAGAGCGCGTTGCTGTCAACGAGCACCTGGAACCTTCCTTCCAGCGCGTACTTGGCCGCGATGTCGGTCGGGGCGGTCGCGGTGTTCACCAAGACGTGGGTAAACAGCCGCCCGGCGTGTGCCTCAATAGCCAGAATGTGGTCCAGGGCGCTGTAAGAATCCGTCTCTCCCGGTTGGGTCATGACGTTGCAGACGTACATTTTCGGTGCGTTCGACCTGATGATAGCCGCCCTGATGCCCGGGACCAGAAGGTTGGGGATCACCGAAGTGTAAAGGCTGCCTGGACCGATGATGATCCCATCGGCTTCCTCAATCTTCTTCACGGCCTCGTTAAGGGCCGGCGGGTCGCTGGGCCTGAGCTGCAGGCGGCGGATCCTTTTCCTCGCCAGCGGGATAGCGTACTCGCCCACGACCTCGGTGCCGTCCTCCATCTCGGCGCATAGATTCACGTCGCACAGAGTGGCGGGGAGGACAGTACCGGTTACCGCGAGGACGCGGGACATGGTACGGACGGCCAGCTGAAAGTCGCCCGTCATCTCGGTCATGGCCGCTAGGAACAGGTTTCCGAAGTTGTGGCCGGTCAGCTCTCCCTTCTTAAATCGGTGGTTGAACAGGGAAGTCATATCCGGCTCGGCCTGAGCCAGGGCGAGCAGGCAGTTACGGATGTCGCCCGGGGGCAGGATTCCCATCTCCTTGCGCAAGCGTCCCGAACTGCCGCCGTCGTCGGCGACGGTTACAATGGCGGTAATGTCGCAGTCCTGGGACTTCAGGCCGCGGAGGACGCTCGCCAGGCCTGTGCCCCCGCCCACGGCCACTATCTTGACGTTGGCGATGTCATTCAATTGCTCTGACCTCCGGATTCGCCTCGCTCGATATCCCTATGCTCGACCACAACGGTATGCTCCTTGGCCTCCAAGTGGGTCCTGAGAGCCTCGCCCAAAGCCACCGAACGGTGGCGTCCTCCGGTGCATCCGACGGCTATCGTCAGATGGCTCTTACCTTCCTCGACGTAATGGGGCAGTAAAAAGTCCACGAATCTGGACATGCGGGAGAAGAAACTCTTGGTAAGGGATGACTTGAACAGGTATTGCGAGACCCTGGAGTCCAGCCCCGACAACGGCTTGAGGTCGGCTACGTAATAGGGGTTCGGAAGGAAGCGGACGTCGAAGACAAGGTCGGCGTCCATGGGAAGCCCGTGTTTGAACCCAAAGGTGACTAGGGTGACCAGGAGCTTCTGGAGCTTCACGCTGCTCGAGAACACCTCTACAAGCTGCTTGCGCAGTTCAGAAGTGGAGAGGTTCGAAGTATCGATGATGATGCTGGCTTGTCCCTTGAGGTCGGACAGAATCGCCCGCTCCTCGTGAATGCCCTCGAGGACGCTGCCCTGGAGAGACAGCGGATGCCGGCGCCGCGTCTCCTTGTACCTACGTACAAGGATGTCGTCGTCAGCTTCGAGGAAAAGGACCATGGCTTTGCTCCCAGCCTGCTCGATAGTTGAGAGCGCTGACGAGAGGTCGTCGAAGAACTCCCTGCCCCTGACGTCGACACCCATGGCGATCTTGGAAATGGGTTCCCTCAGCTGGGTGCATAGCTGTATGAAAGTCGGAATCAGAGCAGGAGGAAGGTTGTCAACGCAAAAGAACCCCAGGTCCTCCAGGGTCTTGAGCGCCTGAGACTTGCCTGCGCCCGAGACTCCGGTGACCATGACCACGGTTGGGCTCTGTCCGCTCACGTCTGCGCCCCCCTTCGTCAGTCCTTCGGGCGCACCCCCAGCGACTCCCACAAGTCGCTCCGAAGAGCGGGCTTGCGAAGGAAACTGAGGTCCGCCCCGTCTTGCCATGCTCTGTACATGCTTTTGCCCCGCCTAAGCCCCAGTTCAGGGTAGTCAGACTGGCTCCAGAGCCTCGGCTTTGGATGGGACCCGTAGCTTTCGTTCGGCATGAAAAGGCTCTCGTCTTTGTATTCGACATCGTAAAAGGCCAGACCTTTGCGCAGCCTGACAGGGTCGTAGACCGCCTGGAACTCCGAAGCGATCCAGTTGGCGAGGATCAGCGGCTCGCTACCCGGGTTGGTTGTCACGTGCCCGTAGTAGGGCGGGATTAGCAAGACGTCGCCCGCGCTGAAGTCCGCCACCATGAAGTCCTCGACCTCTCCCGAAATCTCGCCGCCCCTCTGCAAGAGGAAGTGGGCTCTACCTTTCAGCACCTGGTAGACCTCGGGGTAGGTCCAGGGCTGTCCCGGCACCTTCGGATGGTAGTGACCAACCGTTTTCACGTACTCCGACCCGATTGTCCCGGGAAAGATCACTGTGATATCGTACCGGATCCCCGCGCTCTCCATCGCCCAACGGTCTTTTTCGAGGCCGGTACCCCGGTACATGGCGTACAGCGTCGCCGGGCCCTCCTCGCCTGGATACAAAAGTACCGCAGATGCGTCTTCCAGCTTGCGCAGAGATGGACGGGGAGACACCACGCCTGGCCCGAACTTCAAACCTCCGTCTTCGTCCACGGAAACTGGGAAGCCCGCCAGGTCAATAATCGATGCTGGCGCCACCGGATTGCCCGTCATTGGCGTGAGTGCCTCGGCTTACAGATGACTTCGAGCACTTCGGTATCGAAGATGGTCTTGGAGTGGGAAGGCACCAGAACAAGCGCGGTGTCGGCGCCTCCGCCGGACCCGCCAACGGAGATGACCGGCTGGCCGAATGGCACGAGGCCCGCGTCCAGAGCCATCACGGCGATCTCCACGGCAACCTTGGTCCCCTGTGAGAACATGCGCAGTGCCGCAGAGATGATCCCGCCGGGGTACAGTCCCCCTTGTTGCTGGGTGATGGCCCTTTCCACGTTGCCGAATAGGTGGGTCGTGGTCAGGACGTCCATGCCCGCCTGCTTCAGCTCGTCCCGCGCCGCAGGGCCCATCTCGTCCATGCCCGGCTCACGAAATCCGTTCTGGTGGGTCACGCAGACTACCTTGGGGCCCTTGCCCTGGAAGTGACGGGCGGTGAAGCCCGTGTTGGTTGCCACGACTATGTAGTTGATGCCCAGTTCCTTGGCCCTGCCGATTACCAGGCGGGCGACTTCCGAAGTGTTTTCCTTGCCTCGCTTCTCAAAGTACACGGTCACGACACATCCCTCCATGTTGGTTAGTGATTGCCCTCATCAGCATACATCATCTTGCCTCAGGCTCAAGGAGCGAACGTTCGCGGTGGAGTTCCCGTATGTCCCAATGTTTCTTCTCGTAGATCTGGAAGGCTCTGCGCTCCAGGAAAGTGGCTTGCTGGGAGTCGCCGGATTCCTGGTAGAGGCTGGATAGCCAGAGCGCAGTAACCGCCAACTCCCGTTCAGCGTTTTCCCGCTGAAAGATGTCGACCGCCTTGCGACCGTTCCCGATGGCCTGGTTGGGGCGACGCTGGCCCCTATCGACGCAGGCCCGGATCAGACGGACCCAGCCCTTCGCGAGCACGGATTTCTCCTCAAGGAATGGCTCCGCTGCGTTGATATGCCCTGCCGGCTCGTCCAGATCCCCTTCGCGCAAGGCCACCTTGGCCAATTCGATGGCCGCGTACGCCCAGTACACCTTTGCGCCCAACTGCCAATATGTATCCTGGGCTTTGGTCAGATACTCCCTGGCCATCTTGGTGTTGTCGTCACGGTACATGAGCATCCCGAGATTGTGCCATGCTGTAACCGAATGGCTCTTGTTGCTACCTGACTGGGCCAGGGCATCCTCGAAGTGGGTCCTGGCCAGCTTCCAGTTTCGACGCTGGTATTCAATGAGGCCCAGTCCCATAGGTATCTTCACGTTGAGGGAGCCGATCTCAGTGGAGTCTCTGCCTACGGACCAACGTCGGGCTTCTTTGAGCGTGTTTTCCGCCTCGTCCAGTTTCCCGGCCTCAAGCAGTGTAGAGGCCAGGTTTCCCAGTAGGATTCCGTGGGCGGGATCGTCAAGGGGCGCAGTCCTGAGGCCCCTGCGGTACCAGTCGATTGCGGCGCCCAAGTCATGCTGGAGCAGCATGTTACCCATCATGATGCAGACATATCCGATGGAACGCGGCTCGCCAAACTCCTCGATTAGGCGACAAGCGTAACTCCCAAACTCATTAGCCTCAACGAACTCGCCTGCTGCACATAGGCATTTCGCCGCGTCAGCAAGACAGTTGCTTCGGCCGTTGATGTTGCTCAGGGTGCCGCACAGGATCGACGCCTGGTGCCAGGCGCCTGCCGCCTCCCTCCAAAGGCCCGTCAGTTCCATAAGGCGGGCTGCCTTTTGCAGGTGGTCCAGCGACTCCGCGGGCATTCCTGCTCTAAGAAAATGCTCGGCAACTGCTTTTTCGAAGTATGGACCCTCATCGCTGTACGTCAGCATCGCCGCCGCCAGTGCCAGGTGGATATCACCAAGCTTCCGAGATGTGTAGATTGAGGATGCAGGGACGGTGTTGATGGTCACACGGGCGCGTCGACCGGCACCGTCGTCCACAAGGTTGACGACGCTAGCCGCGGTTAGACCTTCTGTGACCTGATCAAAGGTGGCGCTATCCAGATCCGCTGCCGCTCTAACCCACTCCAACTTGGCGCTATCCCCTGCCAGCGAGTAGATTGCAAGGAGCCTTCTTTCCTGTTCAGGCATGGACATAACCGAAGGCTGGCTCATCATGCTCGTTCCATCATGCAAGGAGAGACCGGTGAGGACAGCCGACAAGAAGGAGCGCACCGTGCGTGCATCACGGTCGCTGAGTCCCGCAAGGGCTACGTAAAACGAGGGGCGGGCGCCATCCAGATGAGTGCTCGACAGGAACATGTCGACGGTGCGGATTGTCTCTTTCCGGTCGGGGTCTTCGACGAAAATCGGATCGGGGGTCAGGGCCGACGTGCCGAATCCCTCGGAGTAGAGCTGGGATAGAGTCATGTTGAGGCACGACGCTATCCTGTCTTTGTACTCATCGTTCAAGTTCTTGCGCGAACCGTTTAGAACAAGCGAAAGGTACGACTCCGACAGACCCACCCTTTCAGCCAGGTCTTTGATGCGAATGCTTCGCTGAGCAAGTATTGTCTTGACATTGCTGCAGAAGACTTCGACCGAAGTCACAGGCAGCACCTCTTGTTTTTGGCAAAAGAAATACCGGGAGATAACTTCTCTCCCGGTACGTAAATCCCTGTTAGATCGTAATTGGGCCTATGCCGTTCTCGTTACACGGGGGCCACACGGGCGGCGGGTCGGGCAATGGATACCCTGGGTCCGCCATCATCTCAACGGCCGGGACGGTGAACTGCGATACCGTGAATCCAAACCCAAACAAGAACGCTACGACTAGAAGCAACCCTACTAACTTCTTCACTCTCGGCACCTCCCTCTATTCTGGTAGAAACGGTGTTGCCAACGCGGTCTGTCTGTATCGAGGCTCTCAAAAAAGGAGGAGCAGCAAGATTCTGCTGCCCCCTGAAGGTGGTTACCGGCTGAGCACTCGCGCGTTGTTTGGGCAAGTCCAGGATTCCGGCTATTCAGGCGCGATACCTGTGGCAGGATGTGTGAGACACTGCCATGAAGTGGCAGATACGAGAGCCGGTTTAACTCTTAGCAAACCGAAATGGCCTATGTGGCGAAAAGTACGGTTTCGGTTTGCTGGGAGATAATCCGAATAGGCCGCTTGAGCGTCCCCCTATGCAAAGAGGCCGCAAAATATGCTCACAGTTAAAGTCGACCTCCCAATCTGCCTGCGTGTACAGGGATCACCCTCCTGAAGTCCTGTACTTTGAGCCCTTCCGGCCGAAAGGGTTCCCGCTCTCCGAGACGAATGATATTCTATAGATGAATGAAAGGGTGTGAAGAGGTACTTTGCTCAGTCTTCTCTGGGACTTCCTCCGGCACTTCACCTTGCAGGACATACTCCGGTCCTTGCTGGACGTCGCCATCGTTGCGTACCTCTTCTATAGGATATTTGTCCTCATACGTGGGACCAGGGCAGTGCAACTGTTGGAGGGCATCGCTCTGCTGTTCATCTTGTACTCGGTTACCCAATGGCTCGGCCTCTATACGATGAACTGGCTGCTGGTCAAGGTGAGCGGTGGCCTTCTGGTTGCCCTGCCGGTGGTGTTTCACCAGGAGATCCGCAGGGCGCTTGAGCAACTGGGGAGAGGCGGCAGCCTGGTGACCCGATCGCTCTTTAGCGGCTCGGTGTTCACGTCCGAGAAGGTCATCGACGAGATAGTTGAGGCCGTGGGGCACATGTCGGCCTCGCGGACCGGAGCTCTCATCGTGGTTGAGAGGGCTTCTGGGTTGGAGGAGTTCATGGACGAAGCGGTAGCCCTGGACTCGGTCGTGACCTCCGAACTTCTCGAGAACATCTTCTTCAAGAACACTCCGCTCCACGACGGGGCGATCATCGTGAGGGGCGACAGAGTCGCTGCCGCCGCGTGTTTCCTGCCTTCCACCCAGGAGGCGGTGACCATCGAACTCGGCTCCAGGCACAGGGCCGCGCTCGGCGTGACCCAGGTGTCTGACGCCGTGGCGGTGGCCGTATCTGAGGAAACAGGGACCGTGTCTTTGGCCGTGGGAGGGAGGCTCCTCCGCGGGCTTGACCTGAAGGCGCTCAAGGAGAAACTGGTCGAGCTACTGCCTGAGAGGCAGCCGGTCCCCCAACTGTTTCACCGGGGGTCAGCCAGATGATAGAGAAGATGCTCCAGAAAGATTTGCTGGTCAAAGTGGCGGCCGTAATTCTGGCCCTGCTTATCTGGGCGACGGTCATCGGCATCGAGAATCCGGTAGTCTCAAAGCAGTTCAGCGTGGATCTGAAGATAGAAGCCCCCGAAGGGAAGATACTGGAGACACCGAACACGATGCGGGTGGCTATCACCCTTGAAGGCCGGACACACAGCCTGGAACAGATCAAAACCGAGGATATCAAGGTGTCGCTCGATATATCCAAGGCCCCTGCGGGCATGAGCACATTCCCAATAGAATACGTCTCGCCCTACGCCGGCGTTGGTCTGCTCGACATCAACCCCTCGATGGTCTCCATCACTCTGGCCGCTCGCGAGAGTAAAGAAGTTGGGATCGCAGTGACGGTACGCGGTACTCCCAACAAGGAGTTTACCGCCGAGAAGCCCACCTATACCGCCACAACCGCGATGGTGATCGGCCCCAAGGGCAACGTCGAGCGGGTGCAGATAGTCGCGGGGGAGATCGACGTCACAGGCGCCGTGGCATCCACCACTGCCAGAGTCACACTGGTGCCCAAGGATTCTTCTGGGAACGAGATCGCGCAGATCCAGGTGGATCCGCCCGAGATTGAGGTCACGGTGCCGATGAAGCCGAAGCAGCCGGCCAAAATGGTGGCGGTCAAGGTCGAGACGACCGGGACGCCCAAGAACGGGTACAAGTTGGCGGGAGTAACAGTGTCTCCGGAATACGTAGAGATCAGGGGCAGTGCCTCGGTCACAAGCAAGATCGACGCCATATACACCCGTGTGGATGTCGTCGGGCGTGAGGCAGGCTTCAGTTCTGCGGTGAACCTGGTAGTGCCGTCGGGAGTCACGATGGAGACCAACCGGGTGACCGTCAATGTCGACATCCAGCCGGACATCGTAACCAAGACCTTCTCCAATGTGTATGTACAGGTCATAGATCTACCCATTGGGTATACGTTCAACATAGACCCGGCCGAAATTATGGTTGAGTTGAGCGGCAGGAGTGACATCCTGGCGCAGGTCAAAGCGGCCGACGTGCAGGCGTTCATTGACGCAGGCGGCATCAGCCCGTCGGAAGTGAGGGGCAGGGGAGACTTCCCACTCCCCGTCTACCCGGGCGACCTGCCGGCGGGCATCAGCATCCTGGAGATGAGCCCCTCTCGCGTGATACTCACCCTGACCAAGAGGTAGACGGGGGCGTTCGAGGATGAACTTGTTTGGGACCGATGGGATTCGCGGCGTCGCCAATTCGGGCCTTACATGGCATACGGCCTTTAGATTGGGCAGAGCTATGGGGATCTACCTTTCAAAAGGCTTGGATCTTTGCGTCGGCAAAGATACAAGGGCTTCCGGCGACATGCTGGAAGCCTCTATCATAGCAGGCATAACTTCGACCGGCAGGAACGTCATGAGGCTTGGCGTCATCACCACGCCGGGGCTGTCGTTCCTGGTGAAAGACTTGGGCCTGGGCGGCGGCGTCATGATATCCGCGTCTCACAACCCCGCGGAGTACAACGGGCTCAAAGTGTTCGGACCGGACGGCAAGAAGATCGCTGACGCCACCGAGAAGCTCTTCTCCGATTTCATCCAGGGCGAGTCTGACGGTGACGCGTGCCCGATCGGGGGCGATATCGGCAGAGTCGTCTCGGGTGAAGGCGGCATCGACAGGTACGTCAGTTTTCTTTGCGGCGTTCCAAAGAATGACCTCTCAGGGCTCCGGGTGATCCTCGATACCGCCAACGGCTCGACCTCTTCTATCGCCCCAAGGGTCTGGGGAAGGCTAGGGGCGCGTGTTGAGGTTTCGAACAACGCGCCTGACGGCCAGAACATCAACGATAAGTGCGGCTCGACCCATATCGAGGCGCTGGTCAGCAGGGCCTGCGGGACGCAGG
>JBBDIP010000037.1:0-24414 GCA_040880305.1 Bacillota bacterium
CGCTCGGGATATCCTGGGAATCTCTCGCCCCCTCCCAGTGGAGTTCATTCTGCCTGTCTGTAGGCATTTGGAGTCTGGCCGGCACGATCCTTGTCTTAATTGCTGTCGACCAGGTCCGAAGGATCGTGGGTGGGGCAAGCGACAAAAGTCCCTTCACCGCCGCCAACGCGCGCCGCGTCAAGATTGCCGGCATAGCGGTGGTCTGCGCAGCAACGGCCAAGGCCTTCCGAGACCTCGCGTTCGCGCACTTCATCACCTCCAACGTGAAGGTTCCGGGCATACAGATTGGCTACGTATCGGACCTCGGCCTCTCCACCGCTTTTCTCGGTCTCATGATCCTTGCTGTCGCCGAGGTTATGCGGCACGGCGTGAAATTGCAGGAAGACCAGGATCTCACGGTCTAGGAGATGAGGACATGGCAATAATCGTACGACTGGACCGCATAATGGTCGACCGTAAGGTGTCCCTAACGGATCTGGCGGACAGAGTGGGGATTACCCTGGCCAACCTGTCGATACTGAAAACGGGAAAAGCGAGGGCGGTAAGGTTTTCAACTCTGGAAGCCATCTGCAGGGAGCTTGCGTGTCAACCGGGCGACATCTTGGAGTACGCCCCCGACCCGCCTGGCTTGCGGAAGTCGGAGACTGCCGAGCCAGAGAATCTCTATTCGCTGTAGGATACACTCGGGACAGCAGACATGGCTCCGTGAAACGCCTGGTCGCCTATCCTGAAGACGTCCGGATTGTTGCCGCGGACCAGGGCGCTGTAGTAAGACAGCATGTACAGCGGGTAAACCAGCACTGAGTTGCTGAAAGTCTCGCGGACGCCACCAAGCGGGACTCGGATGGTATCGATACCGTCGATGGCGTAGGGCTCTGACGTCACGCTGATGACGGGGCTCCCGATCATGGACGCGGCGCGCGCGAAGTGCCCGACCCGCTCGTAGCTAGGACCCGGAGCCGAGACAGTGATCACCAGCGTGTGCTGGTCAAGGCTGGCGATGGGGCCGTGGAAGGCCTCTTCGACCTCCAGCCCTTCGCCGGCCAGCAAGACGGCCTCTTTGAACTTCAGGGCTATCTCCAGCGCCGTGGCGTAGTTCGGCCCTCCGCCGACCACAAAGACCCTCTTGATGCCCGCGTACTTGGTGGCCAACACCCTGGCCTGGCCCTCGAGTGCCATACATTCCTCGAGCAGTTCGGGGATGCGCCGGAGCTCCTGCATAACGGCCTTCCCGCCGGCCGCCGCCGCCAGCTGGTACCCCATGACCACGGTGTTGATGAAACTCCTGGTCTTGGGCTCAACCGGCTCCTTGCCTCCGCCCACCGGCACAACCACATCTGCGTGTTTGGCGAGAAGGGCTTCAGGGACATCGGTCAGGCAGACTGTGAAGGCTCCGCGCTCTCGCACCAGTTCAGCAGCATCAACCGTCACCTTGGTGTTCCCTGAGTGTGAAAACGTGATGACGCCGGTCTCCTTCGACACCGTTCCCAGGCGGTAGTTGATGAACTCGAACGCGTCGTAGGTGTCCGCGTCCATGCCCGCAAGGTCACCAAGGGCGTACGTCGTGGATATCGCCGCGTAGTTAGAACTCCCGCACCCAAGCAGGAAGACCCGGTGGAGCCCCCTGTCAGCCATGGCTTTCCCGGCCGCCATCGCCGGACCACTTAGCTCCGGTTCAAGGCAGCGGCGGATCACACCGGGAGTCTCCATGACAGCGTCCCACATGCGGAAGGGGTGGACGGTGCGTAGCACGTCGTCCTGCGGCGATGACTCGTCGCGCGGCATCTGTTCATGACGCGATGCCTGCTTATCCTTTGCCAATGGTATCCTTCCCTCGAATTACTTCTGCGTCAAATGGTCTTGATGTATTCCTTTATCTCAGCGGCGGTACCCATCCGCTTCACCTTGTCCCAAACGCTGGACAGGTCCCCAAAGCTCAGGCTCCTAATGGTCTCCTTGGCGCGGGGGACCGCCCCGGCCGACATGCTGAACTCGTCCAGACCCATCGCCAGGAGCAGGGGGATTGCCTCGGGCATGCCTGCCATCTCCCCGCACATCCCGACCCAGATGCCCTGCTTGTGCCCCTCATCTATTGTGCGCCCGATCAGCCTCAGCACCGCGGGAGTGAACGGCTCCGACAGGTACGCGATCTTCGGATTACCGCGATCGCACGCCATGGTGTACTGGACCAGGTCGTTTGTCCCTATGCTGAAAAAGTCGCACTCGGGAGCAAGAATGTCGGCGTCAACTGCAGCCGCTGGGATCTCCACCATGATGCCCACTTGGATTCCTGAAGCCACGCGTACACCTTCGGAAAGCAGCTCAGCCCGGGCCTTCTCCAGTTCACCCTTTGCCTCCCGGAGTTCACCGAGATTGGAGATCATGGGGAACATGATCCGCATGTTGCCGTAGACGGACGCCCGGAGGAGCGCCCGGAGCTGAGTCCGGAATATGTCGCGGCGGTCAAGGCAAAGACGGATGGCGCGGAGCCCCAGGAAGGGGTTGTCTTCTTTCGGCAAGTTCAGGTAGGGGATCTCTTTGTCGCCGCCGATGTCCAGGGTCCGGATGACCACGGGGCGCGGCTTGAACGCCGAGAGCACCTTCTTGCACGCCTCGAACTGCTCTTCCTCGCTGGGCATGGTATCGCGGTCTATGAAGAGGAACTCTGTCCGAAACAGGCCGACTCCCTCGGCGCCCGCGCGGATAGCTGCGTCTGCGTCGCCGACATTCCCGATATTAGCCGCAAGCTCGACCATCTTCCCATCCAATGTGACTGCGGGAAGGTCCTTGAGAAGCGCGAGCCGCTCCCTGTTCTCGGCAAAAGCCCTGGCCTGCGCACGCAATTCGAGGAGTCCCTGATCGCCCGGATTGACCGTCACCAGCCCCGACTCGCCGTCCACCGCGACCAGGTCGCCTTCGTGGATGACCGAGGTTGCCTCCCCCGTCGCGACGACGGCGGGTATGCCCAAAGACCGGGCCAGGATGGCCGTGTGAGAGGTCCGCCCGCCTTTATCCAGCACTATCGCGACGACCTTCTCCACGTTCAAAGACGCGGTGTCGGAAGGAGCCAGATCTGAAGCCACGATGATGGCGTCAGCGGGGAGCTCTTTGGGGATCCCCTTGCCGTGGCCTCCCGAAAGGATTTTGACCAAGCGCTTCCCTATGTCGCGTAGGTCCAGCGCTCTGGCAGCAAGGTAGGGATCATCGATTCCTTCCAGTATCTTGGCCTGCTCTTCGCATGCGAGGACGGCGGCCCTCTCGGCCGAAACCAGGTCCTCTACCACGTGGTTCTCAACCGACTCGCGGATAGCGGGGTCTTCGAGCATCATACGCTGGGCCTCGAAGATCGAGGCTTCGTCCTCGCCCACCTTTGCGACCAGGTCCGCTTGCAGCTCCCGTAGTTCCTGCGAGGCCGACAGGACCGAGGCGTCGAACCTTGCCAACTCGGTCGCGGTTTCCGCTGCGGATATCGTCCGGCCGCTCCGGTCCACATCCACGGTCTCCACAAGAACGGCGGTCCCGATGGCGAGGCCGGGCGATACCGGTATTCCGGTGAGTCTAGGCTGTGACATTTATCAGGTTGACCAGGGCGGCCACTGCCTTCGCTTCCCCGGCTCCTTCGGCGCGCACGATAATCTCCTGGTTGCACTTGACCCCCAGGCCCAGCACCTGAAGGATGCTCTTCCCATCGGCTTTACGGCCCATGGATTCCACCTGTATTTTGCACTTGTGCTTGAGAGCTTCCTGGACGAAAGCTGCGGCCGGTCGGGCGTGCAGCCCCACGCTGGCCTTGACTACGACTCGTTCTTCTGTCACCGGTGTTCCTCCGTTCCGCTTACGGCTTCACGGCAACTTTCAGGGCGTTGCCGGATCTCACCATATTAAAGCCATCCTGTATCCTATCAAGGGAAACCGACTTGTTGACTATCTTGCTTCCATCTACCCTGCCGGTCTCCAAGAGGCCGAGCGCAAGGTCCCATTGCCGCTTCACCGAGCTTTTGGCGCCGATGAGGCGCAGCTCATTGTAGTGGATGAGGTTGGCGTTCAGCGTCGCCATGGGTGCGGCTTCGGGAAGGCCGGCGAACATCAGCACCTGACCTCTCTTGGCCGCCATCTCCACCGCCTGAGCTTGGGCCACGGCGGAAACGCAGGCGACTATTACCACGTCGGCCCCGGCGCCTGCGTGAATATCGCGGACCGCCGCAACCGGGTCGGTCACCTTCCCATTCACGAGGTGGTCGGCGCCAAACCTCTTCATTGCAGAAAGCCTGTCGTCCGTAAGATCGACCATGGTTACTGATGCCGCCCCCCTCATCTTGGCGAGAAGCAGGTGGAGGGTGCCTATGGGGCCGGACCCGACGATGGCGACCGTGGTGCTGAACCCGAACTTCAGTCTCTCGTTCCCGTTGATCACGCAGGCAAGCGGTTCTATCAAGGTCGCCGCGTCTGAACTCAGGGAAGCAGGCACCTTGAGCACAAACCCGCCGCTGACTGCGGAGGCCAGGATAGGCCGGAGCTCGGCAAACCCGCCCTGCGCTACGCCTCCCACTCTGCCCCTGGAAGGGCACAGGTTGTTGGCGCCAACCCTGCAGAAGGCGCAGTCGCCGCAGGTGACGGGGCAGTCGGCGACCCTATCGCCAATCTTGAACCCCGTGACCCCCTCGCCGACTTCGATGACGGTCCCGACCGACTCATGGCCTGTGATCTCACCCTTGTGGCGGGAGCCAAACTCGTAAGCGCGGAGGTCGGTCCCGCATATGGCGCAGGCCTCTACCCTGGTCAGGAGCCCTCCCGGCGGGCATGCCGGATCCTTGGTCTCCCTGACCTCGATGCGGCCCGGACCCTCGAAAAACGCAGCCCTCATTAACTTATCCCCAGCACCCGTTTGCCTATCTTCACCAGTTCGGCCACCTTCCCGGGATCGGTGCGTCCGGTCTCCTTGTCTATGATTGAACTGTGGACGTGGGGGATCACCATCTCGGGGCCTTCCTCAATACACGCCCTTAGCAGACGCTCCACATTCGCGAGGGTGATACCGCCGGTGGGCTCCAGGATGGGTAGTCCCGCTTCCTTGGTTGCCTTAGCGATGGCCGCGAGCTCGCTTAGACGCTTGTCACCTTCAATGGGGAACGCCTTCACCGCGGTGCCGCCGATCTCCTTGATCATGCGGAACGCGACATCACACGGGACCACAGCCTTCTGCGAGGCTTTCTCGCTCAACGGTCCCGTCGACAGCACGACCTGACCGGGAGTGCCGCTGGGTCCCACCAGGGCGTTGACCACGTTGCCCTCGAACCCTCTGGCCTGAAGCGCGCCGATGGTGTATCCGGTCGCCGGGAAGACCTGGTTGACGTGACCCGGGTCCACCCGGAGGGCAACCTCGACCACGCGCCTCCACTGGGATGGATCGCCGCCGCCAAGTCCGACGCTAACCATGCCGGCAATCTTCTTGATGTCCGACGCAGCCTCGTACGCCGCTTCCATCGAGGAGTAGTCCTTCAGGACGATCCCCATGACGGCGTAGCCTTCGGCTGCTTCCCATATCTCTTTGGCGTTGTCGGCGTTCTTAGCCAGGACGTTGAACAGGAACCTGCCGCCAAGAGCGCTTTTTCTCTCGATCCTCTTCATTTTCGGCCTTCCGCTCCTTCATAGACCTTCCTGCCTCGCACGAAGGTCATCTTCACGTTGAACTTCTCATCGACTACGGCTATGTCGGCGTCCTTTCCACACTCAAGGCTGCCCTTCCTGCGGTCGATGCCGACTATGCGGGCAGGGACCAGGCTTGCCATCTTGACCGCATCCTTGAAGCTGACCCCAACCTTTTCCACCAGAGTGCGAAGGTTGTGATCAATTGTCCACACGCTTCCCGCCATAGTGTTGTCCTGCGTCTCATCAAACCCTTCCAGCCTGGCGATGCCGTTCTTCTTGATGACCGCCACCCCGTTGGGGCGGACGTATCTGCCGTCCGGAACGCCCGCCAGCGCGCTGCTATCGGTGATGACCGCGACCCTGTCGGTGCCCTTGCAGCGTATGAGTACATCCATCGCGGGGGCGTGGACGTGGAACCCGTCGCTGATGAGTTCGGCGGTAACCTGGTCGCAGGTGAGGACGCCGCCCACGACTCCCGGCTTCCGGTGATGCATCCCGGGCATATTGTTGTAGGCGTGGGTGACGTGCCCGATGCCGGCATCGACCGCCTCAAGGAACCTCTCGTAGGTTGTCTTTGTGTGAGCCACGGAGGCCATCATGCCGAGCCGCCTTATCTCACGGATGAGTTCCAGCGCGCCGTCCATCTCGATCCCCACCCCGACTAGGCGCACGAGGCCGTCTGCCTCCTCCTGGATCTCGTGGAGGAGCCTTATGTCCGGCTTCTTGAGGTGGGCGTCCTGCGCCGACGCGCCTGGGAGCTCGACGGGCGCTAGGAACGGTCCTTCCATATGGATGCCCGCTATGTCTGCCCCGACTGTACCGGCTTTATAGGCTTCAACTATTCCGCGCACGAGGTGCTTCTGATTGACCGTGGGCAGCCAGCTTGTACACCCACTGCTGGGCAGGAACCCTGATATCTTCTGCACGTCGTCGGCCGAGCCGGAGGCCAAGACCTTCAAGGCACCGTGATGATGGAGATCAATGAAACCCGGCACCACCGCGTCCTGGCCGACGTCGAAGACCTCGGCACCCTCGGGGACGGGGATGTTGGACTGCCTACCCACATACTTTATCTTCTCGTCCTCAACCACCACTATGCCGTCCTCGATGACGTTTTGCGGCGTGAGGACCTTCCTAGACTTCAGAGCGAATGTTGCCAACGCTCGTCACCTTCTCTCGTAGGCTGCCCTTAGCAGATCCTTGGAGATCCTGACGGCGTCCGCAACCCCGCTTGATCCAAGCAGGCTTGTCGCCGAGGCCTCGGGCGTGATGTTTCCAACGCTCCCGTTGGCGGGAGCCGCTATCAGAGTGAACCGCGCAGGCGATGACCCCAGTATCTCCTCGGCGATGGATGTATGTACTTCGGCTGTAACCCCAACGATCGCGACGTCACCTAGCCGGATTACCTGGACTTCCGCGGGGACCGAATCGACTTTGGATTCTGCGATCCTGCGGAACCTCTCGGCCATGAACTGAACCCTGCGCACCTCATTGCCGGCGGACTCGGCCGGCGTGGCCAGGGCCTGCCTGGCTGCCGAGGTCTCTAGCGTCGCGGCCACCTCAGCGATCCGCAGGGGGATCCGAAACTCTTCGGAACGGGCGAAGAACCCCGCCGTGTCGACCGGGACCGCCTCACCGAAAAGTGGGCGGACCTGCCCTGCAAGTTCCTGCCCGAGTCGCTCGACCTCGGCGAAAGTCTGCTCTTTCCGGGTCCGCCTCGTGCTGACCTCAGCGCAAGCTCCCTGGAGGAACATGCTTGGGGCGCCCAGAGCGGTCGATATTTCACGGTTCAAGACCCCGACCCAATCGGCGGAGAACTGATCGTTGCCGGTCCCCAGGATGCTGACGTGACACGGATAGTTGGTAAGGGCTCCGGCCGGCTTCCCGGCACCGTCCCTAAAGACAAGGACAGTGACCGGAAAGGTGGGTTCGGCATCTTCGCCGGCCCGGCTCTTGCCGATACCCGCGATCCGCGCCGAACCTGCCAGGAGGGTCCCGCTTTTGCGGTCCTTCATGGCGTCGCCCACCGCCCCGAGGATGCCTTCGTGGACCCTGCCATGGGCCTCCTTTGGCAGGAAAACGTCTTCATCGTCGAAGCCCAGATAGTAAGCCTCGGCGGCGTCCCCTCCCGGGGCCGCGTGGTCGTGGGTGGCGCTGACCAGGACATTCTCTGCAGGGATCCCGTAGGCCTTCCCTAGCTCTTCCCTCACGGCGCCGACAAGCACCGGAGACACCAACTGCAGGTCCAACGAAACAAGCACCGCCGTATCCGTGCCGTCGCCCAGCACCATGGCATGGGCTTGCAGGGGGTCGTGGACCCCCTGCGCCGGGAACGGCCTCTCAATCCAAAAACCTCCAAACCGGGTGCCGGGCGCAGGGGTAATGTCCCTCTTCCCGAAGCCGGCGTAAAAAGCCATCGCAAACCCTCCCGTCTAGTCCCCCAGGAGCCCCGCCTCGCGGAAGTGCGCGATCGCCTTCGCGACCCCGCCCTCGCCGTTTGAAGCGGTGATGTAGCGGGCGATCTTCTTGACATCAGGCGTGGCATTGCCCATGGCGACAGGGTATCCCACCGCCGTGAGCAGTTCCGCGTCATTCTCCGCATCGCCAATGGCCATGGCGTCGCCGGCATCTACCCCCAGCATCTCCATCACCAGCATGAGTCCCTTGTGCTTTGAACAACCCGCCGGCATGGCCTCGGCCGAGTTCGGTCCGGTCTGAGAGACGCTGAGCGTATCGCCCCAGTTGGAGCGCAGCCAGTCCCGGATACCGGGTATCTGGTCCGCCGGTCCCTTGCACGTGATCTTGCGCGTCACGGAGTTTTGGGCCTCAACGTAGGCCGCCACGTCCTGCACGTGAATTATCTTGGATGAAGTCGTGCCCGGGTACTTCTCGGCGGGCGTAACCACCTCGCCGTCTCCGGTAAAGATATGGGCGTAGACGCCCCTTTTCACGATTTCTCGCAGCAAAGGCGCCACGACTTCCGGCGGCAACGTTTTATCAACCACCGGCGGCTCTCCGGGGGCCGAGACATAAGACCCGTTCGCGCAGATGACGTAGGGTTCGAACCCGAAAGCTTCCACCACATACTGAAACGACTGCCTCACGCGACCCGTGGCCACCGCCACCACAGTACCCGAATCGTGAACGCGCCGGACCTCCCGCGCGTCCTCCTCGCCAACCGACCCGTCGGGACGGAGCATCGTCCCATCAAGGTCCAGCACCAACAGCCTAATCAACCAATCTCACCCCTGCCGTCAGGCAGACCAGACTTGCTCGCCGTCCAAGACGGTGAGGACGGGCTTGAGGAGGCGCGAAACTTGCATGGGGGCGCCTTCCGAGTCCTTCAAGGTAGCTTCCTGTTCGACGACCTCGAAAGCCGTAACGTCGGCCACGCTCCCAACGGCCAGACTGCCGCCTGGAATCCCCGCTATTACGGCGGGCATGTAGCTGGACAGGTCGATGACCTTCTCCAGCGAAATCCCCATGGCCAGGAACTTGGACATGGTGGTCGCCATGTTGAAGACCGGTCCCTTGATGTTGCGAATGTGGAGGTCGGTGCTGATGGAGTCCGGCCCGAATCCCGCCGCCATGGCCTTCTTGAACGTGCTGTAGGCAAAGCTCTCGGAACCGTGCCCGACGTCGAACCACACTCCGCGTTTCCTGGCTGCCACGGCCTCAGGGAGGGGCTGACCCTTACGGTCAAGGATCCCGCCGGGCTTGCCGTGGAACGCGTGGGTTATGATATCGCCCTGGTCCATGAGGTTAAGCACGTCTTCCAGGATGGGTGGTGGATTGCCGATGTGCACCATGAGGGGCAGGCCGGCCAGGCGCGCCAGTTTCCTGCCTATCTTGATGGGCTCGATGCCGTTGTCGCCAACCTGGGTTATGCTGGCCAACATCTTGATGCCTTTGACTACGTCGGCGTTCTCTTCCACAGCCTTGAGCCCGGCCTTCAGGTTCACGTTGCGGATGTCGGTGTAGTTGCCCTTTAGCACGCTCTTGGACATGGCCCCGTTGAGGTACACAACCACCCTGGTCTTGGCGCTGCTGATGACGTAGCGGCGGAAACCCTTGATGTTGACCGCGCCGACGCTGCCCGCGTCCACGACGGTCGTGGTCCCGGTGGTCACGCCGGCCGCGTCCGGCTCCACGCCGTTGCCCATGAGGTCGCCGGTCACGTGGGTATGCAGGTCGATCCATCCGGCGGAGACGTACTTGCCGGTGAGGTCGATGACCTTGGCTCCCTCCGGAGCCTCTATCGACGCGGCTACGTTTGCTATCTTCCCGTCTTTCACCAGGACGTCCATCTTGCCGTTTACTCTGCTGGCGGGGTCGATGACTGTTCCGCCTTTTAGAAGCAGCGTGCTCTGGCTCAACGCGAATTCCCTCCCCTTGATAGTCAAGAGACTTGCACTCTCTCGCCGTCCTGCTCTGCAGAGAGGTAGGCCGCATCCAACACTTCCTGGCATCTGAGGGCCGCCCGAAAATCGGGAGCGCCGGGATAGGTTGCCTCTTTCCGGGAAATAGACAGACCGAACCGCAGGACCGACGTCATATGAGCGTCGACCATTCCGCCGACCGTCATCTTGGCGCTGGGATGAAGCGACAGTATCTCTCGCTTGGTCGCGTCTAGTTCCACGGGCTTGCCGCGGGAAGCGGTCCCATCCGAAAAGACGTGGATGGTTGGCCAGGCCGAATCGCCGCCGGCTATGACCAGCGAACCCTTGGTCCCGAAAACCTCGATTGAACTGCCGTCCCTGCCGCTGTACACCCGGGAAGCCTCCAAAGTGCCGCTTGCCCCCGATGCGAACTGCATCTCGACCAGCGCCCAGTCGTCGACGTCGACGGGAATGCGGTCGCCTGAGCCTTTGCGGACCGGGCGGTCCGCTACGAAAGTCCTGGTGAAGGCGCGCAGCGATGAGACTCCGCCTGCCAGATAGAGCATCTGGTCCAGTATGTGGATGCCGAGGTCCGACAAAGCGCCGCCTCCCGAAAGCGAGTTCTGGAGGCGCCAGCTGGTGGGCCTGTCTTTGTCCAGGTAGCTGGAGTGGAAAAGGTGCCCGCGCAAAGCAATGATGTCCCCGATGATGCCCGACTCGACATACGCCTTAGCCCGGAGCGACGACGGGTGGAACCGGTAGGTCAGCGCCACCTGGTTGGCAACGCATCGCGCCCCCGCGAGGTCCACCAGGGCTTTGGCCTCCTTAGCATCCATCGTCATGGGCTTTTCGCAGTAGACGGGGATCCCCCGCTCCAGCGCGGCCTTGGCCTGCGAGAAGTGCATGGAGTTCGGGGTGCAGATGTCCACCCCATCCAGACCCTGGTCAAGGAACTTATCCAGGTCCGAGTGGACTGTCTCGAATCCCAGCGATTCCGCGTAAGTCCTATTCTGTTCCGGATGAGTAGTGAGAAGCGAGACATATTGCGCCAAGACCGGAGGGGCGTCCAGGCACAAAGGGGCGCTCCTGGCCCCCAGCAAATGGATCTTGCCGATGTAGCCAAGGCCTATGAGGCCCAGCCGAACCTTTTTGGCCATGCGTTCCTCACCTTCAGCTCTACTTCTTGGTCGCGAATATCTCCTTGAGCCGGGTCGCTACGATTTTCTCTTCGCCCTCGGCGAGAGGACGCGGGTCCACCAGGATGATGCCCACGTTCGCGTAGTGGTTCCGAGTGTAGATGGCGATTTCGCCGGTTGTAAGCAACTTGGCCACCTGCATGGCGTTCAGGCCTGCGACCTTCTCGTCTACGGTGACTTCAGTCCGGAAAATCGCGCGTCCCGCCTCGTCCTGCACCACCGAGACGCTCACTCCCGGGATGCCCTTCAGCTGGGCCGCCACGTACTCGGCCTTGCTCTTAAGCGCGGCCGTGCGTTCGGGAGTCACCCCGCCGTAAGCCTCGAGAGCCGCGACAATCCCGATAATGCCCTCTTTGCCTACCTTCATCGGTCTGCCGATGCCGTGGTACTGCATCCTGCAAGCGTCGGTAAGGTCCTTGCGGCCAACGATGATACCTGAAGTGGGTCCGAGAATCGCTTTGCTTCCGGAGAAGCAGGTCAGGTCAATGCCCATCTTGGGGTAAACCCACAGGTCCTCTTCGGCAGCGGCGTCCACGATGATGGGCACGCCGAACTCATGGGCGGCCTTGATGCAGTTCTCAAGCGAAACTACGCCCTTTTGCACCGCGTGGTGCGACTTGACGTACATGAAGGCGGCGGTGTTCTCATTGAACGCGCCTTTTATGTGCTCAACCATGCAGGAGTTGACCTGCCCGACTTCGACGGGGACGCCTCCACCCAGGCGAATCATGGAGGCGATAGGCCCGCCGAAGTTCACGGCGTGGCCCTTCATGATGACGATCTGGTTCTTGCCGGTTGACAGCGGGAGGTTCTGGATCTTGGCGTAGTCCTTCCCCGCGACGGCCGCGGCGGTGGCGATGCATACTCCACCGGCGGCGCCGGTTGTTACCACCGCGCCCTCCGCGCCCAGCAACTTGGCGATGTACTCGCCCGACTTCTGCAAAAGCGCCTCAAGCTCGACGTGGGCCTGAGCCGCTTCCGACATAGCTTTCGCTACTTCGGGCGATACTGCGGAACCGCCCAGGGCGGTCATCTTACCCGCCGCGTTGATGATCCTCTTAAGACCGAGCTTCTGGTAGAACGACATGGTAGTCCTTCCCTTCTATTGTCTTCCGACAACCTGCCCGTCGCGCAGCACCAGTGCAGGCCGCAGGATTGTGGTCCCTTTTATAGTCGCCCCATACGAATCGGTGAACCTATAGTCCCCTTCCACCAGGTCAAACACCGAAACGTCCGCCAGCATGCCAGGCCTCAAAGACCCGAGTCTGGCCTCTTCTCCCAGAGCCTGGGCCGGATGGATGGTGGTCTTGGCGATGAGGTCGTAGAGGTCGTACCCCAGGGCCAGGAATTTTGAGACTGTCCAGGCCAGGTCGAACACCGGGCCGTTGACGTTCTGGGAGTGGACGTCGGTGGATAGCGAGAAGAAGTCGATCCCGGCGTCCTGCGCCCACCTGACCGCGTTGAACCCCAAGCTGCCTGAGCCGTGCCCGATGTCGAGCCGGACTCCTCGAGCCACAGCCTCCCTGGTCTCGGGGAGCGCCTTCCCGTCCGGCTCGAACAAGCCGCCGGGTTTCCCGTGGAAGGCGTGGGTGAGGATATCGTCTTTCCTCATCGCCGAAAGGATGTCCTCGATGACCGGCGGAGCGTGGCCAATGTGCACCATAAGCGGCTTACCGATGTACTTCGCGGCGGTTCTGGCTATCTTGACCGCTTCGATCCCGATATTCCCTACTCCGGTCGCGCTGGCCCTGCACTTCACGCCCTTTATGATGTTGGGGAACATCTTCTCGACCTTCATCACCGACTCGACGGAAAGCTTCTCCCAGCTGTCGGCTTCGGGCTTGTTGATGATGCCCTGGTGGGCGATATTGATGAACTCGAAAACCCGCGTCTTGGCCCGATCGACTATCAGTTCCTTGAACCCCATGAAAGTGAGGGCGCCCACGCTCCCGGCGTCCACCACAGTGGTGATCCCGCTCTGCACGCCCACTTTGTCGGGGGAGACCCTTCCGACAGTCCCTGTGAATACGTGGGTATGCAGGTCAATGAGCCCGGGGGTCACGATTTTGCCCGAGACGTCTATGACTTCCTTGCCGGATAGGTTTGGCCCAACAGCAGCCACCTTTCCCCCGGCAACCGCCACATCCGCCAGGCCGCTAAGACTCGCCGCGGGGTCGATCACTTTCCCGCCCTTAAGCACCAGCTCGTATAAAGCCACAACGTTCCCTCCTTCCGGGACTCTTATCTGACCGAGGTCCCGCCATCCACCATGATGGTCTCGCCGTTCACGAACGGCGCTTCATCGGACACCAAAAACACAATGGTGTTGGCGCAGTCTTCAACGCGGCCTCGCTTCTGGAGGGGGCCGCTGCCGGCCAGAGCCTTGTCCAGCGCTTCGGGGGAAAGCTTGCGCAGCTCCTCAACCTTGGCCATCCAGGCGGCGCGGTTTGCCTCGGGGACGCCTTTCAGTATCTCTGCCGCCCTTTGGGCGTCGCGGACGGCTTCCTTGAGCCAGACGGTCCTTTCGACCTCGATAGCCCCCGGAGCTATCGCGTTGCACCGGATTCCCTCGTGCATATAGTCCAAAGCGATGCACTTGGTCAGCATGACAACGCCAGCCTTGGCCACGCAGTACGGGGCGGCGTTAGGCCTAGCCCCAAAAGCCCTTGTAGAGGCTACGTTGATGATGTTGCCGTGGTGGCGGCCAATCATGTGGGGCAGTATCCTCTTGGATAGCATGTAGACGCTCTTCACGTTGGCGGCCAGGCACTGGTCCCAGTCCTCTTCCGACAACTCGGTGATCTTATTCTGCGGGCCACCACCGGCGTTGTTGATTAGGATATCCACGTGTCCCAAAAAGTCCAGCGCGGATTGAACCAGACGGTCGCAGTCGGCGCTCTTTGAGACGTCCCCGACCACGGCCAGGGACCTCCTGCCCAAAGCTCTGACATCCCGGGCGGTCTTCTCGATCTGGCTCTCTGTCCTCGCCATCACGACCACGTCGGCGCCTTCGCGCGCGAAGGCAAGCGCCGTACCGCGCCCGATTCCCCGCCCGGCTCCGGTCACTATTGCGGTCTTGCCCGCCAACCTTCCGCAACCTTGTTGCATGCTCATCAGCATTCCTTCCTTCTCATAACTATCCTTTCGCATGTCGAAGGATATGACTAAGAGAGGCTTTCGCCTCTCTCATTTCCTCGAAAGCCCGTCTAGGGTTGCTTCTGTATCTCGCCTTCGACCATGGACCAGAGCACGTTGTACGAATCATCCAGGACCACCACATCCGCGTCCTTCCCGGGCGCCAGTGAACCCTTCCTACCCCAAACCCGGGCGGCCTTGGCCGGGTTCACCGTGGCCATACCCACCGCGACCTCGAACGGGATTCCCAGCCCCTCCACAACGTTCCTAAGGCAGTTCCGGAGAAAGGCTGTGCTTCCCGCGATGGTGCCGTCCGGCAGGTAGCTCTTCCCGGACTCGTCGATCGTGACCTTACGGCCCAGAAACGAGTACTCGCCCCTTGGAAGGCCGGCAGGAAGCACTGCGTCGGTTATGAGGCAAACGTAGTCGGATCCCTTGGCTTGGATGAGGAGGCGCATCGCTCCTGGGTGAACGTGAATCCCATCGGCGATTAGCTCGCAGAAGATGCCGGGCTGTGTAAGAGCCGCCCCCAGTGCCCCCGGTTCCCGGTGGTGGAGTTCGCGCATGGCGTTGTACGTATGGTTGCTGACCGTAACGCCTGCCCTAAAGCCCTCCATCATCTCGGCGAACGTCGCGAAGGTGTGGCCGGCCGACGCGGTGATGCCCTGTGAGACCAAGTAGGAGATGAGGTCCAGCGCGCCGGGGAGTTCCGGAGCGACAGTGACGTGGTTGATAGTGCCGTCTCCCAGTCTCACCCAGCGCTTAAGCAGGTCAAGATCTGGCGGCAGCAGCAATTCTTTAGGCATAGCGCCTTTGCGCTCGGGGTTCAGGAACGGGCCCTCCATGTGCATACCAATAGACCGAGCACCCCTGACCGGGCCGCACGTGAGCTCCCGGATGACCTCGATGCCCTTCTCCAGCACAGGGACCGGCACAGCACCGCTTGTTGGCTGAAACGCTGTCACGCCGTTGTCAGCAAGGAACCGGGCCATCGAGACTAGATCGTCGATGTTGTCGGTAACGGCGTTCTTGCCCGCCGAACCGTGGATATGCAGGTCTATTAGACCAGGGATGATCCTGGAGTTGCCCACATCAATTACGTTGCCCGGCTCGGCCGGCATCCCCGTTCCCACTGACACGATACGCTTGCCACAGACCTTTACGTGCCCCTCGAAGGGCCTGCCCTGCCCGGAGAATATTCTCCTGCCGGCAAAAGTGATGTCCTCGGCCACTACCTCTCCATCCCTTTCGCCTTAGCTGAGGCGGTCCTTATGGACGGGACCCTCTCACCGAACTTCTCTGCGGCCGCCAGCCTGAGTTTCCGGTTCCAATCTGCGGCCTCATCAAGGTTTCCGCTCATGATTACGGGCGGGACCTCGCCGCGAGAGACCAGGATGCCCAGCGCTTCGGCCAGAATGCTCCAAAGGATGGTGACCCCGGTGAGTGTCGAGGTCGGGCACGCCCGGACGGGAACGCCCTCGAGTTTGAGAGCAGCGATCCCCGGCAGGCGTTCGAGAGCGCTGGACTTGCCGTAACCTTCGTGCAGCATCATGCTGCCTTCCAGCATCGGGTCCACCGGGATTACCCCGCCTGCTCTCGAATAGGCCTCTTCAGCTATCATGTGCGAGTGACCTGTCCCGAAAATGTGCAAGATGCCACCGGACTGAAAGCTATCTGCCACAAGAGCGCCGGCCTTCTTAATCCCTGAAAGCTGCGTGTTCTTGAGGTCCTGTAGCATATTGATGGCAAGGTCGAGAAAGCTTTCTGCGGACATTTCGCGCCTCCTTAACTACCTAAGTGAGTTCAGCAGTTTGGCCGCAGTGCTGACAACAACGTCCGCCGCTTCGGGCGACAAGTGAGACGAAAGCGCTTCGTAGCCGCCTTCTGCGTAAGCTTCCCTGTCAGGTATGTAGCCTACATACCCGTTCATGTAGGAGACAATCATGGTGTACTTGAACGGCGAGCTGTCGCGGATGGCCTTTCCGAGACTTGAGAACAGCTCCCCGGGAACCATGGCTATTCCGAGATCTCCAACCCTCGCCGCCGCGATCTCCGCCCTGAACTCCAGCGAATCGAAGTAGCCTGACATGCCGCGCTCACGCAGGGCGCCTTCCAGGCGAGTCTTGACCACCCTCACCTCTGCCGGCGTCGCTCCCGCCTTGACAGCCTCGTCATGGATCTTCTGGTACTCGGCCACGCGCCGGTCGGCTTCTTCCCTACCGGGCAGCTGCTTCCTCGGAAGCTCCACGATCTGGCTCGCTGCCGCAACAGCCGCGTCATCAAGCACGACGTCGGGGGCGCATGCGAGAGCCGCCACGTGGCCTCCCAGCAAAATGCCAAAGCGCTCGAGTTCAGCCCAAGACTGACCCCTGCGAGTGAACCTGGTGCTAACATCCCCGGCCGAACCGTTAGCCCATAGCACCGGGATGTCGCGGGCCAAAATCCGCCTGACTGCTGCCGCCATCGCGCCCGGGTAGTCCGCGGTGATCAGAAGGTTTGCCGGGCTCATTACCGTCGGATGGCAACCAAACGAGCCCATGATCCCTTTGACCCCGTCGCCACCCTGCCACGACCGAGAGGGCCGAGGCTTTCTCGCGAGCGGCTTCGACATGGGAGCGAGGGAACCCGATCAGATCGCTTATCGCCATGGCGAAGGTATCCTGCCCCGACTGGAACACCCATGCTTTCGTATGTATGTCGTCGTGGATACCGGTGCCGGGCCCCTTCCTGTCCCCGTAACCGCCTAGATTAGCGGGAATCTCTGGGGTGATGACAACTTCCTTAAACCCGATCTTCACTCTGTTCCACCTCTCCCCACACTACAATCCCTTGTTCTTGAGGGACTCGATGAAGTCGCCGGCGGATTCAGACGGGACCATCCTGCACGTCAGAGTCTTGCCGTACAGCTCCTGGACCTTTCGGTAGAGGACGGCTTCTTCCGGAGTCACGGCCACTGACTTCATGACCATCTTGAAGTTGGTGCCGGGGGTGGGCGCCTGGTTGCCTACGTTGACCTCCACCGGGTTCAGCCCGCCTTCCATGAGCGCCAGCGCGTCGGACGGCAACTTGGCTATGACAAGGATCTTCTCAGTGAGACCTTTGGGGGAGAGGCAGTGAGCCAGGGTATCCTGGATGGACAAGACCGAGGTCTTGACGCCTCGGGCGGCTTGCGGGAGCATCAGTTTCTGGATGGGGTCCTTGGAGACCTTGTCATTGCAGACGATGATGTGGTTGGCCCCGACCGAGCCGACCCATGTGACCGTCACCTGCCCATGAATCAGCCTGTTGTCTATCCTCATGTGCACTACGGACATCTACGTTGCACCTCCACGCATTATGTAGGCATCGAGCCTTAAGCGTTCTCTTGGCTCTCCCGTATCATGTTTCCTGCGTTTATGATGCCCGACCGGCCGGACTCAAGGATGGAGTCTGCCAGTTCCCGAAGAGGCATCTCGCGCTGCATTATGGCTTCGAGTAACATAGGCAGGTTTACCCCGGTAAGGACTTCGACCCCGTCGCCCACAAGGGAAAGGGCGGAGTTTGCGGGCGTGGCGCCGAACAGGTCTGTGAGCACCAGGACCCCGTCGCCCTGGTCGAGCTCCGCGATGGACTTGGCCAGACGCTCCTTAAACCCTTCCGGACTGTCTTCGGGCTGCAAGCTCTCCGCCTTCATCAGTTCGGACTTGCCCACGATCATGGACGCCGAATCAAGGAGTCCGGCGGCCAAGGCGCCGTGGGACGCTACCAGGATGCCTACCACTGAAACCACTCCTCGGGACTATGTTGGACATGGAGCGGGATGGGAAACCCACCCCGCTCCAAATCGCTCTAGAGAACGTTCACCAAGCTAAGAACGAACGTGAGTCCGCAAAGTACGAGAAGCGCCTTTAGGGGCTTCCACTTCATCTTGTACAGCATCGCGTACGCGACTCCCACCAAGGCGAGCGGGATCATGTACGGGAGAAGGGTATCGAGGATGGTCGACATCTCGATGACCTTTGAGACTACCTTGCCGTCGGCGCCGGTCACGTTCTGAGCGAACTTGAGCGGCGTCTTTACCTTAGCCAGGATGCTCGGGACAAACCCGCCGATAACCGTGATGCCCATGATGGACGCGATCTCGGTGATCTGCTGGATCTTGCCGCCGGAAGCGACCTCGGTCGCCACGTTGATGCCCTCTCTGTGGCCAAGCCAGAACAACGGGAACCTGGTCCAGAACCAGAAGAAGCCGAGGAGCAGCATGAGAACTGGTCCAAGGTAGCTTCCGCTAAGGGCGAACGATGCGGCGAACACGCCAACGATAGGCCTGGTCAGGATGCTGACGATGGTGTCGCCGATGCCCGCGAAGGGACCCATTAGGGCTATCTTCAGGCTATCTCCGACTTCGCCCTGCTCCTGCTCCTCGAGTGCGCACGAGGCGCCGATGATGATCGAAGACATGGTCGGCTGGGTGTTGTAGAAGACCATGTGACGCTTCAGGGCCTCGAAGAACTCGTGCCCGGTTCCATAGATCTTCTTGAGCACGGGGACCATGGAGTACGCATACCCAAGGGTCTGCATACGCTCGTAGTTCCAGGACCACTGAAGAGTGAAGTTATGCCTGAATGCAGCCTTCTTTAGATCTGCTGTGGTGACCTTGTTTTCCTCAGCCATTATTCAGTCGCGCCTCCTTTCAGGGACTGGTAGATGGTGGCGCCCGCGATACCGACGAGGGCAATACCTAGTACCGGCACCTTAAGGTAGGCGAACAGGACATATCCCAAAACCAGGAACGGCCAATACTTCTTGGTCGGGAGCATGCCCAGTAGCAGCGCAAACCCAAGGGCCGGGAGGACCGAGCCGATGGTCTGGATGCTCTTCATGAACCACGCGGGCATCCAGTTGATGAACGACTGGACAGGACCGGAGCCCAGCCAGATGGCCAGAAACACGGGGACCGCGCGGGCGAGGCCCGACGGCAGCTGTCCGAGAATGTGCATAGCTTCGAACGACCGTAGGTCTTCCCTTTCAATGGCCCTATCAGCAGCATGGATGAATACCGTAGTGATGGCGCGACGAAAAACGTCGAGCTGGGTCATGAGAAGAGCGGTCGGGACGGCGATGGCGAGACCGCCGGCAAGGCCCTGGCCAGAGATTGCGCCGAAGGCAGTTCCGAGGATCGCGCCGACCATGAAGTCGGGTATGGTTGCTCCTCCATACGTAGCCATGCCCAAAGACATGAGAGTCAGAGTTGCACCCACCATGAGACCGGTCTGGACGTCGCCTACTACCCAGCCTGTGAAAAGGCCGGCGATCAGGGGCTCATTGAACGTGAAGCCTGGGCCCGAGGTCAGGACGATGGCCACATAGGCGTACACAGCGAGAATGAGCGCAGTGGTAACGCTGAAAGTCTCCAAGAGCCTTCCTCCTTATGTTTATGCGTTGTTGCTCCCAACACCAACGTGCGATGACCGGAACGATACCTCTACCGGAACGGCTGGGTCTCGTTATCCCTCCTTCACTTTCGGAGCCGGAAAGCGTCGTTCATGAACCAAGACCGTCCGTAGAGACGCCTGTGGCGATGTCCGCATAGAACGGGCATCTAGCAGGGCATCTGCTCTCGATTATACCTTTCGCATTCAGTTCTGTCACCTTATCGCAACGCTTCCCGCCAGAGTTCGGAAACCTCTCATGAAGCCGGGGCACGAATGGCTCCACGACTGCAGCCTGGGGCAGAGACCGGCCTCTTCGCAGGCGGTGATGAGCCTGTCCCGCGCGAAAATGGCGTCGGCGTAGACGGCTCCCAGTTTGTCCTTGGTGCCATCTCCGACGAAGATGACCCGGTCGTGCTTCTGCCGCCATTCCTCTACGACCTGACGCTTGCAGGTGGCGCAACCCTGTCAAGGTAGAACCCGAATCCGTCTGTGGCGATAGCGACCCCGTAATCCCTATGCCGGGCCCAATCCACGAATTCTTTGAAGTGAGGCCTAACGATGCAGGCGTCTTTCACAAAATCCATAAGGGCCTCGCGGTCGTTGGGGAGCATGGGCACCATCCGCGTGAGCCATCCCCATCCGCGTGAGCCATCCCCATCCGGTGGAGCGGCCCCCTCTGCTCTCCCAGTCCAGTTTCAGCCACTTCTGTTTTCCGAAAGTCTGCATCATGGCGAGGGTTATGTCCTTCGTCGTGACGGTCCCGTCAAAATCCAGAACGAATCCGATGCTCGTGGTCTTCGCCCCCGGTCAGGCGCCATGTCCGGCATCCGCCGGGCACAGCCCCCATTCTCCTGGCTCAGCCAGCTTCAGTCCTTTTTCCACGGAATCCATGATGTCGAAGAAGTCGTCCCATCTGGTGAACGGGATGCCGGCGCCTTCGCAGAAGTTCGCCAGCTTGTCCCTCCCGAAGATGGCGTGGGACCGGGCGGCCCCAAAGCGATCGCCCAGGCCGTCCCCCACGAATACAGCCCTGTCGTAGTCGCGCAGGAGTTCCTCCACGCACCTGACCTTGCAGCTTGCGCAAGTCTTGCACGTAGGATGAGGGTGGCCTATTACCACGCGGGGAGGCGACGCGAAGTCAACGTCGTTCCTGTACACCTCGATATCCGTGATACCGGCGGACCGCAACATTGGGTCCACGTAGAACCCGTAGCCATTGCTTATGGTAGCAAGCCCGTAGCCCTTGGACCTTGCCCACTCCACGAACTCCAAGAAGCCGGGCCGAAACTCCGTGTTCCTAAGCACCAAGTCGATCAGCATCTTTGGGTCATTAGGGAAGTAGGCCGCATAGGCCCCAAGCCAGTCCCGTCCCGGCGGTGATTTCACCGCGGCGTTGAGGCGAATACCCTCAGCGACGTCCTTGGGGACGAACGTGTCCCTGAGGATGTGAGTTGCGTCGGGAGTTGTGATGGTCCCATCAAAATCCATGGCAAAGACTAATCTCGGCCCCAAACAAGGCTCCTCCAATCTACTTGCCGGCTGACGACCCGCCGTCGACCACCAGCGCCTCGCCGTTTACGAAGCTCGCTTCGTCGGAGGCAAGGAACAGGATCGCGTTGGCGATGTCCTGGGGGTATCCCTCGAAACCTCTCCCAAAGATGCCCTTGGCCGCGTTGACCCTCACGTTCTTATCCAGTAGGTCAAGCGCCATCGAGTCTTCTGCCCGCCGCGGCGTTGTTCACGAGGATATGGAGAGCGCCGAAAGCGCGGACTGTCTCGGAGATCATGTTCTGTACCTGATCCGTCTCGCACACATCGACGCCTACCGCAATTGCTTTGCCGCCGAAGGAGCGGATCTCAGATGCCACCCTTTTCCTCCCCGCCCAATCCCATATCTACTGTCTTCTTACTGCCTGGAGAACCGCCTTTGACCTTTGACATAGGTGGCTTCAACTGTGAGATCCGGGTTCAGGACCGCGATATCCGCGTCCTTAAGCGGCTCGAGGCTCCCCTTGGTCTTGTCGATGCGGACGATCCTGGCCGGCGTCAGCGACGCCATCTTGACAGCCTCGTGGAGCTTTAGTCCAACCTTGTTTACCAGGGTCCTAAGGTCAAAGTCGATGGTGAGACTGCTGCCCGCCATGGTGTTGTCAACGCTCTCGTCGAAGCCTTCCATGCGGCAGATGCCATCCTTTTTAATGACGAAGACGCCGTTGGGCCTCTGGTAGCGACCGTCGGGCATGCCCGCCAGTTCGGACTGGTCGGTGATAAGGGCCACCTTGTCGGTGCCCTTGCAGCGTATGGCGATGTCAAGCGCGGCCGGGTGGACGTGCAGCCCGTCCCCGATCAGCTCGCCTGTGATCTCGTCGCAGGTAAGGATGCCACCGACAATGCCGGGTTTTCTGTGGTGCATCCTGGTCATCACGTTGTAGATGTGGGTGGCGTGCCTGATCCCGGCGTCGACCGCCCTCATAAACAGCTCGTAGTCGCCCTTGGTGTGCGCTACCGCGGGGAGGATGCCGATGCGCCCGGCCTCTCGGATGACGTCAAAGGAGCCCGGCATCTCGATCCCGAAACCCATGAGAAGCACATGACCCTCTGCGGCTTCCTGGATGGAGTTGAGCGCTCTGACGTCGGGCTTCAGCAGGTGCGCGTCTACTTCAGGCCTGCCTTCCAGGGCCTTAGGGGCGAGGAACGGACCCTCCATGTGGATGCCGGGGATGTCCGCGCCACCGGTCCCTCCGGATTTCATGACCTTTACGATCTCGACGCAGTGCTCCTTGGCGTTGACCGTGGGCAACCACGCGGTGCACCCGGTGCTCGGCAGGAACTGGCCTATCTTCTTGACGGCGTCGACGCCGCCCGAGGCCCTCGCGCCGGCAGCGCCGTGGTGGTGGATGTCTATGAAACCGGGACATTGACAGCAGCCCCTGCGAACCGAATCTTCTCACCGTCGATAACCAGAACCGCATCCTCTACTATTCGGAGCGGGGTCACCATCTTCTTGGCTTTGAGAGCGAACAATGGTGGTTGCGCCTCCTTGGAAATGGCGGGTTTCTTCCGCCTAATCTGAGCTTTCCCACCGGAGCGTATCGGCCCCGCCCCCGGCGAGGGAGCGGCGGCCGGTCGATCTGAACCTAGTGACTCGGGCACCTCAGCACCTTGCCCGCTATCGCCCCGGTGTGCTTCCCGTCTTCTATCACCATCACGCCGTTCACCATGACACGCTCGATGCCCCTGGGGTAGTTCATCGGCGATTCGAAGGTGGCGGTGTCGATTACGGTATCGGGGTCAAATAAGGTGAGGTCAGCCTTCATGCCGGGCCGGACCAACCCGCGGTCCCACAAGCCGACCCGCCACGCGGCCATGCCGGTCATCTTGTAGACGGCCCGCTCAAGCGGGAATACCTTCTCGTCGCGAGAATAGTGCCCCAAGACGCGCGGGAACGTCCCGAACGTCCTCGGGTGGGGATGGCCCTTGGCCAGCGGACCGTCCACGGCCATGCAGCTCGAGTCGGATCCCACCATCACGCAAGGGTGGGCCATCACCGTCTTCACGTCTTCCTCGCACATTCCGAAACGGGCCTGCCCGACTTCGAGTTCCTCTTCGGTCAAGAGGCGCCAGGCAGCCTCGATTTCGCTGATGCCCCAGATGGCGGCTATCTCCGGTATCCTCTTGCCCTGCGCGAACGAGTTCTTCTGCGACTTGACGCCTGTGATGAGGAGCCGGGACCAGCCGCCGCCGTCCTGATTCCTGGCGACCGTCTCCGTGAGGCCCTTGGAGACCTCGGGGTCCCGCAGTCTGGCCAGAAGAGCCTTCGGCCCTCCTTCGTGAGCCCAGCCTGGGATTATTGAGGTCAGTCTCGTGGCAGACGCTATGTACGGGTACTGGTCGCAGGTGACGTCGACGCCTTCCTTGCGGGCCTCCTCGATCATGGGCAGGGACTGCTTCACCAGGCCCCAGGCCTTCTCACCCGACGCCTTGTGGTGGGATATCTGGACTGAAACGCCGCCCTCTCTGCCGACGCGGATGGCTTCTCGAACCGACTCCAGGAGCCCCGTGCCCTCGTCCCTCATGTGGGTGGCGTAAAGCCCGCCGTAGGGAGCCATGGCCTTGGCCAGCTCGATCAACTCTTCGGTGGCGGCATAGGAGCTGGGAGGATAGATGAGCCCGCTGGAGTAGCCAAATGCTCCTGCCTCAAGGGCCTCGACCAGGAGGTTCTTCATCTCCGTCAGTTCAGCGTCGGTCGGAGGGCGATTGTCGTATCCCATGGCCGAACTCCGCAACGCACTGTGGCCAACCAAGGGGACGATGTTGAGCCCGACGCCGGCTTTCTCCAGGACGGTCATGTACTCGGCAAAGGTGCTCCACGTGACCGCGGTGCCCTCGTCGGTCTCGACCGTGACCTGAGCTCCGCGCCTCTTTTCGGTGATCGGAGCCGCCGACATCCCGCACTGTCCGGTGACCTCCGTGGTCACTCCCTGGCGGATCTTGGATTCGCCGCGGTTGTCTACAAACCAAGGGGTATCCGAGTGGCTGTGGGAATCGATGAACCCCGGGGCCAGCGTCAGCCCCTGCCCGTCGATGACCCGGGCGGCGGCGCCGCCGCCCGTCTTCCCCCCTTCCACGATGACCCCCTCC
>JBBDIP010000038.1:0-23682 GCA_040880305.1 Bacillota bacterium
CCCGTTCCCATTCCGAACACGGCCGTTAAGCCCTCCAGCGCCGATGGTACTTGGGTGAATGCCCTGGGAGAGTAGGTCGCCGCCGGGATCTATTAGAAGGGGCCCTCCGAAAGGAGGGCCTTTTCGTGTCTCGGTGACGAGGGAGCTGTGTGGTCTCTTGGGGTACCCTAGCTGAAACGCGCACCGTATTTGATACCACGAGTTTAGTAGGTACCCCCAGGGAACACCTCACCGGATGGTCCTCACGACCACGCCCGGGACCTGAAGCCACCTTCGGTCTGCTGTCAGGGCAGGAAGCCCTCGGGCCTTGGCCATTGCCAGACAAGCCCTGTCCCCCAAGGATAGCCCTAAGGACTTGGTTGGCGTTCGCAAGCCGGCCGTTGCCTCGGCCAAGTCCGGCGTGAAATCGACGATGTCGACCAAGTCCAGCAAACCCCTCTCGGCAAAATCGGAGGCAAGCTGCTCTGCTGAGATGCCGTGCTCGCCGAGCTTCGAGATGACTTCGGAGTAGTTCACTGCTGAAAGGAGGCTCCCGCCAGTCGCCAGAGCCTCGGCTACCAAAGATGCGCCTGGCTCGTCAAGCAGGAAGGCGAGCAAAGCAGAAGCATCAATCACGTTCCCGCTCATTTCATCTCGTCCCCGACCTCGCGCTTTCGGTCCTCGATAAGCCCGTCTACCATACTCTCGCCTTCGCGCCGGAGGTGCCTGTACATGCCTTTCGACCTGTCAACAAGGTTCTGGAGCCGGACCACCCTGAATTCACCTGGCCCCATGGCCTCAACTACCACGCTGTCGCTCTCGCGTAACCCGGTCTGCTTTCTAACGTCGGAAGGTATGAACAGCCGGCCCCTGTCATCGATGCTTGCGCGGACGCCCATTTCCAGATCCCCTTTCCTATGAGAGGTTGGTGGCTGTGGGATGATTATATTATAACCCACAAAGGGTATGCAATGGGATAAGCCTCCTCCTCGGGTACCCTAGTTGAAACGCGCACCGTATGTGATACCACGAAGATGCTGTCGAGTTGATGGCGCGGGTAGCCAACCGCGCGCCCTGTTGACAAGTCTGGGGATAAGTGGCAGATCTTGTGGATAACGGAGCGGCCTCTTCACCGCATAGAGCGCTGACAATTGCGCAGCCCGACTTGGCAGGTCCCATAAGGCGCCTCGAACAGCAGTCGCCACAACCAGCACATTCGCAGCGTGGGAACAGTTTGTCCTCCTGGGTCGTCATAATGACAGTTGAGGTTGTATTATGTAAACAGAGCCTCATGCTGGGGAAATCATGAGATGGACCCCGCAAAGGGAGGGGCAGAGCCCTTACGGCGCTCCCTCCACCATAAAAGGAGGAAAGACAGTTGTCGAAACGCATTGCTCGCCTGGCCGCGGTTGCGGCGCTCGCGATCGTGATGGTTGTGCCGTCTATGGCTTGGGCGGCTCCTGTCGCCGCACAGGCGCAGACGCTCCAGGCTCCCTGGTACGCACGGTGGATGCCCTTCCCCGTATGGCCCGTCAACGGTCCGGTGCCTGGCAAAGGGACCGGACTCCAGTACCAGATGGTCTATGTGTCTGAGAGGAACGAGGTCCAGCTGATCGTGGTGAACCCCACTAACAGGGCCATCAAGGTGACCACGCCTTCGGCGTTCAAGACCGACTTTGCTCTTTGGAAGAACGGCACGCTCGTATGGCGCTACAGCACCGACAAGGTGTTCGCAGACGCGGTTACCAACGAGACCTTTAGGGCGGGCGAGGGCAAGGTCTACAGGCAGGCGCTGCCGAACTTGGCCGCCGGAACGTACCTGGCCCAGTCCTACTTCATCGGCGAGACCAAGCGTACGCCTGTGGCGTCCACGAGCATCGTGGTGAGGCAGCCCCAGACGTCTGATCCGCTCCAGTACAGCGTGGAGTTCATGAGCTCGGGTTGGTTCAACAGCTCGCCCAGGCTCCGCGTCACCATCAAGAACACGTCTGACAGGGAACTGAAGCTTCCGTACCAGTACGGTTACCAGGTTCTCGTCAAGGTTCCGGGAGGCCGCGATTACCTTGGCAACGTTGGGATCGGTCAGTCCATCGGCACGATCGCGGCAGGCGCCTCCAGGTATGTGTTCGTGACCCTGGACGGTCTTAAGCCGGGAACGTACCAAGCTGACGTCCGCTCCAACATTGGCGGCGGGGGGGCGGCCAATTACAGGACCGTCGCGCAGACCTGGTTCTACATCGGCAGGTAGCCTGACGGGGTTATGAACTGACGGGTTAGTCGAATTCGGTCAACATGGGGCTTCCTTTCGGGCGGCAAAGATGCCGGCCCGGAAGGAAGCCCCTTCATTTTTCTCGAAACAGGAGGTAGGGAGGTAAGGACGTGCATGAAGTGAGGAACGCGGAGACTCTTCTTTACGGCGGAAGGGTCTACACGATGAACGACAGGGTCCGGCGCGAGGCAGTGCTGATCGCGAACGACCGCATCAAGGCGGTAGGGGCGAGGGTTGAGTTGGAAGCCATGTGCGGCAGCGACTGCGCTAAGATAGACCTGCATGGGGCGACAGTGTATCCGGGATTTGAGGACTCGCACATCCACTTGGCCCAGTGGTGCATAAGGCAGTCGGAGATAGATCTTTTCTCCGTGAGTACCCTGGAAGACGCCTTGTCGCTCATGGCTGGCAGGGCCACGGAGTACCGGCCCGGCGATTGGGTCCGAGGCGGAGGGTGGGACAAGAACGTCTGGGGCGGTTTCCCCACGTCCCGCGACCTTGACAAGGTCTTCCCTGACAACCCGGTGGTATTGGGCAGCAAGGACGGACACTCGGTCTGGGCAAACGGCATGGCCATGAAGATGGCCGGTATCACCGGGGAGACGCCTGATCCCCCCGGCGGCGCGATCCTCAAGGACCGCAATAGCGAACCTAACGGGATACTGCAGGACAACGCCGAGGGCCTGGTCTACAAGGTTGTTCCGGAAAGGGATTTGGAGTACATCGTCAAGGCTCTTTCGGATGGGTTCAAGCTGCTCCTGGCCATGGGGGTCACGGCGGTACAGGCAGCAGAGGGTCCGGCGACCCTCCGGGCTCTGCAGGTCCTGAGGGAGCGTGAAGGACTTCCGGTCAGAGTCACCATGATGGTGCCTACCGGCGTTCTGCCGCGGGTGACCGGCGCAGGCTTCCGCTACAGGTTCGGCGACGAGTGGTTGAAGATCGGCCCGGTGAAGATGTTCAAAGACGGCTCTTTGGGCGCATCCACCGCTTGGATGTACGAGCCTTACGAGGGCCAGGGCGAATACCGCGGGCTAGAGACTATGACCACCGAGGAGAACGACAGCGCTGTCAGCGCGGCTGTTGAGGCTGGTTTCCCCGTGGCGTGCCACGCGATCGGGGACCGCGCTTGCCGAGAAGCATTGGACTCTATCGAGAAAGCCGGCAAGCCCCAAAGCCCCGGCGCCCGGCACCGTATCGAACACGCTCAACTGCTGACTCCGAGTGACATAGAGCGGTTCGGCTCTCTGGGCGTGATCGCGTCTGTGCAGCCGGGACACGCTTCCGCCGACCGCTACATGGCCGACGCCCAGTGGGGCGCAAGAGCCAGGTACGCCTATGCTTTCAAGTCGCTTCGCGATAGCGGCGCGGTCCTTGCGTTCGGGTCCGACGCCCCGGTCGAGATCCCGGATCCACTCCTGGGGATCTACTCTGCGGTCCACAGGAAGCGTCCCTCTGAGATGCAGTCAGCGTCCTGGTACCCAGAGGAGCGGCTCTCTATGTTTGACGCCATCGCGGGCTACACCAGCGGCGCTGCCTACGCCGTGGGAGACGAAGGCATCCGGGGAACTATAGCTCCTGGAAAACTCGCTGACCTTGTAGTTTTGTCGGGTGACCTGTTCGAAGTCTCCGGAGACCGGATTATGGGCCTTGAAGTGCGCTTCGTCATGGTTGGCGGGAAGTTCGCCCTTGCGAAGGACGGTTTTTAACTGATATCATGCCCGAGGAGCTTTGCTTGTTTTCTAGCGTAGGAGGAGATGCCTTATGAAGGAGTATTCCACGGGTAACATCCGGAACGTCGCCCTCATCTCCCACGGCGGAGCGGGCAAGACGACCCTTGGTGATGCCATGTTGTTCCTATCCGGCGGTAACGACCGGTTTGGCAGAGTTGATGACGCCTCGTCGGTACTGGACTTTGATCCCGACGAGCAGAGGCGAAAGACCACGATCTCGACCTCGGTGGCTCCTGTCGAATGGAAGGGCGCCAAGGTAAACGTCCTTGATACTCCCGGTTACTTCGACTTCGTGGGCGAGGTCCGCTCGGCTCTCCGTATAGGAGACGGCGCGCTTGTGGTCATCGACGCCACAGGTGGAGTCGAGGTCGGCACCGAGATGGTGTGGCAGTACTCTCAGGAATACCAGGTGCCCCGCATGATCGTTGTCAACAAGTTGGACCGCGAGAACACCGACTTCGAGTCGGTTGTCTCCCAGGTAAACGACATGTTGGGGGGACACGCCACCCCGCTCTACCTGCCTTCCGGCAAGGAGTCCTCTTTCAAAGGCTTGATCGACATTATTGGGGGCGTCATGATAACCACCACGCCCGACGGCAAATCCGTTGAGAGCGCCGTGCCCGCCGACTCGGCCGGGGCCGTGGCTGACTTCAAGGAGAGGCTCAAAGAAGCCGCCTGCGACGGCGATGACGCTCTCATGGAGAAATACCTGGAGGAGGGTGACCTCTCTGACGAGGAGATCGTCAAAGGCCTGCATCTTGCCTCCGTATCCGGGAAGATATCGCTTGTGGTCCCGGTGGCGGCAGCCAAACTTCTCGGAGTCAGGGAGCTGCTGGATGCGGTGGTGCGGTTCCTGCCCTCACCCAAGGACGTCCCCGCAGTCAAAGGGCACCTCCCCGACCAGGAGACCCTAGCTGAGCGCGCTCCCGACGAATCGGGACCGTTCTCGGCGCTTGTCTGGAAGACCATGGCAGACCCCTATGTCGGCAAACTGACCCTATTCAGGGTCTACTCGGGCAAATTGGTCTCCAACACCGGCTGCCTCAACTCCGGCAAGAACAAAGTCGAGAGGATCGGCCAGCTCTACACCGTGAAAGGAAAGAACCAGGAACCCGTGGCGTCGGTTAATGCAGGCGACATCGGGGCGGTAGCAAAGCTGACCGACACCCTCACCGGCGATACCCTATGCAAGCCGGAAGAGCCCATCGTCTTCCAGGCCATCGCCTTCCCCGCGCCTGTTTACTCGGTGGCGGTGCATCCCAAGACCAAAGGCGACGAAGACAAGATTTCGAGCGGTCTGGCGAGGCTGATGGAAGAAGACCCGACCCTCAAGACCGAGCGTAACGCCCAGACTTCTGAGACCATCCTCTCGGGGTTGGGCGAAGTCCACCTGGACGTCACGACCGGAAAACTCAAGAGGAAGTTCGGGGTCGACGTCGAGCTTACGACTCCGACAATCCCCTACAAGGAGACCATAAAGGGCTCGGCCAAGGCCCAGGGGCGGCACAAGAAGCAGACCGGCGGACGCGGCCAGTTCGGCGACGTGTGGATTGAGTTTGAGCCTGTGGCCGACAAGGATTTCGAGTTCGTCGACAAGATCTTCGGCGGTTCAGTCCCCAGGCAGTTCATCCCGGCGGTTGAGAAGGGCTTGCGGGAGTCGATTACCGAGGGCGTCCTGGCCGGATACCCGACGGCAAATATAAGGGCGATCTTGTACGACGGATCGTTCCACGCCGTCGACTCCTCGGAAATGGCTTTCAAGATCGCGGCCGGGCTGGCCTTCAAGAAAGGCTGCATCGAAGCCAACCCAATCATCATGGAGCCTATCATGCGGATGGAGATCACCGTCCCCGAGCAGTTCATGGGCGACATTATGGGCGACCTCAACAAAAACCGCGGCAAGATCCTCGGGATGGAGGCCAAGGGCCACCTCCAGGTGATCAGGGCCCTCGCCCCCCTGTCCGTGGTGCAGAGATACGCCATTGACCTCCGGTCCATGACTCAGGGTCGCGGGCTGTTCTCGATGGAGTTTGACCACTATGAGGAAGTCCCCGCGACCATCGCCCAGGGCATCATCGAAGAAGCTAAGAAGGCCAAGGAGCAAAAATAGGTCAAAAAGCATGAAGGGTCCCGGAGCCTTTGGGCGACCGGGACCTTCGCTTAACCGATTACTGGTAGAGGTTTTGGATCTTGATCCCCCGGAAGTAGTAACCCACGATGTCGGCGGCCGATTTGCCCTGCTGCGCCATCATCCACGCGCCCCACTGCGACATGCCGACCCCGTGACCGAAACCGCGCCCCTTCATGTAGATGCTGTCGCCGCTCATGCGCACGTCGTCCAGCAGGGTCGATTGCATGGTCTTGTCACCCAGGGCGAGTCGAAAGGACGGGGCGGGGACGTCCCTGCCGTTGATTTTCAGAGTCTCGGCCCTGCCCGAGGGCCCTTTGCGCCCGATATGGATGGACGTCACGTGGCCGACGTTGACCCCCACCGCGGCCGCGGCCTCGGACACCGCGGCGTTGGAAAAGGTTTGATACCACGGATGAGCGGGTTCAGCCTTGATGTCTGTCACAGAGATCACGTAGGGGGTGGCTTCTTTCTTGTACCCTAATCCCTCTTGGGCGCTGGCTGTTACGCCGCCTGAGCTTGCGTGGAACCATGCGTTAATAGGTGAGCCACCGTACGTTATGATCTGGCCCCGCGTGGCGGCCACGGCCGCCTTGACCTTGTCGTTGACGCGAGAGGCGTTGTAGGCCTGGAACTCCTTTGGGTCCGTGCTGGCGTCGGTGCCTCGTTTGGCCACGCCACCGTCGCTGATTTTGCGTAGGGTGAAAGTGCGGGCGACTATGGCCTGGGCCTCCAGGGCCTGCTCCGGCCAGGAAGGCTCCATCTCGGCCGCGACCACGCCTTCCAGGTAGGTCTCCAACGGCATCTTTTTCACTTGTCCGGTGTCGCTCATGTAGACGGATATCGAGGGTTCGGTCTGGGGCAAGCCTGGCTTGGGGGTTGCCCGCTGGCTCCTCACAACGACGGCGAGGATGACGGCAAGGATGACTCCAGGGATGATGAGCCACCGCTCGTTCTTGAAGATCCCCTTCCCGCCTTGGTTAACTGACATGGACCATCGCCTCCAGGCTTATCTTTTCCTTAGGACGCGGCGCAAAATCGTAACGCATCCGGATGCCCTTATGGTGTTGAGTGACCTGGTTTCGGCATGGTAGCATTCTGGCAGAATATAGGGCTGGGGAGTGACGCTAATGGACTGGGACGTTCTGATCACCGGCGGCGGACCTGCAGGGATGACCGCGGCCATATATGCAGGCAGAGCAGGGTGGAAGACCGTGGTGATCGATCCTTTGGGTGGCGGCGGGCAGGCGAGCACCACCGACGTGATCCACAATTACCCCGGCTTTCCCTCGGGCGTATCCGGCATGGATCTGATGGACCGGATGGCCGAGCAGGCCAAAGCCTTTGGAGTCTCCATCGAGTACGATCAGGTGACTCATGTGGCGAAATCTGGCGACATCTTCACCGTCGCCTGCGAGGGCTCGACCCACACCGCCAAGGCCCTGGTCTACGCGGCCGGCACTTCTCCCAAGAAACTGGCGGTACCCGGCGAGGACAAGTTCATAGGCAGAGGGATCAGTTTCTGCGCCACGTGTGACGGGGCGCTTTACAGGGACAAAGTCGTCGCGGTGGTCGGCGGCGGCGACTCGGCTCTCACCGAAGCCGAGTTTTTGACCAGGTTCGCCCGTGAAGTGCTGTTGATCCACAGGCGGGAAGAGTTTCGGGCCGGCCTAGCCATGGTGAGGCGCGTGACCGCAAACCCCAAGGTGCGAAGGATTATGTCCAGTGTGATAGAGGAAATCCGGGGAGACGACCGCGTGACGTCGGCTGTGGTCCGTAACCTGTCCCAAAACAAGGTCAACGAGGTGCCGGTTGACGGGATCTTCCTGTACGTGGGTTCGAACCCTAACTCCGCCCCGGTAAAAGACCTGGTCGACACCAATGAGGGCGGCTACATCAAGACGGAAGAGGACATGTCCACCCGCACGTTTGGCCTGTTCGCCGCCGGAGATGTACGCCACAAGTCGTTGCGGCAGGTCGCGACCGCCGTTGGCGATGGCGCCGCAGCAGCATGGTCCGCCGAGAGGTATCTGCTGGAGAACCAGCCGGGGGTGCTGAATTGAGGGCCGTGGTGAAGCTGCTGCCCAAGGTGAGGCACCGCGTCCAATACGGGCACCCATGGGTCTTCGGCAACGAGGTTGAGTCCGTGAGCGGCTCCTATTACCCGGGCGACATTGTGGAGGTCCGCGACCCTCGAGGCAGCTTCGTCGCGCTCGGTTACATAAACCCCGAGTCGGCCATCCTGGTCCGGGTGCTTTCCAGAGAAGACAGGGAGATAGACGAGGCATTCATTAGGGATCGCCTGGAAAAGGCGGTCGAGTACCGGAAGATGCTGTTTGGCCTATCGGGGGAGATTGGGGACCAAAAGGGCGGCTACCGGCTGGTCTACTCCGAAGCCGACTTCCTCCCGGGCCTGGTGGCGGACATCTTCGGGGGCTATTTGTCATTTCAGACCTTGACGCTGGGCATCGACAGGTGGAAGGAGACTATCGTCGACGCCCTCCGCGAACTGGTCTCGCCACGGGGCGTCTACGAGCGCAACGATGCTCCCGTGCGAGGACTGGAAGGCCTATCGCAGAGGGCGGGCTACCTGGGCGAATCCTTCGACCCACTGGTGGAGATCGACGAAAACGGCGTGCGCATGGTGGTAGATATCCAAAAAGGCCAGAAGACCGGGTACTTCCTGGACCAGACGGAAAACCGTCTGCGAGCGCGAGCGTTCTCGCGCGACAGGGAGGTCCTCGATGCATTCTCCTATTCTGGAGGCTTTGGACTCTCAGCCGCTTACGCGGGGGCCAAAAGCGTCATCTGCGTGGACGCGTCGGAAGCCGCGCTTGACCTTGCCCGGGTATCCGCCGAGAGGAACGGCCTGTCGGACAGGGTCTCCTGCCGCGCCGCCAACGTCTTCGACCTGCTCCGCGAGTACGAGAAGGACGGAACACGCTTCGACCTGGTCCTATTGGACCCCCCGGCGTTCGCGAGGTCCCGCAAGATGGTCGAGAAGGCGCTGGCGGGCTACAAGGAGATCAACCTTCGAGCCATGAAGGTCCTGCGTCCGGGCGGGTTCCTGTGTACGTCCTCCTGCTCGCACCACGTCACTTGGGATGAGTTTGACAAGATGCTGGAGGATGCCGCTGTGGACGCAAGGAGGCCGCTCAGAATAGTGGAGCGCCGCGGGCAGCGGGCCGACCATCCGATTTTGGCGGGAGTACCTGAGACTGACTATCTCAAGTTCAGGGTATGCCAGGTGTGCGGTCCGTCCTAGATCGAAAAAAGATGTTGAACCGCCCGGAACGGTGCATTATACTCAAATAGGTCAAAGAAAGACAAAGATAGGATTTCGGGGAGGTGTGAGGATGGCGAGCTTGGCCGACCTCATCGAAGAGTACATCCAATCCCTCGTTGAAGAGGGCGAAGGCATGGCCGAGATCCAGAGGGCTCTCATCGCGGCGCATTTCCGCTGCGCCCCCTCTCAGGTATCCTACGTTATCGCGTCCCGCTTTCCTCCCGAAAGGGGTTACATCATTGAGTCCCGGCGGGGTGGAGGGGGCTTCATCCGTCTCACCAGGGTCATTCTCGACGAAGGCAGCATACGTGAGGTCATGAGCGACGCCGGGAACTACCTTAGCCAGTCCGAGGCGTACGATTATCTAGAGAGGCTTCGCGAGGACGGTCACCTGGGTGACAGAACTTTCGAGGTAATGCGGGCCGCCCTTTCGCGGAACGCGCTGACCTTGGTCCTGCCTGACAGGGACCTCATCCGGGCCAACATATTCAAAGCCATGCTGAACGCGTATTTCTCTTCAGCTGACAAGGAGGAGTGACCGGTGCTCTGCGACGAGTGTGGGAAGAAAGACGCCACGGTCCGCTTCGAGCAGGTCGTGAACGGCAAGAGGACAGTAACTAACCTCTGCCAGGATTGCGCCCAGAAGAAAGGTATCATGAAGGTATTCCTCCACCAGCCGAGTTTCAACATCAGCAGCCTTCTGTCAGCTCTTTTGGGTTCTCAGATAACGGCGACCCCTGCGCTTACGGCCGGAGGCGAGGAGACCAGATGCCCCGTCTGTGGTCTAAGCTACCGAGACTTCGCCAGGGCGGGCATGCTGGGGTGTTCGCGGTGTTACAAGACTTTTGAGGACCGGTTGGAGCCGCTCTTGCGCAGGATCCACGGGTCTGACCGGCATGTGGGCAAGGCCCCGGCGAAAGCGGGCGGTTCCGCCATACTGCGCAGGGAGGTCGAGGAGCTGAAGCGGGAGCTGTCGCAGGCCGTTTCCAAGGAAGCGTACGAGAAGGCGGCCGAACTCCGCGACAAAGTCCATCAGATGGAGAAGAAGATCAAGGGGGAGAAGGCATGAACTCCAAGAGAGAGGACCTGCTTGGCACCATCGTGAAGAACTCCTCCTCGCTTTGGATGGACGGATCCGGCGACCTTTCCGACGTGGTTATTTCATCAAGGGTCCGCTTGGCCAGGAATCTCCACGACGTGCCCTTCCCCCACCTGCTACAAGAGGTGCAGGCCAGGCAGGTGCAGGAGGGGGTATTCGCCGCCGTCAAGGGCGTGAACGACAAGGCCGCCAAAGGGTCGTTTAGCGAGCTTCACTGCATCGACTTGGAGAAGGTGTCCTCCCTGGACCGCCAGGTGCTGGTCGAAAAGCACCTCATGAGTCCCCAGCACGCCCAGGCGGGTTTCGGAAAGGGCATTATCACCAGGTCCGACGAACGTGTCTCCATTATGGTCAATGAGGAGGACCACCTCCGCCTCCAGTGCCTGTACTCGGGACTGGAGCTCGACGAGGCCTTCGTAACAGCGAGCGGAATCGACGACCTCCTGGACGAACGCCTTGATTTCGCCTTCGACGACCGGTACGGATTCCTGACCGCCTGCCCCACCAACGTGGGTACCGGGCTCAGGGCCTCGCTAATGGTGCACCTGCCGGCGCTGGCCATGGGCGATGAGGTATCCCGCGTCCTGGCGACGGTGAACAAACTGGGATTGGTCGTTCGCGGGTTGTTTGGGGAAGGCAGCGAGGGTCAGGGCAACGTCTACCAGGTCTCCAACCAGATCACGTTGGGGCAGACCGAAAAGGAGATAATCGAGAACCTCTCTCTGGTAGCTAAGCAGGTGGTTGCCGAGGAAAAGCGTTTTCGGGAGATGCTCCTTAAGACTCAGCGCGCAGCCCTGGAAGACCGCATCTTTAGGGCGTGGGGCATACTGTCTAATGCTCGCAGCATGTCTTCACAGGAAGCGGTCAAGCTATGGTCCGACGTCCGGCTCGGGGTCGAACTCGGGATGATGTCTTCGCTGGACGGAATTAGCGCCAATCAGATCCTCGTAATCGCGCAACCCAACTTTGTGCAGAAAAGTGTAGGCAAAGCCATGCCGCCTGATGAGCGCGACGCAAGAAGGGCGGACCTCATAAGGCAGCATCTATCATAGAAAGTCTCGCGAGGAGGCATGACGATGGACGGAAGACCGAGATACACTGAGCGTGCGCGAAACGTGCTGACTGCCGCTCAAGAGCAGGCCAGAATGCATGGGGCCGAAGCCATGGACACCGAGCACATCCTGCTCGGGCTGCTCCAGGCCGAAGGCAGCATCGCGATAGAAGTCCTTCAGGCGATGGGGCTCGACCCCAAAGCCGTGCAAGAAGAGATAGAGAAGAACACCGAGGCGAAGGGCCCTATCCCCGGGATCGAAGGGGTTACCCCCGGAGCCAAGAAGGTCATTCAGATCCTTCAAGACGAGTCCACCGAACTGGGGCACACCTGGATCGGCACGGAGCACATCCTTCTAGCCCTGCTCCGAGAGGGCGAGGGTTTGGCAGCGCAGGTGCTCGTGGGTATGGGAGCAGATTTGACGAGGGCTCGCGAGGAAGTGGTCAAGCGGGTCGGCGGCGACCTCACGGTCAAAGGGATCGACGAAGCCGGACACAGTCCGGCCGCTCCAGGGACTTCGGGCAAGCGGGCGGCCGCGAAGCGCACCCCCACTCTCGAGGCCTATGGCCGCGACCTTACGCAGATTGCCAGGGAGGGCGGTCTCGACCCGGTCATCGGCAGGGAGAAAGAGATCCAGAGGGTGATCCAGATCCTCTCGAGGAGGACCAAGAACAACCCTGTGCTCATAGGCGAACCGGGAGTGGGCAAGACAGCGGTAGCAGAAGGTCTTGCCGAAGCGATAGTTGAGGGGACCGTCCCCGAGATGCTGAGCGGTAAGAGAGTCGTTTCGCTCGATCTGGGCTCTCTGGTCGCCGGCACCAAGTACCGGGGCGAGTTCGAGGAGCGCCTTAAGAAGGTGCTCGACGAGATCAAGCGGTCAGGCGACATCATCTTGTTCATCGACGAGATGCATAACATCATCGGCGCGGGCGCAGCTGAGGGGGCGATCGACGCCTCCGCCATCCTGAAACCCCTTCTAGCAAGGGGAGAACTCCAGTGCATCGGGGCTACCACCCTCGATGCGTTTAGAAAGCACGTCGAGAAGGACGCAGCATTGGAGCGCAGGTTCCAGCCCGTGATGGTCACGGAGCCCAGCGTGGAAGAGACCATCGCAATACTGAGAGGGCTCCGCGACCGCTATGAGGCCCATCACAAAGTGAAGTACACTGACGAGGCCTTGGAGTCGGCAGCCAGGTTGTCCGACCGCTTTGTTGCCGATCGTTTCCTGCCCGACAAGGCCATCGATCTCATCGACGAGGCCGGCTCCAGGGTCAGGATGAAGGCGTCTGAGGCGCCCGACGACCTGAAGGCCCTTAACGAGAAGATAGAGGAGCTCGCGCAGGAGAAGGAGGCCGCGGTGGCGGCCCAGCAGTTTGAGAAGGCCGCCGAGTTTCGCGACAAGGAGCAGGCCCTGCGTAAGATGCGTGGAGAGAAGAAGAAGGACTGGCAGACAAAGGACATCCCTGGGAAGTCCCAGGTAACCGAGGAGGATATTGCGGGCATCGTCTCGGACTGGACCGGCATACCCGTGAAGAGGCTTACATCTGAGGAGACCGAGAAGCTCCTACACCTTGAAGACGAACTGCACCGTCGGGTAATCGGCCAGGATGAGGCGGTAGCCGCGGTGGCGCGCGCCGTCAGGCGCTCTCGGGCGGGGCTCAAGGACCCCAAGAGGCCCATCGGCTCGTTCATATTCCTGGGGCCGACAGGCGTAGGCAAGACCGAACTGGCCAGGACTCTGGCCGAGGCGCTGTTTGGGGACGAAGACGCCATGATCCGGCTTGACATGTCGGAGTACCAGGAGCGGCACACCGTCTCTCGACTGGTCGGGGCGCCCCCAGGGTACGTGGGCTACGACGAAGGCGGGCAGTTGACCGAAGCGGTCCGGCGCAAGCCCTACTCAGTGGTGCTGCTGGACGAGATAGAGAAGGCTCACCCCGACGTCTTCAACGTCCTTCTGCAGGTGCTGGAGGACGGGCGCCTGACCGAGGCCAGGGGGAGGACGGTCGACTTCCGGAACACGGTCATCATCATGACCTCCAACGCCGGGGCCGAGTTCATCCACGGCAAGGCGGTCCTGGGTTTTACCGCCGAAAGGGATACGCAGAAGGCTCACACCGAGATGAAGGACCGGGTCATGGACTCGGTGAAGCGGATCTTCCGGCCCGAGTTCCTGAACAGGGTGGATGAGATAATCGTCTTCCACTCTCTGGCTGTAGAGCACCTTAAGGCCATCGTGGAACTGCAGATCCGCGAGGTCGCCGGAAGGCTCATGGAATCGTCCCACATCGCGGTCGAGGTCACCGAAAAGGCAAAGGAGAAACTGATCGCCGAGGGCACCGACCCCAGCTACGGCGCCAGGCCCCTCAGGAGGGCCATCCAGAGGCTGGTCGAGGACCCGCTTTCCGACTTAGTGCTCAGCGGCGAGTTCAAGGTAACCGAGAAGATCGTGGTTGACGTGGATGACGACGGTACCATCAAATTCCGGGCAGTCGCGAACGCAGGGTTGAAGTAAACCCCTGCTACAGGCGGAAGGAAACCACGGCGCGGCATAGAATCACTTCCAGAGAAAGGAATGGTCCTATGCCGCGCCCCATTACCAGGTATGTCTGCTCTTCTTGCGGCTTCCAGGCTCCAAAGTGGTTCGGTCGCTGCCCTCAGTGCAGTGAGTGGAACACGATGGCTGAGGAAGTCGAGCGACCCGTTGCGCCCGGAAGGATCCAGAGAATCAAGCCCGCGGCTCCCATCGCCCTCTCCAAAGTGCCTGCCGAAGACGTCACTCGCTTTAGCAGCGGGATGAAGGAGTTCGACAGGGTCTTGGGCGGCGGGATAGTCCCCGGGTCCGTCATATTGCTCGCGGGCGAGCCCGGGATCGGCAAGTCGACACTCCTTCTCGGAGTGGCCGAGAGCGTGGCCAAGTTCCACGGCAAAGTCCTCTACACCTCAGGCGAAGAATCTCAGGGCCAGGTCAAGATGAGAGCGGAGCGACTCGGGGTCGTTTCCGATAATCTATACTTCTCAGCGCTGCAGGACGTGGACGCGATCCTCGAAACTTGCCAGGATTTATCCCCCGGGCTCCTCATCGTCGACTCTATTCAGACCTGCGAAGACGCTTCGGTGGCTTCCCTGCCCGGTGGCCCCACCCAGGTGCGGACTTGCGCTACCAAGATGCAGCAATACGCCAAGGACCGGGGAGTCACTGTGGTCATGGTGGGCCACACCGTCAAGGCGGGTGGGATCGCGGGCCCCAGGCTGCTGGAGCACCTCGTAGACACGGTCCTGTATTTCGAGGGGGATCAAAACCACCTCTACAGGATAGTGAGGGCGCAAAAGAACCGTTTTGGACCCACCAACGAGGTATCAGTGTTCCAGATGGAAGAGAAGGGCCTTACTGAAGTGGCCAACCCATCGGAGCTGTTCTTATCTGAGAGGAACGCAAAGAACATTGGCTCCTGCGTAGGCGTCTGTCTTAAGGGCAACCAGGCCATATGTCTCGAAGTCCAGGCGCTTGTGGCAAATTGTGTATACGGCGCCCCGCGCCGCGTCACCAGCGAGATAGAGCACGGCAAGGCCGACCTGATCCTGGCGGTCCTATCGAAAAGGCTCGCCAGCGCCCTCGACAACAAGGACGCTTTCCTCAAGGTCGCAGGGGGGATCCGCATCGACGAGCCCGGCATAGACCTTTCGACCGCCATTGCTGTGATGTCAAGTTACTTGGACGTGCAGGTAAAGCCGGGCATGGCCTGCTTTGGAGAGATAGGGCTGTCAGGTGAGGTTCGGATGGTGGCCCGGATGGAGGACCGCGTCAAAGAGGCCCTGCGTGTGGGATTCGAGCAGGTGCTTGTCCCGGCGGGCTTCCTTGCGAGGCACAAGGCCGGTTCAAAAGTCAAAGGCGTCTCGACCGTAGAAGAAGCGGTGCGAAACGCCCTGGTTCAATAAGCCTTATGAGAAGTTGAACATACCGAGACAGGCGACCCTATCCTGTTCTTTGAGCAGGATATCGTACAAGTTCAGGTTCATGAGGTTGCAGAGAGCCGCCAGGTAGAAAAGGTTGCGGCCGATTTCATCTTCCAGGATCTCCGTGCAATGGTCGCACAGCTTGCCCGTGAGATGAGTTCTCATGTGTTCTTTGAGGGACTCCAGCGAGTCTAGCTCCGGGGGGATCGTCTGCTTCCCGGCCTCGATTCCGATGCAACCGCAGGTAGTTACCGCCTTGGACACTGCCCGATTGACCCTGCTAGCGGACTCGGTGAGTTTGCTCATCACGTCGAGGATGCTTCTGTGCCGTACGAGGTAATCATCTACTGTCTCCTGGAAACCGTCGCAAAGGAGGTCTTTCACTGATGTTTCACCTCGCAGAAGGTCAAGTGAAAGGAGATGGTGGACGTGGGGGGATTCGAACCCCCGACCTTTCGGATGCGAACCGAATGCTCTCCCACTGAGCCACACGCCCATCCATGCTTGAACGCAAAATCAATTCTACTGTAGCGGGGATTTAGAGTCAAGGAAGCGGCACGAGCACGTCCTCAAGGACGCTCATGGTCTTCTCCCTGTCCCAGTTCTTGGCGAGAATGAGTTCGGAGATGAGGATCTCTTTGGCGCTGTCAAGCATCTTGCGTTCGCCTGTGGATAGGCCCTTCTCCCTCTCGCGGGACGCAAGATTTCGCACCACGTCAGCGACCTCATAGACGTCACCGCTCTTGATCTTTTCCAAGTTCGACCTGTACCGACGGTTCCAGTTTGTTGACATGACAGTGCACTCCTGCCGGAGGACCACCATCACCTTATCGACTTCCTCAGACCCGATCACGTCGCGAAGTCCAATCTCCTTGGTGTTATCGACGGGTATCATTACCTTCATGTCGCCGATGGGAAGCCTCAGGACGTAGTAGCGGTGAGTCTTGCCGAGGATCTCTCTCTCCTCAACACCTTCGATGGTCCCGGCGCCGTGCATGGGGTAAACCACTCGGTCACCTATGTTGAACAATCCCCATACCCCCCATTACACCCTGACCTATTGTACCACTAACTGGAGTTTTCGGTCAAACAGCCCGCCGCCTTGCCGCGGGGCTCACGCAATTATGGTGACAAAGTGCGTGCAGCCTCGCTGCTGTCGCCACTTCAGGCTGCTTGGACGCGCACATCCCTAGAGGATATAATAAGACTGCGTTAGAACAAGCCAAAGGAGGTGCTGTATTTGGAGAAAGCCCGTCGCTACTTCGCCTTAGCCGGGGCGGTCTTGGGCGGCATCGCTGCTTTCTACCTGGTATCCCCTCTCGAAGAACTCCTCAAGAGAGAATTCCAGATCTACGAGTCAGCGGGCCTGATCGTGTTTCTTTCGGCAGTTTTCGCCGTAGCCTTCTTTTTCCTGGGTCCGCCGATGGCAAAACTTGCGATATCGGGGATCGAATGGATCGAGAAGAAAGTGGTGGGTGCCTCACTGCAGGATATCGTGGTCGGAGCGGGGGGTCTTATTGTCGGCCTCATAATTGCCAATTTATTGGCCCCGTCTCTCGCCAGCTTCCCGTTGGTAGGCAGATTTCTTCCGACCATCGCCCTCATTCTCCTGGGCTACATAGGCATAGCGGTAGCCAGGAGCAAGAAAGAGGACCTCGTAGCATTGAGTCCGGCGCGACTCAGGCAGGTCGTCCGGTCGTCCAGGGGTAGGCAGCCGGAGAGAAAAGGGGGAGACCTCCCTTTCGGGTCCTCCGCGCCTAAGCTCCTTGATACCAGCACGATCATCGATGGCCGGGTGATAGATATCTGCCGGTCGGGTTTCATAGAGGGCAAACTCATTGTCCCGAATTTCGTGCTGGACGAGCTCCGGCGCATCGCCGATTCGTCCGACAACTTGAAGCGGAACAAGGGCCGCAGAGGGCTGGATACTCTGAACCGGCTGCAGAAGGACGTCCAGGTGGAAGTCATGACCTGGGAGTGGCCCAGCGAGCCGGGCGAGGACGTTGACTCGTTGCTCATTCGGCACGCCAAAACCACAGGTGCCGTGGTTATTACCACCGATTTCAACCTGGCCAAGGTCGCTGAGCTCCAGCAGGTCGGCGTGCTGAACATCAACCAGCTGGCCAACGCGCTGAAGCTGATGGTCGCGCCGGGAGACGAACTCATGGTGGAGATACACCGCGAAGGCAAGCAACCGAACCAGGGCGTAGGCTACCTCGACGACGGGACCATGGTAGTAGTGGAGCAGGGCCGCAGGTATCAGAACCAGACGATCATGGTTGAGGTGACCAACGTCCACTCCACCCCTGCCGGCAGGATGGTGTTCGCGAGGCCCAAGTATCTGGATAAGGCGGTCAATCAGAGTGAGTGACCCGGTCTGGGTGGTTATCCCGGCCGGTGGACGTGGCGTGAGGGCGGGTCTCCCCGTACCCAAGCAGTATATGGACATTGGAGGAGTCTCCGTCCTGGAGCGAACCGTCTGCAAGGTCGCATCTGTGCCGGGGGTCGCGGGAGTAGTTGTTGCCCTGCCTCCGGTCGGCCAGGACCCGCTTCCCCAAGTTGAGCAAGCGCGAAAGCGCCTCGCCGGTATGGGCACATCGACGATCCCCGTGTTGCTGGTCCCTGGCGGCGAGACCCGGCAAGAGTCGGTCTACCAGGCGCTCAAGGCCGTGCCCTCGGAGGTCCCATGGATCGCGGTACACGACGCCTCTCGGCCTTTCTTCAGCCTTGGGATGTTCGCCCGGGTGGTCCAGGCGGCGTTTTCGCGGGGGGCCGCCGTCTGCGGCGTCCCCCCGGTAGATACCGTGAAATCAGTGCGGGTGGGAGACACCCAGGACACATTGGTTGAGGCCACCCTCGACCGGGGCTCCCACGTGGGTGTCCAGACCCCGCAGGTTTTCGCGGGTCCGCTCATCAGGGAGGCACACGAAGCCGCACTCCGGGACGGTTTCACCGGGACTGACGACAGCCAACTGGTGGAGAGGCTGGGGCACGAGGTGGTTGTGGTGCCTGGAGAGAGAGCCAACTTCAAACTGACTTACCCCGAGGACTTTGCGTTTGCGAGAACCCAGGTCACAGGACTGGGCTTTGACGTGCATCCACTGACGCCGGGAAGAAAGTGCGTCATCGGCGGGGTCGACATACCCTTCGAGATGGGTCTCTTGGGCCACTCCGATGCCGACGTCCTCTGTCACGCGGTCATGGACGCCATCCTTGGCGCGCTCGGCAAGGGCGATATCGGCCAGTGGTTTCCAGACGACGACCCCAGGTTCGAGGGGGCCTCCAGCATTGGCCTTCTGGCCGGGATGTGGGATGACCTCAAGGCGTCGGCGGACTTCGTTAACGTCGACGCCGTCGTGATTGCTGAGGCGCCAAAAATCATGCCCCATGCAGCGAAAATTCGGGCAAACATCGCCCGGGCTTTACTTTGCAGCCCGGAGCAGGTCTCGGTGAAAGCCACCACAGCCGAGAGACTTGGGACGCTGGGCCGGGGGGAAGGCATCGCAGCTTTCTGCGTGGTGACTTTGCGTAAGATGCTGCGCTGAACAATTGGTAGCAGAATGTCATTTCACAACGGCTTCGCCGTTGCTTGCGACGCTGCAAAAGATCTGCTATCGCTCTGCTTTTGCATAGGAGGAGTCAGGATGCCAGAAACCACCGGGCAGGGACCGCAAGCTACGACCCTTAAGACAAAGATCCTGTACTACCCCTTCATGGGGACGACGACCAACCCTGAGAGGCTGGTCCTCTTGTCGCGACTCTGCTATTCGCCCATGAACATCGCCCAGTTGGAGGGTCTCGTCACAGGGGACAAGCCCAACGACCAAGCAGCCGGAAAGTTCATCCGGGGACTCATCGACAGCGGACACCTCGGGACCCTGGAGCACTGGTACACCACCTTCGCGGTCGAGGGGTACTCCAGAATCTCCAGCCAGCAGAACGACAGGCACAGGCTCATGAAGATGTTCAAGGACGCGGGAGTGATCTACTTCAACGACCCGGAGCAGGGCTCGCCTGACGTTTCCCAGATGCAGCAGTCCCAGAGGTATGTTAAGGAAGACAACTTCCGGTACGTGACCCCGCCCAGTTTCGCCGGCAAGCCCGAGTTCCTGGCGAGGTTCCGCCAACTCCAGGAGGAAGTCATGGACATCCAGCGGGAGGGCCTGGCGCTTGGCCTTCCTGCCGAGGACGTGAGGTTTGCCCTCACTAACGCCACAGAGACCCGGTTCGTCATCACGACCAACGCCCGGCAGCTGCGCCACATGTTCAACCTGCGCTGTTGCCAGAGGGCCCAGTGGGAGATCCGCTCCTTGTTTACGGAGCTACTTGACGAATACAAGAAGATAGCCCCAAATATCTTCTACCGTGCGGGGGCTTCGTGCGAAGACTTGGGGTACTGCCCCGAGGGCAAAATGTCGTGTGGCAGGGCGCCGACACTTGAAGCGCTGAAAGAAGCCTACGAGAAGAGCAGAAACCATTGAACGCCAGGCGACAAGACCAGGACTACATTCAGGTCTCGGGCAAGCAGCCAGTCAGCGAAGCTCTTTCCGGTGGTTGGCCAATTCGAGAGGTCTTCATCCGCTCCGGGGCCGAGGATGCGTTCACCAGGGAGATAAAGCAAAAAGCCTCCTCCCTTGGAGTGAGAGTGTCGATGGTCGAAGCCCCGCGCTTCGACCGCATGTATCCCCGGCAAAGCCAGGGCATTGCTGCGACGGTTCGGGAAGTCCCGATGAAGGGCCTCGACGAGGTACTCGAGGACATCCCTCCTGGACAGGATCCCTTCTATGTGGCTCTCGACGGCATCGAGGACCCGCACAACCTGGGCGCCGTGACTCGCACTGCGCTTGCGATGGGCGTGCACGCTGTGGTTATCCCACGGCACCGGACGGCTTCGGTTGGCGAAGGCGCGGCCAAGTCATCGGCAGGGGCTATCTTCAAAGAGCCCATCTGCCAGGTCCCCAACATCCACTTCTTTATTGAATGGGCCAAGGAGAAGGGCATGTGGGTTTACGGCCTGGACGCGGAAGGGCGGGACACTATATGGACCGCCGACATGTCGGGACCGGTCGCCCTCATCGTTGGTGGTGAAGGCAAAGGACTGGCCAGGCTCACCCGAGACCGGTGCGATGTGCTGGTCAGGATCCCCATGTCAGGGGAGATCGGGAGCCTCAACGCCAGCGTGGCTTGCGGGATGGCCATTGTGGAGATAAAGAGACAGAGACAACAAAAGGCCAGCGTAAAGCCGTAATCGAGACCTATTGCTTTCCGCTAGTTTACAAAAGTATAATGGGTTTGTCCTGCTTTAGGATATGCAGGCTTCGGAGTTTCAGCGGGAGAGTTAGAAAGCTGCCAGGTAACCGGGGGAGGGGTGCTTTTTGGCTATTGGCCCGCAAAGGGATCTTTACTCGGCTTTCGAGATCCTGCAGGATGAAGAGGTCGTAGACATCGCACGAGCAGGCTCGGTCCTCGCGCAGGAGTATCTCATTAACAAGTATAAGAGTTTCGTGCGGGCGAAGGCCCGGTCCTATTTTCTCATCGGTGCGGACCGCGAAGACATTATCCAGGAAGGCATGATTGGGCTTTATAAGGCGATTCGCGATTTTCGTAGCGACAAGTTGGCATCGTTCAAGGCGTTCGCCGAGCTGTGTATCACAAGGCAGATAATCACGGCCATCAAGACTGCTACTCGGCAGAAACACATTCCGCTGAACTCGTACGTTTCTTTGAACCGTCCGATCTATGATGAGGACTCGGACAGGACCCTCCTGGACATTATGCCTGGCACCCAGGTGCTCGACCCGGAGGAACTGCTCATTAATACAGAGGAAGTCGGGTCGATGGAGGACAAGATCACCGAGATCCTGAGCGATCTCGAGTGGCAGGTCCTGAACTCGTACCTGGACGGCAAGTCGTATCTTGAGATCGCCGACGACCTGCAAAGGCACGTGAAGTCGATCGATAACGCTCTCCAGAGGGTGAAGCGCAAGCTGGAGCGGTACTTGGACTCCAAGAACGCCGTCAGGATAGCTCACGAAGAACTTATCATGCGATAGATGCATTTGAGGCGTTGAGGTGTAGCGGTCCGGGGGCGACTCCGGGCCGCTTGTTTTGGAGTACTGCCAGGCGTATCCAGGAGTATCCCCGGCGTTGACAGGCGCTTACAGGCACGTTACCATGGGTTTGAGCATTTGCCACAATGGGCCAGCGTAGCTCAATGGCAGAGCCCGCGATTTGTAATCGCGAGGTTAAGGGTTCGATCCCCTTCGCTGGCTCCAAGTTATCCCCCGATATACACATGAGCTACGAGTTGGCGCTCCCGCGGGGCAAACTTACCCCGACAAGGGGGCGTTAGTTGTTGATGAACTGGATAATGAACAAGATCCTGAACCCCGGCTCCGACGAAGCCACCAAAGTTCTGCTCACGCAGGACTACCCCACGAATCCCTTCGAGATAGTCACCGCTGCGGAGAAACTGACTCCCAGGGCAATCATCGAGGCGGGGATGAGGGCCAACAAGGGGTCGGGCCTGCAGCGGCCCTTCGGCAGTCCGGTAGTCCTCTCCCCGTGGGAGAAGATCCTGCTAAACCCCAGGCAACTCTTCTGCCTCCCGACAACCTTGGTGAAAGAGGTCGACACCAGGGTCACCATCGGTCCCAATGCCAGGAAGCCCCTCAGACTGGACATACCCATCATGATAACCGGGATGTCCTACGGCGGGTCTCTCAGCCTGAAACTCAAGATGGCGCTGGCGAAGGGGTCGGCGATGGCGGGGACGTCGACCAACACGGGCGAATCGGCGGTGTCGCCAGAGGAGAGGCAACTGGCCAAGTATATAGTCGGGCAGTACAACCGAGGGGGCTTCATGAGCAAGCCCGAACAACTGAGCCAAGTTGACGCCATTGAGGTGCAACTTGGCCAGGGCGCGTTTGGCGGCGCCGTCGAGTCGACGATGAAAGCCGATATGGTGGATGAGCACCTGCGCACAACGCTCGGACTGAAGCGGGGGCAGGACATGGTCATCAACGCTCGGATGCCCGGGGTGACGTCCACCGAGGACGTTATCGACCTAGTGAACGCCCTCAAACGGGGGCACGACGTGCCGGTTGGGATCAAGATCGCCGGCACTGACTTCATCGAGCGGGAACTGGAAGTCATAGCCCGCACTGACGCAGACTTCATCGCCATCGACGGCTCGGAGGGCGGCACCGCGGTGGCGCCACCTACCCTCGAGGACGACATCGGACTGCCCACGCTCCACACCCTGGTGAGGACCATCGATTGGCTCGAAGAACAGGGCGAACGCGACCGCTTCAGCGTGATCGCGGCAGGCGGTCTGTGTACTCCCGGCCACTTCCTCAAGGCGCTCGCTATAGGGGCCGACGCGGTCTACATCGGCTCGATAGCGGTTTTCGCGGCAATAAACGCCCAGGTCACGGAGGTACTCCCGCAGCACGTGCCCGCCCAACTCGCCCTCTATCAGGGCAAGGAAAAGGATAAACTGGACGTCGACAAGGCTGCCGGCAGTCTCTACAATTTCCTCGCGTCGTGCAAGGAAGAAATGGTGCTTGCATGCCAAGCCATGGGGAAGAAGTCGTTTAGCGACCTCTCCCGCGATGACATGGTCACCGTCGACAAAGACCTGGCAGAGTTCATGGGCATACGATATGCCGCATCGCACAGGCGCGAGAGGGTAGGCGCTACTGTGTAGACGCCTACCGCGCAGTCGCGACCGGCAATCGCAGCTACCCACACGCCGCTGACCATGCGGGCGGAGGCTAATCCTTGTCGGTCTGGCTCCTGATGGAGTTGAGTTTCTCTTTAGCCGCTGCCGAACCGGCCAGGAAGTGAGAAAGGTCGGAGCAGGCATAGTCGGGGCAGTACGCGCAGTTGGGATAGCCCTTCGTGGTTCCGCATGCCCTCACCGGGCACTCGTTGCAGTAGCCGCCGAGCCTGGCGCCCTCCTGCGGTTGGCACCCATCGCAGATGCAGTCCTCGGGTTTGATCGAGAGCCCCAGCTCTTTCGACCAGGTCTCGGCCGTCTTCTTCAGCCCTTCCTGGTCATCGGCCTGCGTGGCTATGTACGCGGGACAGGCGGCGCAGTCGAGACCGCAGAACGCGATGTTGTTCTTCATTCTGAACACCTCCGCGAACTAATGTTCGACTCCATCATACCCGGGTGCCGC
>JBBDIP010000039.1:0-22311 GCA_040880305.1 Bacillota bacterium
CATATCGAATGAGAAGCATCTTTCGACCATTGACCGGCTGTTCAAAGCCCCAAAACCGGTGTGCCTTACCGCGTTCTAGGCTGAAGTCAAGGGCGGATGAAGGGCCCGGCATTTCCGCCGGGCCCCTTTCACATAAGCGATCTATGCTGCTAGGCCTCGATTACTCCTTTGTCGCCTTCGATCCTGATAGTTGTCCCGTAGGGTGCGGACAGTTTCTGCATCCTTTCCAAGATCCGCTTGGCGATCTCACCTGTGGCCAGCACAGGGCGACCTCTTTGGGATCTCGGCTTATCCCAGCCCAGGTAGAGCGGGTAGATATCGACCTTTCGGAGCGCTCCCTTGTCGTAGTCAACCACGGCGAGCACGCTCTCCCAGTAGGCGACGTCGGCGGGGAAGCTGACTGTGCCGTTCTTGCTCCTGGCGTCGTACATGTCCGCCGGGGTGGAGTCCGAAGAGAGCCCGGTCTTCTCGTAGATCTCCTGAGGGTGCTTCCTGATGAGGTCGTTCTGGAAGATGAAGTTGCCCAAGCTGTAGAAGACGGGTTTGCCCTTGTAGATCTCGATGCCGCGAAGGACGTGAGGGCCGTGGCCGATGAACCCGTCGGCTCCGGCGTCGATGCAGGCGCGGGCGAACTTCACAACGAATTCGGCCGGGACTTCTCTCTCCAGGTGCGGCTCGTGGGCGTGCAGCGTGTAGAAGACCCAGTCAGCTTGGCGCCTGGCGTCCTTGATCCACTTGGTTATCTCCTGGACGTCGCGTTCGCTGGGGTCTGTGTGCAGACCGGGCGTATCTGAAGTAACGAACCGGAGCCCGCTAAACGTCAGCTCTCCCTCTTTGTCGACTCCGCCGTACCACGACTTCCTGGCGGCCTCCTTGACCTTGGTGAGCCCGAGGGTGTCCTCGATGCCTTTTAAGGCCTCAATCTGCTCTCTAGACACGTTGAAGTATGTCGAGTAGCGTAGCGGTGAGAGGCCGGGCCTGCCCTGGAAATCGGGCCTTTGGTGTCCGGCGCGTCCCCACGGAGCGAAACTGGAGCTGGCGGATAGGATAGCGACCCGCCCATTGGGCGTCTCCAGGTAGGCGGGGGATCGTGCCTCGCCCAGAGTTTCGCCTACGCCAGCGTGGCAAATGTCCGCCTTATCCAGCGTCTCGGTGGTGATGCGGAGCCCCTCATAGGAGTAGTCCAGGGAGTGATTGTTTGCCCTGGATACGGCCTGGAAGCCCATCCACTTGAGGTCCTCGGTCAGGTAGGTAGGGGCGCCTGCGTAGGTCCCGCCGCCGTCGGCAGCGGGAATGCCGCGCCAGTCGTTCAGCAGCACTTCGAGGTTGGTGAACCCCATGGTCTGCTTCCTTATGATATCGAACACTGCGAGAAAGTCCGGTTCCTTGTAGCAAGATACATGGCTGGCAATGAAGGAGTCTCCGGTAGCAGCGAGTGTGAACCTTGGTTTAACCTGCTCGGCCAATGAAAATCACCTCACGGGGAGTTTTCGATTACGCGCCGCGATATCCTTCTTATCTTGGCCTTCTGCGCAGCCGATCCTGCACGAAACCGGCACCGCCAGGACTATTGTCGAGGTACGCCAGTAACTCTTCCGGGGTCCGCAACTCGATGAGAAATGTCTCGAAATCACCGGTGTTGTACGTACAAAGCGTATGTATGCCTGCGTCCTGCATCTGGGCTGCGATAAACGCGTCGAAAACGTCTGCCTGGGTGGTTTCTGAAGTGGCGACCAGTCCCTCGAGGATATCCAGGGCAGATTCACGGGGAGACACGACCTGCAGAATCGATCGCAGGGCAGTCATCTCCTTGAGCGCCTCGGTCACAGATAACGGCCGTTGGACGCGTCTGGGATTGGTCGCCACCGCGTAGAACTCCAGCAGGTTTTGCGGGAAGATGCAGGCGGATACTCGGCCGGCGGCGACCCCGTCGATCAAGTTCCGCGACGGCCCGTGGTGGGGGTCCTGCTCCGAAACCGCGTACACCAGGACGTTGGTATCGATGGCGATCATGACCGCCACCGGTCCCCGTAGATATCTTTCCTGGACAGCTGTCCCACGGTCTTCGTGGGATAGGTTCCCAACTCGGCCCTGCGTGGAGTGGAGCCTAGGTACTGCTCAAGCGCCATCAGCACGATCTCGTTCTTCGGGCGCCCCAGGTCGCGGGAAAGAGCGTCCAACTGGATCAGGACCCGTTCTTTCTCCTTCGGAACGTAGATATTAAGTTGCATTCTCAATCCTCCAACGCGGGCCATATGCATTATCCACTATGTATAGTGTATCCTGATCCAGTATTCGACACAAGGTGATCCGGCCAATTGGGGAGAATTTCGATCGATCGAGAAACGCGAAAGGTTGGTGCGGCCGGTGTTCAAGGATCTAAAGGAAACATGGAACCTGGAGGTCTTTTTCCCGGGCGGGAGTGAATCGCCCGAGTTCGCCAAGTACCTGGATGTTCTTGAGACCGACACCAAAGCCCTCTCGGTCGAGGTTTCGGGTGGCAAGATCAGCGGCGTTGAAGCCTGGGCCGAGAGGCTGGCCAAGATCCAGCGGCTCTCAAACCGCTTCAGGCAGGCCGGGGCGTTCGTCTCCTGTCTGGACGCCCAGAACGTGCACGACAGGCAGTCCAGAGTGGTCGGCGGAAGACTGCGCCAGACAAGGGCAGGGTTCGCCTCCATAATGACGATGAACGACAGCCAGACACTTGGGATCTCCGACGACGAGTGGAAGAAACTGCTCGAGGCTGAGACCGTGAGGCCCCTGGCTTTCAACCTGAACGAGCGCAGGGAACGGGCCAAGAGACTGTTGCCTACAGAACAGGAGACCCTGGTCAACGAGCTCGCGGTCGACGGATACCAGGGATGGTCTGAGATGTACGACCTGGTTACCGGGCGGATGTCGGTGGCCCTGGAGGACAAAGCAAAGCCGACCACGATTTCGCCAGGTCAACTTGCTAACAGGATGACCGATCCCGATCCCAGCGTCCGGGCATACCTCATGCAGAAGTGGGAGGAGGCTTGGACCAAGGAGGCAGATCCCTGCGCTCTGGCCCTGAACCGCCTGGCCGGGTTCAGGTTGGCCTTGTATCGCAAGCGCGGCTGGGATTCTTTCCTCATGGAGCCCCTTGAGATCAACCGGATGTCCAAAGAGACCCTGGATACCATGTGGGATACCATCAACAAGAACAAGGACCGCCTGGTTACATACATGAACCGCAAGAAGCAGTACCTTGGCCTCGAGAAGTTTGGCTGGCAGGACTACAATGCGCCGGTCGGCAAGGCTGAGAGCAAGATGTCGTACGACCAGGCCGCCGACTTCATCGTCGACAAGTTCGGCAAGGTCAGCGGCAAGATGGCTAACGTCGCGACCAGGGCGTTCAGCGAGAGGTGGATCGAGGCCGAGGACCGCCCCGGCAAGCGGATGGGCGGCTTCTGCACCAGTTTCCCCGAGTCGCGGCAGTCCCGCATCTTCGTCACCTTCTCGGGTACCCTGGGCAACGTCTCCACGGTAGCCCACGAGATTGGCCACGCATTCCACCAGTCGGTCATGAACGATCTTCCCCCGCTGGCGCAGCAGTACGCGATGATCGTGGCCGAGACCGCGTCTACCTTCTCGGAGCTTGTCGTTGCCGACGCCGCGGTTAAGGCCGCCAAGAGCCGCGAGGAGAAGATCATGCTCATCGACGACCGGCTCGCGGGCGCGGTCCAACTCCTCATGAACATACAGGCCCGCTTCCTGTTCGAGACCCGGTTCTACGAGGCCAGGAAGAAGGGCATCGTCAGCGTCGAGCGCCTGAACCAGATCATGTTGGACGCCCAGAAGGAAGCTTTTGCCGGCGCGCTGGACATCTACCACCCAACGTTCTGGGCATCCAAACTCCACTTCTACAACACCGGAGTCCCCTTCTACAACTTCCCCTACACGTTCGGATTCCTGTTCGCCGCCGGGATCTACGCGCGGGCAAAGGAAGAGGGCCCCGCTTTCGAGGAGAAGTACGTGAATTTACTCCGGGATACGGGACGCATGAGGGTAGAGGACCTGGCCAGAACCCATATCGGCGCGGACCTGGCCAAGCCTGCTTTCTGGCAGGCAGCGCTGGATTCAGTGCTGGCGGACCTGCCTCTGTACCTGGAGATGACCAAGTAAGGATAGGCACTAGTCGACCGGCGTTATTCGCAACGGAGAGGGAGCGCCCCCTCTCCGTTTTCATCCCAGCCATTTGTTCGAGAGATATGGTCCGCCGGTAGTCACCTCAGAAGTCACGGTCTGTGCATGGTCACTTTTCCAGGGGATATGGTTCACCGCTGGTCACTTGCGCTGGAATACGGACTACCCACAGTCGCTTTGGCCGAAATGGTCCGTCCATAGCCAGATCCGATGAGGATGTGGTCCGCTCCCTGCCACGTCCCCCAAAAACATGGTCCATGGGTAGCCCCCCAATTCAACGTGGTTCGCCGGCGGCCACATCGAAGTCTTGTGGGTCGAAGATCTATCACACCGCGGGAGGTTTCAGTGCCAACGGGATTGGCTCCGGGCTGCGCCAGCCAGCGCCTTTACTGTAGATTGCTACCCCATGCTGGGCGGTTAGTAACCCGCCTCCAGCGGCACAACGACATACAGGTCCTCGTATGCCGGCTTTCCTACGACTCAGCTTCCCGTACGGTGTGTGTTGCGTTCCTCCCTCTGAGCAGGTATAATGGGTGACGTTGCGCCACCGGATATTCGACAAAAACGGTTGCGCAGCAGCGGTAAAGGTAGTAAGATAACCTAGCGTCGCAAGCACATGGAGAGGTACCCAAGCGGCCAAAGGGGACAGACTGTAAATCTGCTGGCAGACGCCTTCGAAGGTTCGAATCCTTCCCTCTCCACCATCGAACCTTTTACAACTGCATATCGTCGCGGGGTGGAGCAGCCAGGTAGCTCGTCGGGCTCATAACCCGGAGGTCGCAGGTTCAAATCCTGCCCCCGCAACCAAAACTATTCTTGGTGCTCGCATAGCTCAGTCGGCAGAGCGCATCCTTGGTAAGGATGAGGTCATCGGTTCGATTCCGATTGCGAGCTCCATTTTGATCTCGTGCCCCCGCCAACCACAGGAAAAATTTGCATGATCCCCGAAACCTGGATAGATAGATCGATAGGCGTTGAAAGGCTTGTTTGCGGCCACCCTTGCTCAAGAAAGGAGAATTCTTGTGGCCAAGAAGAAGTTTGAGAGGACGAAGCCCCACGTAAACGTAGGAACCATCGGACATATCGACCACGGCAAAACAACTCTCACCGCAGCCATAACTAGGGTGCTCGCCTCGAAGGGTCTTGCGGACTTCACACCGTTTGACCAGATCGACAAAGCCCCCGAAGAGAAGGCAAGGGGCATCACCATCTCGGTCTCCCACGTCGAGTACCAGACCGAGAAGAGGCACTACGCTCACGTGGACTGCCCAGGACACGCCGACTACATCAAGAATATGATCACGGGAGCCGCCCAGATGGACGGAGCTATCCTGGTCGTGTCGGCGGCCGACGGCACCATGCCCCAGACCAGAGAGCACGTGCTCCTGGCCAGGCAGGTAGGCGTTCCCTCCATGGTGGTGTTCCTCAACAAGGCGGATCTGGTTGACGATGAGGAGCTACTGGAGATCTCCGATCTCGAGGTAAGGGAACTTCTCACCAAGTACCATTTTCCCGGCGACGATGTGCCTGTTATCAGGGGCTCGGCCCTCCAGGCGCTCGAGTACAAAGGCAGCGATCCCAACCCACCCGAGTGGAAGTGCATCTGGGACCTCCTGAACGCGGTTGACTCGTACATACCGACACCGGAACGCGCCGTCGACAAGCCGTTCCTGCTTTCTGTCGAAGACGTGTTCACCATCACCGGGCGCGGCACCGTCGCCACCGGAAGGATCGAGCGCGGCGTCATCAAGGTTGGAGACACTGTCGAGATCGTAGGCCTGGTCGAGAAAGCTAAGAGCACCGTGGTTACCGGCGTCGAGATGTTCAGGAAGATCCTTGACCAGGGACAGGCCGGAGACAACGTAGGCTGTCTTTTGCGCGGCGTCGCCAAGAACGAAGTCGAGCGCGGTCAGGTGCTGGCAAAGCCCGGGTCCATCAAACCCCACACAAAGTTCGAGGGCCAGATATACGTGCTTTCGAAGGAAGAGGGCGGGCGCCACACGGCATTCTTCACAGGCTACCGACCCCAGTTCTACTTCAGGACCACCGACGTCACCGGTTCCGTCACGCTCCCCGAGGGAGTTGAGATGGTCATGCCGGGCGACAACGTTAAAATTGACGGTGAGCTTATCCAGCCCATCGCCATGGAAGAGGGACTCCGCTTCGCCATCCGCGAGGGCGGAAGGACTGTAGCCTCCGGGGTAGTCACCAAAGTCATAGAGTAAACAGCGGGCCGGGATATACCCCCGGCCCTGCTTGTGGAATAAAATAGGCTGAATTGACACTGCACAAGCAGGTGTGCTATATTCGGGTGCAGTGGCTTTTGGCGGAATGGGAGGAGTTTTTGGTGGCAAAGGGAACGGCCGAATCGGTCACACTCGCTTGCGAACAATGCAAGCAACGCAACTATATTACTATGAAGAACAAGAAGTCCCATTCCGGGCGGCTTGAGATGAAGAAGTACTGCAAGTTCTGCAGGACCCACACCGTCCACAAAGAGACTAGGTAGTACCTGAAGGAAAAGTTTCGTAGGCCCGTAGCTCCAACAGGTAGAGCGGCGGACTCCAAATCCGATGGTTGGGGGTTCAAATCCCTCCGGGCCTGCCATGAATGCCGGAAGATCGGGTGAACGCAATGAACATCTGGCGGGGGATAAAGCGATTCTTCGGGAATGTGGTTAACTTCCTCAGAGATACCCGCGCGGAACTCAAGAAGGTTGTCTGGCCCTCCTGGCCCCAAGTCAGGGCATACACCCTGGTCGTGCTGTTCTCGATGGTCGCTATCGGCGCTATCCTGTGGGGAACTGACGGAATTCTTTCCTTTGGATTGGGAGCAGTTCTGGGGAAATAGGGGGAGAGTCCGGGACCCGTAGAGTTTAGGGGGTCCTTATTTCATGAGTACAAAGCTAGATACTTCAGATCAGACTCCTCGCTGGTTCGTGGTCCACACGTACTCGGGGTACGAGAACAAGGTGAAAGCCAACCTCGAGAAACGCGTGGACAATATGAATATGAAGGATAAGATCTTCAAGGTCATTGTCCCTGAAGAGGAAGAAGTCGAGTACAAAGATGGCAAGAAGAAGATCGTCAAGCGGAAGGTCTTCCCCGGGTACGTCGTTGTGAACATGATAATGAACGACGACTCGTGGTACGTAGTCCGCAACACCCCTGGAATAACCGGCTTCGTTGGGCCTGGGTCCAAGCCAATCCCGTTGGAGGGGGCCGAGATCGACCTCATCCTCAAGCGGGCTAGCGGCGAAGGCGCGCCCAGAGTGCGCGTCCATTTCCAGCCGGGCCAGACTCTTCGCGTCAAGTCGGGGCCGTTCCAGGGAATGATGGGGCTGGTCCAGGACGTGATGGTGGACAAAGGCAAGCTCCGGATGCTACTATCGATATTCGGCCGGGAGACGCCGGTGGAATTTGACTTCAACCAGGTAGAGGAAGTGTAAGAGGCCATGGCAAAGAAGGTCAAAGCTTTAGTCAAGATGCGGCTCAACGGCGGGAAGGCTACTATGGCGCCTCCGGTCGGGCCGGCTCTGGCTCCTCATCAGATCAACAGCCAGATGTTTGTGAAGCAGTTCAACGATAGGACCTCCAAGAACGTCGGAGATATCGTGCCGGTGGTCGTCACCATTTATGAGGACCGCAGCTTCACGTTCATCGTCAAGACTCCGCCCGCCACGGCGCTGCTCAAGAAGGCTGCGGGCGTGGAGACAGCTTCAGGCGAGCCAAACATCAAGAAGGTTGGCAAGGTTACTCGCGACCAGGTCAGGGAAATCGCCCAGATAAAGATCAAGGATCTAAACGCTGCCTCCATCGAGGCGGCCATGAAGATCGTGGAAGGTACCGCCCGCAGCATGGGCATCGAGGTAGTCTAGTCAGGGTGGGAGGACGCAAGTCCGTAGGACCACAAGGGGGAAGTAAGGTTGGCGAACCAGGGAAAGAAGTATCAGGAAGCAGTAAAGCTCATTGAGCCGGGAAAACTCTACGATCCCATCGAAGCGCTGGCTACCACCTGCAAAGCCGCATTCGCCAAGTTTGACGAGACCGTTGAGCTCGTTATCAAACTCGGTGTCGACCCAAGGCACGCCGACCAGATGGTTAGAGGCGCGGTTGTTCTCCCCAACGGAACAGGGCAGGAAGCAAAAGTCCTGGTATTCGCCAGGGGCGACAAGGCCAAGGAAGCCCGCGATGCCGGAGCCGACTTTGTAGGCGCCGAAGACCTATCCGAGAAGATTCAGGGTGGCTGGACTGATTTTGACCGAGCCGTCGCGACGCCCGACATGATGGGAGTCGTCGGCAAACTGGGCCGCATCTTGGGCCCCAGGGGTCTCATGCCCAACCCAAGGACCGGCACGGTCACCAACGACTTGACCGCGGCCATACGTGAGATCAAGCAGGGCAAAGTGGAGTTTCGCACTGAGAAGACCGGTTTGGTTCACGCCCGTATCGGCAAGGTGTCCTTCGGTCCGGAGAAGCTCCTCGAGAACTTCTACACGTTCATGGATGCCATCGTGAGGGCGAAGCCCTCGGCCTCCAAAGGCACGTACCTCAAGGGTCTCACGGTTTCGTCTACCATGGGGCCAGGAGTCCCGGTCAACGCGGGCAAGGTCAATCGGCCGCAGGTTTCGTAGCTGAAAAACGAATATCGCTTACCGTAGACAGCAGGTGTCGGAAGACATAATGGTTCCATAGGCCGTCTTTGCGGCCCTGGAACCGCCCGCCGAGGTAGGGTTCCTTATAGAGCAGTCTAAGGGATCCCGCTTCGCGGGGTCCCTATTCGTTTGAAAGGGGGGATACAGTTGGAGAAGAAGCAAATGTTGGAGAAAGCCAAGATGCAAGATCGCCTGCGTGAAAAGATGAGCAAGGCCAAGAGCATCATCTTCGTGGACTTTTGCGGGGTCTCGGTCGCTGACGACACTCGCCTTCGCAAGGCTTGCAGGGACAGCAAAGTCGATTATAGGGTGATCAAGAACACCCTGGCGAACCGAGCGGCTGCCGAGTTGGGGTGGCACAATCTCAGCTCCTTTTTCCAGGGACCCACGGCCATGGCGCTTTCCGAGGTTGATCCGGTCGCCTCGGCCAAGGTGCTTCAGGGCTTTGCCAGGGATATTCCGGCCCTTCACGTGAAGGGCGGCGTTCTTGAGGGGGGAGAGATGCTTACTCCTGAGAGAGTAGCTTATCTCGGAACACTTCCGTCCAGGAACGAACTCCTCGCCAGGGTGGCAGGCACGCTTAACAGCCCGGTCACGTCCTTGGTGATGGTGTTGAACGCAACCCTCACCGGGTTTGCGAGAGCGGTAGACGCTCTGCGTGAGAAGAAGGAACAGGCTGCTGACTGATGGCAAATGAAAACAAGGGGGATTGCACAGTGTCTAAGATAGAACAGGTTCTTGACCTGGTTAAGGGTATGACCGTCCTCGAGCTTGCCGAGCTCGTAAAGAAGTTCGAATCAGAGTTCGGCGTCTCAGCCGCCGCCGCCGTGGTTGCCGCTCCCGCCGCGGGCGCCGCCGCTGCCGCCCCGGCCGTTGTTGAGGAAGAGAAGACCGAGTTTGACGTGGTACTCATCGACGCCGGCGCCAACCGCGTATCGGTCATCAAGACCGTCCGCGAGGTCACCGGCCTTGGCCTGAAAGAAGCCAAGGAACTGGTTGAAGGCGTTCCCAAGGCTGTGAAGGAGAAAGTCTCCAAGGAAGAGGCCGCCAAGGCCAAGGAGTCTTTGGAGAAGGCCGGAGGCAAGGTCGAAGTCAAGTAGTCGGATCCCTCGAATCTTTTCGAAGGGTACGAAGAGGAGCAGGCTTCTGATGCCTGCTCCTCACTTTTTCCCCAGCCTACAATACGCTAACCAACTTTGCGACGGGGAACATATACTGGACCGCGCTCGTAGAGGGATCTATAATGGGCAAACTTCTCTGAAGGGGTTGAACCGTTTGGTGGCCAGGGGAGGAAGCGTACGGAAGGTTGCTGTTGTGGGAGGGGGAGGTCTGGTCGGCAGAAGAGTTGTCGAGAATTTCTCAAAGAAGCCGGTAGCAGGTATGGAGTTGACCGTCACTGGTCTTGGGAAGTCGGTCGGCGCTTCACTGGACTTCGCCGGCAAGACGTTGAAGATAGAAAAGACCGCGGTGGAAGCGCTCAAAAGGATGGACGCCGTGGTCCTGTGTACTCCCACGCAGGCGTCGCGAGACCTGGTGGCTGAACTCAAGGGCGGCCCGGTGGTAGTGGATACGTCCAGCGCTTTTCGCATGGATCCAGAAGTGCCGCTGGTGGTAAGCGGGGTCAACATAGAGGCGGCCGCACGGCACAAGGGGCTCATCGCGGGCCCCAACTGCTCCACTATTCAACTGGTCGTCGCTCTCCGGCCACTCCAGCGAAGATACGGCCTCAAGAGGGTACACGTCGCTACGTACCAGGCGGTCTCGGGCGTAGGCTACCAGGCTATGGTCCAGCTAGAGGAGGAGTCGCTTCAGAAGCTCTCGCCCGGCTTTCACGCTCAGGGCGACTACGAATCCCAGTTTCCTCACCCAATTGGCTTCAACCTCATACCGCAGATAGACTCGTTCCTCGATACCGGTTACACCAAAGAGGAAATGAAGATGGTGAACGAGAGCAGGAAGATCCTGGAGCAGGACGACCTTCTCATATCCTGCACCTGCGTGCGGGTCCCCGTCTTCATCGGCCACTCGGAGGACTGTCTGGTTGAGACCAAAGAGAAGGCGGACCTAGACGAAGTCCGCTCGCTGCTCATGAGTTCCCCCGGGATCAGACTGCTGGATCGACCTATGGACGGCGTGTACCCCACGCCCATCATCGCCGAGAACACTGATGACGTATACGTGGGGCGCATCCGGCGCGACCTCAGTTGCGAGAACGGACTGCTGCTCTGGGTGGTTGCCGACAACCTCCTGGTCGGCGCGGCGACCAACGCCTGCAACGTAGTAAGGTTCCTCTTGGAGGGGCGATAGCCATGGTCGTCGTCCAGAAGTTTGGCGGCACCTGTCTATCGAGCGCGCCTAAGCGTGAAATGGCGTGCGATCGGATCATGGACGCCATCCAGGGCGGGTTCAGCGTCTGCGCCGTGGTTTCGGCCATGGGCCGCAAAGGCGAACCCTACGCCACCGACACCCTCATATCCCTTGCCAGGGAAGTCCACGGTGATGTAGCCCTGCGAGAGTTGGACCTCCTGGTCTCTTGCGGAGAGATAATCTCAGCCGTCCTCATGGTCCAACAACTGAGGATCAGGGGGATACCAGCGATGGCGCTATCCGGCGGGCAAGCAGGCATCATCACTGACACGAATTTCGGGGAAGCCAACATCCTATCCGTTGACGCGACCCACGTGAAAAGGCACCTTGACGAGGGCAAAGTCGTCGTGGTCGCCGGGTTTCAGGGTCGGGCGGACTCGGGGGACATCACCACTCTAGGCAGGGGCGGCAGCGATACCACCGCAACCGCTCTCGGTGCGGCGCTCGACGCCGCGTACGTCGAGATCTTCACCGACGTCGAGGGCATCATGACCGCCGACCCCCGCGTGGTCCTGAGCGCCAGAACCATACCTCTGGCCACCTACGACGAGGTTACCCAGCTGGCTTGGGAGGGCGCCAAGGTCATCCACCCCAGGGCTGTCGAAATCGCTCACAGAGCTCAGACACCTGTTTGGGTAAGGGGCCTTCGGAAGGATAGCAGGAAGACCCTGCTCACCGGGGGCGAAAAGCAAGACAACCCGTGGCTGGCCCTGGGCAACGCCAAACCGGTCACCGGCATCACCTACCGGGCCGACCTGGCCCAGATAGTGATCGGGCGTCCCGGTGACGCCGAGGACGCTGACAGTTTTCCGAGACCTGTTTTTGACGCCCTCCGGGATATCTCGTTGGATCTTATCAACGTGTTTCCCGACAAGGTCTCCTTTGTGCTGCCCGAATGCAAAGTGCAGGACGCCCTCTCCCGGCTCCGCCCGCTCAAAGTGCCCTTGGAGGTTCAGGAGAACAAGGCGAAAGTCACTGTTGTGGGCTACGGGATGCACGACCTGCCGGGAGTCATTGACACCGTGATAAGCGCCCTGTCAAGGGAGAAGATCCGGGTCCTGGCCTCTTCAGACTCAAACATCACCATCGCGTGCCTTATCGACCAGGACTCCCTGCAGATGGCAGTGAACGCCCTGCATACCGCATTTCGCCTTTCATGATGATACCGAAAGAGGTGGATTTTCATGAAGACATCGCCCTATGGAAGCGTCATCGTGGCGCTCGTGACCCCCTTTTCCGAGGACATGTCGGTCGACTATGGGACAGCCAGGATGCTGGCGGCAAGGCTCACGGCTGAGGGGTGCGACGGCGTCGTCGTCTCGGGGACCACCGGGGAGTCTCCCACGTTGACCGTCGCGGAGAGGCTCCGGCTGCTTAATGAGGTTAAGGATGCGGTGGGGCCAGATGTGCGAGTCTGGGCCGGCGCCAGCGGGTACAATACCAAGGAAAGCGTGGAACTCACGCACCTTTCCGAAAAAGCCGGCGCCGATGGAATACTTGCCGTGACTCCCTACTACAACAAACCCAGCCAGCAGGGCCTCTACCTGCACTTCAGGGCGATGTCTGAGGAGACCGCGCTGCCCGTTATGCTGTACAACGTTCCTGGGAGGACCAGCGTCAACATGCTACCCGAGACCGTACTCCGCCTTGCGGAGATGAAGAATATCGTCGCCGTTAAGGAAGCGTCGGGCAACCTGGACCAGGCATCCCAGATCCTGGCTTCCTGCCCCGAGACGTTCTATGTTTTCTCCGGCGACGACAGCCTTACGCTGCCTATCCTTTCCGTCGGAGGCTCCGGCATCGTTTCGGTGGCCGCCCACATTGTGGCGCGCGCTCTGCGGAGTATGGTAGACTCCTATCGTGAGGGCGATCTGGATAAGGCACAAGAAGTCCACCTAAGGCTTTATAAGCTATTTAAGGTGCTGTTCATCACCACGAATCCTGTGCCTGTCAAGACTGCTCTCGAACTCTGCGGGACCCCTGTTGGAGGGTTCAGGCTTCCTTTATGCCCGCCTTCCGAAAGGGAGAAAGCCCACATAGCGAGGGTACTGGTTGAACTGGGACTTATCCGGGACCCTGAACAGCGCTCCTGACCTTCTTGGGGAGACGCTCTCTTAAGTTTCACGCCTGTTGACCACCTGTGACAGGCGTGATAGCATTGTATTTTGTATCTTGTCTTTCCTTGCCGGCCTGGAATTAGTTAACGGAATTCTGGCTAAAATAGGGAAGTGATGGGAGTTCCGTCCTTACTAGTCGCGCCGGCAAAACTTACCCCCTAAGGAGTGAAGGACTTCATGGCCTATCCTATCAAGGTAGGCAGGCGTGAAAGACTGAACTACGGACGCATTCACGAGATCCTCGAAATCCCGAACCTGATAGCAGTGCAGATAGACTCGTACAAGTGGTTCTTGGAGGAAGGACTCCGTGAGGCCTTCAGAGACATCTCCCCGATCAAGGACTTTACCGAGAATTTGGTGCTCGAATTCATTGACTACAATCTGGGCGAGCCAAAGTACTCGGTGCGGGATTGCAAGGAGCGGGACGTCACTTATTCCGCGCCTCTGAAGGTCAAGGTCAGGCTGGTCAACCAGAGCACCGGAGAGGTCAAAGAGCAGGAAGTCTTCATGGGCGACTTCCCTCTCATGACTGAGGCCGGTACGTTCATCATTAATGGCGCTGAGCGCGTCATCGTGAGCCAACTGGTCCGTTCTCCGGGCGCATACTTCTCGTATGAGACCGACCCTAACGGCAAAAGACTCTATTTCGCCACCCTCATTCCCAACAGAGGCGCGTGGCTTGAGATGGAGTCCGACGCAAACGACATCTGCTGGGTCAGAGTCGACAGGACCAGGAAGTTGCCTCTTAGCGTGCTGCTTCGTTCCATCGGTTACGAGACCGACGCCTCGATTTTGGAGGCAATGGGCGACAGCGGTCCGCTTCGCAACACGCTGGACAAAGATACGACCAAGTCCAGGGATGAAGCTTTGGTCGAGATCTACAAGCGCCTTCGGCCCGGCGAACCTCCCACTGTGGAGAGCGCCCGCAACCTTTTCGAATCGTTGTTCTTTGAGACCAGGCGCTATGATCTTGCCACCGTCGGACGCTACAGGCTGAACAAGAAGTTCGCCATTAGGCGGCGGATAGCCAATACTGTAGCCACCGTCGATGTACAGGACCCCGTAACGGGGCACCTGCTTCTAAAGGCGGGTACCTACATCGACAGGGACATCGCCCGTACTCTGGGCGAGAACAGAGTGAACGTCGTGGACGTCACTACCCAGGAAGGGCAGGTAGTCCACGTAGTCGGCAACGGGAAGTTCGAGATTTCCCCCGACCAGCTAGCCAAGGAGAAGACGCTGACCAGAGACGACATCGTCGCCGCCGTCAACTACTTCTTCGGGCTCTTCAAGAGCACCGGCACCATCGACGATATCGACCACTTGGGGAACAGGCGCGTGCGCTGCGTGGGTGAGCTCCTGCAGAACCAGTTCAGGGTTGGCCTCACCAGGATGGAGCGCGTGGTCCGCGAGCGTATGACCATTCAGGACATTGACATCATCACTCCGCAGGCTCTCATCAACGTGAGACCTGTCGTAGGGGCGATAAGGGAGTTCTTCGGGTCGAGCCAGCTCTCGCAGTTCATGGAGCAGACCAATCCCCTAACCGAGCTCACGGCCAAGCGGAGACTTTCCGCGCTGGGCCCCGGCGGTCTGACCAGGGACCGCGCGGGGTTTGAAGTGCGCGACGTCCACCATTCCCACTACGGACGCATGTGCCCAATCGAAACCCCTGAAGGTCCCAACATCGGCCTTACCGGGTCGCTCACATGCTATGGCAGGATCAACAGGCTGGGCTTCGTCGAGACCCCCTACCGCAGGGTCGATAAAGAGCAGAAGCTGGTGACGGATGAAATCCTGTACCTCACCGCCGACGAAGAGGATGATTGCGTTATCGCCCAGGCAAACGCGAGGATAGGCGAGGGCGGTAAGTTCCTGGATGAGAGGGTGCTCTCGCGCTACAAGGACGACGTCCTAGAGGTCCCGCCCGAGAAGCTGGACTACATGGATGTGTCGCCCAAGCAGGTGTTCTCGGTGGCGACGTCGCTCATCCCGTTCCTGGAGCACGACGAGGGCAGCCGCGCGCTAATGGGATCAAACATGCAGCGTCAGGCTGTGCCGCTCATCAGGACCCAGGCGCCTCTGGTCGGGACCGGCCTTGAGGCTAAGGCGGCGCTTGACTCGGGCGCGGTGATCGCTGCCAAGAGAGGCGGCCGCGTAAAGAAGGTTTCGGCTACCAAAGTGGTGTTGGAGACCGAAGACGGCAAGATAGACGAGTACTCCCTCTTCAAGTTCCAGAGGTCCAACCACGGGACATGCTTCAACTATAAGCCCATTGTTACCAAGGGGCAGTTGGTTGAGGACGGCGACGTTATCGCTGACGGCCCGTCGGCCTCCGGCGGCGAGCTGGCCCTGGGGCAAAACATCATCGCAGCATACATGCCGTGGCAGGGCTACAACTACGAGGACGCCATCTTGCTGTCCCGCGAACTCGTGGAAGACGACAGGTATACGTCCATCCACATCGAGGAATACGAGTGCGACGCCCGGGACACTAGGCTCGGGCCTGAAGAGATAACCAAGGACATCCCCAACGTGAGCGAGGAGCAGCTAAAGGACCTCGACGACCGGGGCGTCATCAGGATAGGCGCTGAGATGAGGTCCGGAGACATCCTGGTTGGCAAGGTCACGCCCAAGGGCGAGACCGAGCTCACCGCAGAAGAGCGCCTGCTACGGGCCATCTTTGGTGAGAAGGCCCGCGAAGTCAGAGACAACTCTTTGAAGATGCCTCACGGAGAAAGCGGCATCGTTGTGGACGTTAAGGTGTTCACGCGAGAAGCCGGAGACGAGCTGCCGCCCGGCGTGAACCAATTGGTTAGGGCATACGTGGCGCAGCGGCGCAAGATCTCCGAAGGCGACAAGATGGCGGGGCGCCACGGCAACAAAGGCGTGGTCGCCAAGATCCTGCCCCAGGAGAACATGCCTTTCCTGCCCGACGGCACCCCCGTTCAGATAGTGCTTACTCCTCTGGGCGTGCCGTCCAGGCTCAACCTTGGACAGATCCTGGAGTGCCATCTTGGCTGGGCCGCAAAGGCCCTGGGGCTGCACATCGCGACCCCGGTTTTTGACGGGATCACCGAAGAAGAGATCAAAGAACTACTGGATAAAGCGGGCCTGCCGAGGAACGGAAAGATTCAGCTCCGCGACGGTAGGACCGGAGACACCTTCGACGCCCCGGTAACCGTGGGCTATGTCTATATGATGAAACTGCTCCACCTGGTTGACGACAAGGTGCACGCGCGTTCGACCGGCCCGTACTCCCTGGTGACGCAGCAGCCTCTGGGCGGCAAAGCCCAAATGGGCGGCCAGAGGTTCGGAGAGATGGAAGTGTGGGCGCTGGAAGCCTACGGCGCGGCATACACGCTGCAGGAGATGCTCACGGTGAAGTCCGACGACGTCACCGGACGCGTGCGGACCTACGAAGCCATTGTGAAGGGCATGAACATCCCCGATCCCGGCGTCCCTGAATCCTTCAAGGTCTTGCTCAAGGAGCTCCAGAGCCTGGCGCTTGACGTGAAGGTGCTGGATGACAAGGGCGCCGAGATAGAGATGAAGGAACTCGACGAGGACATACAGGAGACCGCGCGTGACCTTGACCTGGTCGCCGAGGGCGAACCCAGGCGGTTGCCACGCCATCCTAGGAAACGCGATATCCCTCTCGAAGGGCCGTATGAGGAAGAAGCACAGGAAAGCCGAGAAGAGGAAGAGATCCCGGCCCTCACCGAAGTCGCGGCAGAAGAGGTCGGCTCCTTCGCCGAGAAGGCCCCCTCTCGGGACGAGGAAGAAGAGGTCGTCGAAAAGCCCCTGGGTGTTGCCGCCCCCGCCAAGGAGGAGACCAGGCTCTCGCTTGAGGACCTGTTCAAGAACATCTCAGTCCCAGCGACGGTTCCGGTTGAGGAAGATGAGGAGTCGTCAGCATCAGACGAAAAGAAGCGGAAACGCGCTCCCGTCAAGAGCAAGACCAAGACTAAGAAACCAAAGCGCGCCGCGGACGACTTCGAGCGGTTCGACCGCGTAAGGTCCATCCGTGACCTCGAGGACGAGGACGTCCGGAAGCCCAAGGATCCCTCGGAGGCCGAAGAAGCCGTAGAGGCAGACGAGGCCGAAGAGGAGCCCAAAGAGAACGAGGACGAACCGAAGATCTGACATCGTAGGGGGATGTGACTTACGTGGACGTAAATAACTTTTCCGCCATACGCATAGCACTGGCATCACCCGAAAAGATACGCGAATGGTCTCACGGCGAGGTCAAAAAGCCTGAGACTTTGAACTATAGGACTTTGAAGCCCGAAAGGGACGGGTTGTTCTGCGAGAGGATCTTCGGGCCCACCAAGGACTGGGAGTGCTATTGCGGCAAGTACAAGAGGATAAGGTATCGCGGCGTGGTCTGCGACAAGTGTGGAGTGGAAGTCACCCGCGCAAAGGTCCGGCGTGACCGCATGGGGCATATCGAGCTTGCCAGCCCGGTATCCCACATCTGGTACTTCAAGGGTATCCCGTCAAGGATGGGGCTTCTCATGGATATGTCCCCCCGGGTCCTTGAGAGGATCCTGTATTTCGCCGCCTACATCGTGACCGATGCCGGCGATTGTGACTCTCTCTCCTACAAGCAGGTGCTCTCCGAGACCGAGTACCGGGAAGCCAGGGATAAGTACGGCTCCCGGTTCAGGGCGGGCATGGGCGCCGAGGCCGTGAAGCAGCTCTTGATGGACATAGACCTCGACAAGATGGGCGAGGAACTTAGGGTCGAGGCCAAGACCGCATCGGGCCAGAGAAAGATCCGTGCTATACGCAGGCTGGAAGTCTGCGAGGCGTTCCGGAAGTCCGGCAACAAGCCCGACTGGATGATCCTTGACGTTGTCCCGGTCATCCCGCCTGACCTGCGTCCTATGGTGCAGCTGGACGGCGGTCGGTTTGCCACTTCCGACCTAAACGACCTGTACCGGCGCGTCATCAACAGGAACAACAGGTTGAAGAGGCTCCTGGACTTGGGAGCTCCCGACATCATCGTTAGGAATGAGAAGAGGATGCTCCAGGAAGCCGTGGACGCGCTCATCGACAACGGCCGACGTGGCCGCCCGGTGACAGGTCCCGGGCAAAGGCCCCTGAAGTCCCTGTCAGATATGCTCAAGGGTAAGCAGGGGCGCTTTAGGCAGAACCTTTTGGGCAAGCGTGTGGACTACTCGGGCCGTTCGGTCATCGTGGTCGGCCCCAGCCTCAAGTTCCACCAGTGCGGCCTGCCTAAGGAAATGGCGCTTGAGCTCTTCAAGCCCTTCGTCATGAAGAGGCTGGTCGAGAAGGGCGAAGCCCACAACATCAAGAGTGCCCGCAGGCTGGTCGAGAGGGCCAAGCCGGAGGTCTGGGACGTCCTCGAGGAAGTCATCAGGGAGCATCAGGTGCTCTTGAACCGCGCTCCGACGCTGCACAGGCTGTCGATCCAGGCTTTTGAGCCCGTCCTGGTTGAGGGTCGCGCGATCCAGATCCACCCGTTGGTCTGCCCTCCCTACAACGCGGACTTCGACGGCGACCAGATGCCGGTCCACGTCCCGCTGTCTGCTGAGGCCCAGGCTGAGGCCAAGATCTTGATGGCATCCAACCACAACCTGCTCTTGCCCAAAGACGGTTCGCCGTCCATCACGCCTACCAAGGACGTGGTTTTGGGCATCTACTATATGACCCTTCAAAAAGATGACGACCGCAAGCCTAACGAGTTGAAGGCGTTCGCGTCGGTCGACGCGGCCACTTTGGCATACGACGTTGGGGCAATCGGCCTTGGCGAAAGGATCCTTGTCCGTATGGAGAACGGCGAGAGGATGGAGACCACGGTCGGACGGTGCCTGTTCAACCAGGTGTTGCCGGTCGGCCTTCGCTTCGTCAACACCCAGGTGGACAGGAAACCCCTCGCCAAACTGGTCACCAAGTGCATCAAGCTGTACGGCATGGAGGCAACGGCCAACATGTTGGACGGCATCAAGGACCTTGGCTTTAGGCACGCGACCTTGGCCGGCTCCACCATAGGCATCGACGACATCGTGGTGCCAAAGGAGAAGCCCGCGCTCCTCAAGATCGCCGACGAGCTTGTAGGTGAAATCGAGAGCCAGTACCAGATGGGGTTCCTCACCGCTGAGGAGAGGTACGACAGGGTTATATCCATCTGGCGCGACACCACCGACAAGGTTACCGAGGCCATGAAGAAGACTTTCGACCCGAACAACCCGGTCATCATGATGGTCAACTCGGGCGCTCGCGGCAACCCCCAGCAGATCTCCCAGCTGGGCGGCATGCGGGGCATCGTGGTTGACCCGTCCGGCCGGATGGTTGAGCAGCCGGTAAGGTCAAACTTCCGCGAGGGCCTAACGGTTTTGGAGTACTTCACCTCCACACATGGCCAGCGCAAAGGCCTTGTCGACACCGCGTTGCGAACCGCCGACTCCGGTTACCTGACCAGGAGGCTGGTGGATGTGGCGCAGGACGTCATCGTCAGGGAGGACGACTGCGGCGCTGAGGGCGGAGTTATAGTGAACGAGATCAGGATCGACGGCGAGCTCATCGAGCGCCTTTACGACCCTATCCTGGCCCGCTTTGCCGCCAAGGACGTAATCCACCCCGAGACGGGGGAGGTCGTGTGTCCGGCGCAGGCCGAGATCGATGAGGAAATGGCCACCGCCATAGTCGCCTCTGGCGTGAAGGAAGTCGAAGTGCGCTCCGTCCTGACCTGCGAGATCAGGCACGGCGTTTGCGTGAAGTGCTACGGCCGCAACCTTGCGACCGGCAATCTTGTGGAAGTAGGCGAGGCCGTGGGTATCGTCGCCGCCCAGTCCATCGGAGAGCCTGGCACCCAGCTTACGCTGCGTACCTTCCACCTCGGCGGCATCGCCGGCGAGGACATCACCCAGGGTCTGCCTAGGGTCGAGGAGCTGTTCGAGGCCCGCAAACCCAAGGGTCAGGCCGCCATCGCCGAGATCGGCGGGGTGGTCGAAGTGGTGGAGGCCGACCGCAAGCGAGAGGTCAAGATAACTTCGCCGGAGGGCGACGAGAGCGTGACGGTGGTTCCCTTCGGAGCGCTGGTCAAGGTCTCGAGCGGTCAGACGGTTGAGCCCGGTGACCCGCTGACTGAGGGGTCCATCAATCCCCACGACCTCCTGCGGGTCAAGGGCGTCCGCGCGGTCGAGGAGTACCTCCTGGCTGAAGTTCAGAGAGTGTACCGCCTGCAGGGCATCGACATCGCCGACAAGCACATTGAGAACATCTGCCGCCAGATGATTCGCAAGATCAAGGTCGACGAGCCCGGCGACACCGAGCTCCTGCCCGGCGGCGTAGTTGATATTCACGTGTTCGCCGACTCAAACGCCGCGGTCTTCGAGAAAGGCGGCGAGCCTGCGACCGGAAAGCCCGTAATCCTTGGCATCACCAAGGCGTCATTGTCAACCGAGTCGTTCCTGTCGGCGGCCTCCTTCCAGGAGACCACCAGGGTGTTGACCGAGGCTGCCGTCAAGGGCAGGGTCGACCACCTCATGGGTCTTAAGGAGAACGTCATAATCGGCAAGCTCATTCCTGCAGGCACGGGCATGAGCAGGTACAACGAGGTGGACATCGAGGAAACGCCCGAGGAGGGGCCGGCCGTGGACGTGGCGTCAGACGTGCCGGCCGGAGAGGGATCTCAGGAGTAAGGGGGTCTTCTCATGAAGTGGCTGGGGCACGCTTGTTTCTACCTTACGTCGCCGGGAGGCGTGCGGGTGCTGACTGACCCGTTCGACCCCGGTGTGCCCTATCCGCCCATCTCTTTGGAGTGCGACGTGGTGACGATGTCGCACGAGCACAGCGACCACAACGGCGAGAAGGGCGTCATGGGGTCGCCAAAGGTCATAAGGGGCCTGGATAAGGTCCAAAATGAAGTGCGCGCGGTCCAGGAGACTGTTGGGGACGTAGGTTTCCGTACGGTAGCGTCGTTCCACGATGATCGCTTCGGGGAAAAGCGGGGTAAGAACGCTATCTTCGTTCTGGACTTCGCCGGGCTGAAGGTGGTGCACCTGGGCGACCTCGGACACGAGCTGTCGCCAGAGCAAGTGAAGGAGATCGGCGGTTGTGACCTCTTGCTGGTTCCCGTCGGCGGCTTCTACACAATTGACGGAAAGACCGCGGCCAGGGTAGTCGAGTCGCTGTCTCCTCGGGTCATCGTCCCGATGCACTTCAAGACGCAGTACCTTGCGTCCTGGCCCATAGCCGGGCCCGAGGATTTCCTTGCGACTCAAGAGCGTGTGAGGAACGTGGGCAAGGAAGTATCCATCGATAGGTGGGCGCTTCCGGAGCGCCCGGAAGTGTGGGTTTTCAGCGTCTAACCCCGAACCTTATATGGACGGCCGGAGAGTCACCGGGGGCGAACCCCAACTCTCCGGTCGTTCTTTAGGGCGACCGCGTTCAGAATCACGCCGCTCCAGATGACTGCTGAGCAGGGCTTTCGTGCGGTGACTACGCCAGGCCGGCGGTTGAAAGGCGTAGGGGCCGGTGATAGTATGAACACAGTATGATCAGGAAGGTTCAAGAGCCGCCTTGCGGCGGCTCTACGCTTGAACAGGGGAAGGTGCGTCGCTCATCATGGGCTCGCTAGCGTCGTTGACGCTGTGGGTTGTAGCGGTGCCGTTCGTGGGAGCCCTCGTCGTGGCCGCCCTGGGGGAGTCCAGGGAGAAGATGGTGGCTAACGTGGCTTTGGCGACCGGGATAGTGGACACTGCCCTTGCCGTCCTGCTTGTGGCAGGTACCGGTGGAGGCGGATCGGCCATATCGCGCTGGTCCTGGCCCCATGATTTCGCCTTGGTCAGTGATGGCCTGAGCGTCTTCGTGGTCCTGGTAGCGACGGTGCTTGGAGCCCTCATACTCGTGTATTCGCGCTCCTACATGGAACATGAGCACGGCAAGCCCAGGTACTATGCTTTGATGTTGGTAGTGATTGGAGCCATGAACGGCTTGGCCCTGTCAGAAAACCTCCTGTACCTGTTCCTGTTCGCC
>JBBDIP010000040.1:0-22284 GCA_040880305.1 Bacillota bacterium
TTTAAAAACGCCCGAAATCCCCTCAACAACGCCACTTTTGAAGCGCTTTCCTAGGTCGCGGATGAGTGAAGCCGGGATCTCGGGGTTGTAGGTGAAGTCGAAATCGGAGAGGGTCTTGCTCTCCTCGAAACGCGCCCTGCGCAATCTTCCCGAGAGAACCTCTTGTGAGCGGCGGTTGTTTTCGTCCTCAAGCAGCATCTCAAGGAAGACCAGGTAGCCAAGGTTCCGTTTCTGGGCCTCTTCGACCTTGAGTTCCAGGGTGTCCATCTATGCCACCCGGTTTGAGGGCCTTGAGTTTGCGTTCCAGTTGGTGTGTCTGCACGGCTTCACTCCCCTTTATCGAAAGTCCGCCGTCCCTGCCGCAATTCTGGATATGCTAATTTCGCGGGAGGCGGTCAAGGTGGGTCCCAGATACCAGACCATCGCGTCATTTGTGCAAAAAGGCCCGGCGTGGCTGAACCTGGATGCCGGAAGCGGCATCCAAGCCAGTTTCGTAGTGGCCCAGGTCTCGCCGCCGTCGCCCACACCCGCCGACATGCCCTTCTCCAGTTTTGTTCTCGCCGGTCCAAACGGCACCCGGCTTGCCCTGGATGAGGACCAGATCGCTCACATCCAACCGGACGGGCCGCAGGAAGGGACATGCCTTTACATAAGCCTCGACAACGGTATGTCCTTGACGCTGACCAGGTCACAAGGGTTACAGTAAACCGGTCGCCTGCAAGTACTGTCTCCACTGTGCGTCAAACGCCCGACCGCGGGAGAGGAACACGATCGACGCCCGCTTAACGGGCTTCTTAAGGATTTTCTCGGCAGCCAGGGCGTACAGCGCTATCTGCGGCATGTAGGAAGCGTACCTGGCCCCCAGCGCCGATTCGGGCAGGTCGTCTGTCTTGTAGTCCAGGATGACAAGGCCGTCGCCTTCGTCTACCAGCACGTCGATGACTCCCTGCACGACGACGGTATCGCCGGGGTCAGCAGTGGCGCTCGACTTGAGGTCGCTGTGCTCCACAAACATGCCTGCCGGCACTTTCATGGTGAACGGGACCTCGCGCAACACGTTGGCCGTTGGAACCAGGAGTGCCTGTCCCGCGGGCGTGACAAAGAAGTCCGCCACGCGGCGGATGTCCCGCTCGTCCAGTCCTGGAGACTCGATCAGCCCGAGCGCCAAAAGCCGCTCGGCTTCTTCCCTCACGCCGTCCAGGCTGCCCGCCTTTTCCAGCCGCATCCTGGAGAGAAGCGAGTGCACCGCGATGCCTCTTGCGGCGCCGGCGAGCGGCGGCGGCATAGGTGGGGCGTCGGGAGTGTCCGCCGGCTGGGCCGTGGATTGCGTCACGCCGGCGCCCGGCGCCGGTGGAGCCTGCGGCAGAGCGAACTGCGCCTCGCGAGCCGCGTCGGTCCTCCACGAGTCCTCTTCTTCCCCTTCCAGCCTGCGCCGCATTTCGCCCACACTCATCTTCGCGAAGGTGGTCGTGGAGGCGCCATATGGATACTTCCAGGTCAACCTGCGGACGACTTCGTTGTAGACGCCGGGATTCAACGTTGCTGGGACTCTCAACTCCCTTACCTCACGCCAGGTGAGGTCCTGCCCTCCCAACGCCCGCTGCCCGGGAACCGGGACCGGGTCCCCGTCGGGGGTGCCCCACACCCGGAGGCCGATGGGAAGGCCGGCAGCGTGGTCACCGGGCTTCATGAGAGCGGGGCAAATCCAGTCCAGGCAGGTGGTCGCTGACGCAGGGTCGATCCGTCCCCACCTGTCGAAGCGCCCGGGGAGGTCCCTGGCCGAGCCAATCATGATCAGCTTCTCTTTGGCCCTGGTCAGGGCCACGTACAGCACCCGCATTTCCTCGGCGAGGTTCTCCTCTTTGATCCTGACAGAGACGGCCTGGTGCAAGCCGGTAGGGTACTTGACGCGGTGCGGGAGATCGCAGTACATGAGGCCGATGCCTAGATCGCGGTGGAACAGCAGGTCGTGTCTCACATCGTCCATGTTGAACTGCTTGCCAAGGTCAATGGCGAAGACTACCGGGAACTCCAGGCCCTTGGCCTTGTGGATGGACATCACGCGGACCACGTCTTCGTGCTCGCCCAGCGCGCGGGCGGTGCCGAGGTCGCCCTTGGTATCCTGAATCTTCTCGATGAACCGCAGGAACCGGAATAGGCCGTGACGTCCGAAGGAGTCAAACTCCCTGGCTCTATCGCACAAGGCCCGCAAGTTGGCTTGGCGTTGGGCGCCGCCGGGCAGCCCTCCCACGTAGTCGTGGTAAGAGGTGGCGCGCAAGATACTCCACAAGACTTCGGCGAGGGGACGCCGTCGCGCCATTGTCCGCCAGCCGTCCAGGTCTTCCAGGAACCTTGCGAGGGTAGCGGAGATGCGGGCGCGCTCGACCGCTTCCGTGGCACCGCGCGTCACGGCGGGGCCAAATTGGCCTGCCGCAAAATACCTGACCGCGTCGTAGAACTCGCCCTTCTTGAAGGCGGACCTCACGACCGCCAGGTCCGAGGGGGTCAGCCCCACGATGGGCGACCGCAGCACCGCGGCCAGGGGGATGTCCTGCCTGGGGTTGTCGATGATCCTTAGGAGCGATAGCGCTACCTCGACTTCGCGAGCCTGGAAGTAGCCGGTGCCGGTGTCGGCGTAAGCCGGGATGTCGCACCGCCCCAGGACCTCCAGGACTGCGTTTGCGCGATCTTTGGTGGACCTCATAAGGATGGCGACGTCCCTGAAGGAGCAGGGGCGCTGCGCCTTCGTCCTTGCGTCCCACAGCATGAGGGGCTCGGCGGGGTCGACCAGGGACTTGATCCTGGCCGCGACGACCAGCGCTTCTTTCTCGAGCGCTTCGAATTCCTCCAATGACTCGGCCGAGCCGGAGGGCTCCTGCCCCTCCTCGCCGGTATCCTGCGGCGCTAGGTCCTCCCTCTCCACCAGGTGGAGTTCGGCGCGGAAATCGTCGCCGCCGGGTTCGGGGTAGGAGGCGCCCTTCCTGAGCTCGTGGCCGTCGCTGTATTCGATCTCGGCGACCTCGCGCTTCATGAAGAACTTAAACAGGTGGTTGACCGCCGATATGACTTCCTCCCTGCTGCGGAAGTTGTGGGAGAGGTCGATGCGGACGCCCTCATCCCGCTTCACGTACAATCTGAACTTCTCGAGGAAGATCCGCGGCTCCGCAAGCCGGAACCGGTAGATGCTCTGCTTCAGGTCTCCGACCATGAAACGGTTGCCGCAAGGCTCCTGCGACGCCACCAAGGACAGGATCCTCTCCTGCAGCGGGTTGGTATCCTGGTACTCATCTATGAGGACGCAGTCGAACTCCTTGCGCATCTCGCTAGCCACGCGGCAGTCGTCACGCTCCAGGATGCTAAGGCAGTACCGCTCCAAATCCCCAAAGTCGACGCCGCCGCGGTCCAGTTTCTTCTCTGTGTAGGAACGGTCCAGATCCCTAGCGATCCGCGTGAGGCTTTCGACCAGGGGACGGGTTTCCTCTATCTCCCTCGCGAGGTCCGCCGCGGGCCTCACAAACGCATATCCGGACACCTTGCCAAACAAGTCCTTCCCCGCGTCCCGCAGTTCCTTGGCCAAGTCCTTCTTGGCGGGATCGCAGTCTTTGGCCGCCCGCCCCAGTCGCGTGAACTTGAACGACAAGATGGCCTCTACGGCGGATTTGATATCGGATTGTCCGGCGTCCGGCCTGGCCAGCGCCGCGGCCATATCCCGGTAGAAGGAGACGTCGTCGGAGATCGCGGTCCCGTACCCGTCAGGACCGTAGGGCTCCCCGCAGACAGCGAGGGCCTGTGTGGCGTATGAAAGCGCCCGCCCGAGGTCTCCGGCCGCCCGAGCCAGGAGGACCTTCATCCAAGGTGAACTCCAGACCTCGTCAGGCGAACCGGCCACGGCCGGGACGGCGTCATCCAGCCATCCGTCCATTGACGCCTGCGTCCGGGCAAAATCGTGCAGCCGCAAGATCATGGCCTGCAGCGCCTCGTCGATGCCCGCGCCGCCGTACCGGTCGACCAGGTCCCGAAAGGCCGCGCCGGTCTCCCCTTCGTCCTGGTACAACGCCTCGAAAAGATCGGACAGCGCGTCGATGCGCAGGAGTTCAGCCTCGTTTTGGTCGAGCACACGGAACGACGGGTCCAATTTGGCCTTGTAGAAGTACCTTCTGACCACGTGAAGGCAAAAAGCGTGGATGGTGGAGATCTGGGAGCGATCCAGGAGCGAGAGCTGCCTCCCGATCCTCTGGTCGCCGGGAGCCCTGGCAAAGGCCTCCTCCAAGGAAGCCCTTATCCTCTGCTTCATCTCCGCCGCAGCCTTCTCGGTGAAGGTCACGGCAAGCATGCGTTCAAGATCCAGGGGCTCGTCGGGGTCGAGGATGTGCCTGACCACCCGCTCGACCAGGACCGAAGTCTTGCCCGCCCCGGCTGCGGCCGAGACCAGGATGTTGCAGCCCCTAAGGGCTATGGCCTGCTCCTGTTCGGGGGTCCACCTGGAATCAGCCACGGTCAGTCCCCCCTGTGCGGTGCTTGCGGACTTCTTCCCACAACGCGTCCTGCGGCGCCGGGCGCACGACGCGGTACGAGTTGCCCTCTACAAGGACGTCGAAGCAGCATAGGGGGCCATACGGACAGTACTGGCACGCCCTGGCCGCGCCCTTTCTAAACGGGGCGATGTCGGCGCACCCTTTGAAGATCTCGGACGACATGTCGCGGACCTTGTCCCGGACGAAGTCCAGGAGGGCAAGGAAGTCGTCTCTCGTCGCCGCGGAAGAACGGGCGGCAAGACCCCCGCCCGAGAGGAACTGAACCGGGATGATGTCGGAGGAGGACTGGCTGTCGGCGTCCATCAATCGGGCCACGGCGGGATCGCGCATCACCAGGCCTGACATCCGAAATCGCTTCGCCATCTGCTTCTCGGCGTCTTCAACAAGGAGCGGGCCTGAGGCAGAGACAATGGGGTCGATGACCGAGAAGTAAAGAGCCCCAGCTGGCTGGGGTTCAGCCCCGCCCAAGAGTCTCAAGAGCGCGGGAGGCGCCGCCTTCGCGATCTCTTTCCACGACTGCATCACGACCAGCAGGTAGACCAGCAGCTGGAGGGCCAGCCCGTTGTACACGTCCACGAAATCCAAGGACCTGGGGCTGGACTTGTAGTCCACCACCCGAACGTACAACCCGCCCTCGGAAACGGCCGCGTCGATCCTATCGATCTGCCCTCGGAGCAGGACCTCGTCTTTACCGGGGAGGTCGATCCTGTAGGGCTTGGGGCCGCCCGCGAAGCCGAACAGCACCTCAGCCGCCACCGGGCGGAACTGTCCGCGCTTCAAATGCGACAGGAGCATGCCGCCCGCCCTCCGCAAGATCCTGCGCAGCGCGGCCGCGATGTACTTATAGCGGGCTGAGCTCACGAACAGCTCGCCCGATAGTTCCGGGGTCAGCCTCTCGACCACCCTATCGATTACACCCAGAGCCCAATCATCGGTTAGAGAAGCCCAATCCAGCCCGGAGCGGCCCACCTCATCCACATAGGCTCTCAGGGCCGCGTGCAGGAAGACTCCGGCGTCGGCGGGCTCCAACCGGTAGACCTCGCGCTCGTGGAGCGAGAGGCCGTCGCGGGCGAAGTGCTGAAAGGGGCACGCGGCGAAGGTCTCCAAGCGGGACACGCTGGTGTGCAGGGTCTGCCCGTAGAGGCCGCGGACAAGACCGGGGGCAAGCGCGGCCACCTTGTTTGTGTGGCTCAACGAGCCCAAGAGTCCCCGGTACCTGGGAAGCTGCTCGGGGCCAAGCATCCACCGGAACGCCTCGGTCCAGGCATCGCCCGGCTGGGTACCCTTTCGCAATAGCGAGAGCCGCCGCAGCGCGATTCCGCTTGTGCGGGCGGGGAGCACGTAGTCCAGGTCGTGGGGCATGGTCCCGGGAGGGTCGACCGAGACGAGCTCCTCCGCGACGCCGGGCAGCGCATGCTTCACAAGGTTCACCACGTGGGAGGGAGTCAGCGCCTTGCCCTCCTGGTCCCCAAGCGGGTACGAGACGTAAAGGACGTTACTCGGGCGAGTCAGCGCGATGTACACCAGGTACTTCTCGTGGAACTGGCGCTGGATCGACGCAGGCTCCAGGTCTACCCCGTTCTCACTAAGGAACTCGCGCTCGGCGTCGGTGAAAATGCTGTCCTCGGTCTGCCTCTTGGGGAAGACCCCCAGCAGGGCGCCGATGAGGAAGGTGGCTTTGCAGTCCGGCTGCCTTGAGCGGTCCAGGCTCCCGACGATCACCTGGTCCAAAGACGGGGGGATCGCACCCATGCGTATGTCCTCAAGCCCCGCCGAGAGCAGCAGGGCGTACGCCTTGAGGTCGTGGGGCTGGTCTTTCAGGATCTCGCCGACTTGGCCCAGGATCTCCATTGCCTTGTCCCAGAGTCCGCCGTGGTCTACGGCGCCGGAGAGATCCTTCGCCTGCTCGGCAAGACTCTGCCACTTGGCTAGCTGGCCGGGGACGTCGAGGTCCAAGAGCAGGTCGCAGACAGCCTGGGATATGCCGGTGGCGGTTACGGCGCCGGACTTTGCCGTCTTCAGGCGAAGGTAGAACTTGCCCAGAGCCTGCGCTGCCTTCCGGCGGATGCCGTCGGCAACGCGAGATCCTTCCTCACGCTCGGCGGCCTGGTCCTCTCTCGCCATGTACTTGCGCGCGTATCCCCACGGTTCGCTTGCTATCCACTTCTCCCCGACGATCCCGTGGGAGAGCACGTAGTTCTCCAGAACGTCGATTTCGGATCGCTCCACTCCCACGAGGTCGGTCTTCAGGTACCTCATTACGGCGTCGAAACTCCACCCGGTCAGCACCACATCCAGAGCAGCACGGATAAGTTCGGAAAGGGGGTGGTGGGAGAGCGACCTCTTGCGGTCCAAGAAGAAAGGGATCCTGTGGTCGCCGAACACCAGCGGGAGCATCCCCGCGTACTCGGTGAGGTCCCGCGCCTCGACCGTCACGTCCCGGAAGCGCATGCCGCGGTCTCTCACCAGGCGGAGGATCTCCCGGGCCACAAACTCCAGTTCAGCCAGGGGATTTGTGGCTGAGATGAGGCGGACCGAACCGCCATCGACCGCTAGCCCCGGCGATGCTTCCGCCTGGGGTTCAAGGCCGTCCGACCTCACTGCGCGCTCCAACGCGGCCAGACCGGGCGCGTCCATGAACCGCGGGAGCTCCGGGCCACCGTCAATCCCCTCCAGGTACAGCGCGCTCTCCACGGTTACTCCCGCATCCCACGCCACCGCGTTCACCTTGTCGTAGGTTTCGCGGGTGGGGTGAAACAAACTGGCGGGATTGGGCTTACGCCGGATCTCTTCCCTGTCCACACACAAAGCCATGTTTACCTGGGACCCGGTTCTCAAGATGGCGGAAATCGCTTTGTATTCTTTCGGAGTGAAACCCGAGAACCCGTCTATCCATACAGTTGCCCCCCTCAAAAGGGGCGACGCGGACATCCGTTGGGAAGCAAGTTCCAGGTAGTCGTCGGGGTCGAGGAAACGGCCCTTTAGGAACTCCCGGTATTGGTCAAAGACCAACGACAGGTCGTGGATTTTCTGATCAAGGAAGGGCATGGCCTCGCCCGGCCCCAGGCCGCCTATGGTCGAAGGGGCGACGTCGTAGGCCGACAGCTCGGATAGCGTCCTGCCCAGGGTCTCACGAAAGCCGGGGTAGTTCACCATTGGGGCGAACACGCTGAGTTCATCGCGACGCTCCCAAAGGATTGCCTGGATGGCCATGCTTCTGCCTACGCCGGTTATGAAGGGCAGCGAGAGGCCGCCGGTCTCCTCAAGGACGCGCATGCAGAGCCGCCTGAAACTCAGCACGTGGAGGTGCATGAAGCCGTCTACACGCGGGTCTGCGAGTATTAGGCGCTCCATCTGAAAAGTGGATTGGTCCGGGACCAATAAGATGGTTGCGGGCCGCGCGCCGGTTGCGGCGCCGGTCGCGAGAATCTCCTCGACCAGGCGATCAACTATGTATTTTGTCTTGCCCGACCCGGCGGGGCCGAGGATGAACCGCAGGCTCAGACAAACCACCCCAAAGCAGTGGTTCTTCGAGCATCGCAAAGTATCCTGCCGGGCATGCGCTAGCCGCGGTCCAGTACTTCGGCCGCCTTCTTAACCTGGGCTTCAACCGACGCCGGCCCGGTCGCCATGGGGTGGTTCCGTAGACCCACTGAATGCTTGGCGTCGAACATCTCGGCGCACACCTCGGGAGTCAACAGGGGCGACAACTGAGATAGTTCCCCGGCGCTTAGTTCCGTGGGCGATTTGCCCGTCTCCCCGCAGTACCTGACCAAGCCGCCCACCACCTTGTGAGCGTCGCGGAAGGGCAGGCCGCTGCGGGCCAGGAAATCGGCGACGTCAGTGGCCATGAGCGGCCAGTCGCTGGCCGCCTCCGAGAGCCTCTCGGCCCTCCATTCCAGCCCCGACACCATCTGGGAGGCCATGCCCAGGCAGGCGAGGGTCACGTCGAAGGACTCGAAGACCGTCTCCTTGTCCTCCTGCAGGTCCCTGCAGTACGCCATGGGCAGGCCTTTTACCGTCGTGAGGAGCCCCATGAGCCTTCCAAAGACTCTCCCGGACCTGCCGCGGATAAGCTCCGCGCAGTCGGCGTTCTTCTTCTGGGGCATGATGCTGGACCCCGTGGTCACCGCATCAGGCAGCCGGGCGTAGCCGAACTCGGGAGTGGTCCAAAGGACCACCTCCTCGGACAGCCGGCTGAGGTGCGCCATGGCCGCTGCGCAGGCGAAACAAAGCTCCAGGAGAAAATCCCTGTCCGACACCGCGTCCATGCTGTTGTCGTAGATTGCCGGAAGTCCCAGGTCCCGCGCCGTCGAGGCCGGGTCCAGCGGGAACGTGCTCCCCGCCAGCGCGGCGGCCCCAAGCGGGCTGACGGCGGCCGAAGATACGACTCCCGCGAACCTGGCGGCGTCCCTGTCCAGCATGAAGAAGTAGGCGAGGAGGTGATGAGCCAAAAGCACTGGCTGAGCCCTCTGAAGGTGAGTGTAGCCGGGCATGACCAGGGTCTTGTTGGCGACGGCCTGGTCTAGGAATGCCCGCTGCAGACTCCTCACTGCCTCCCGCAGCTCCCGCGCTGCGTCAGCGCACCATAGGTGCATGTCGAGCGCCACCTGATCGTTTCGAGAGCGGGCGGTGTGTACCTTTCCGGCAAGGTCCCCCACCTTCGCGCGCAGGGAAGACTCCACGGCCGTGTGGATGTCCTCGAGCTCCTTTTCTTGCGGGATCTCTCCGCGCTCGAAATCGGACCTGACACTTTTGAGGCCCGCAAGCAGCGTCCCTGCCTCCTCCCCGGACAAAATCCCTTGTCTTTCCAGCATCTTCACATGCGCCATGCTCCCGGCTATGTCGTACGAAAACAGCCGCTTGTCATAGCTCAAGGATTCGGAGAAAGACAGCATCATCTCGGAAGGAGATTGCGCGAACCGCCCGCCCCACTGACGCATTTCACTTGTCCCTCTTTTCTCCTCTACTCCACACCCTGGTAGGCAGGCCGTAGAGGTCGATGAAGCCCGCAGCCGACGAGTGGGAGAACAGGTCTCCTGTTTCGTAGGTCGCGAGCGAGAGGTCGTACATCGAGTACGGCGACTTCATGCCCGCCACCGCGGCGTGGCCCTTGAAGAGTTTCACCTTTGTGGTCCCGGTAATCCTCTCTTGGGTGCTTTCGATGAAGGCGTCCAGGGCGCCTTTCAGCGGCGAGAACCACAGTCCCGTGTAAACAACCTCGGCCCATTTGGCGTCCACGATGGACTTGAAGCTCGACAGCTCGCGCGGCAGCACAAGGTCCTCAAGGGCTTTATGTGCCCGAAGGAGCACAGTGGCCCCGGGGCACTCGTAGACTTCCCTGGATTTGATGCCCACCAACCTGTTCTCGATATGGTCGATCCTGCCGACGCCGTGCCGCCCCGCGATCTCGTTCAGCATCTCGATAAGATCGGCAAGCGCGGGCGACTCGCCGTTAACCGCGACCGGACGTCCTTTTTCCCAATCGATGACCACGTACTCGGGCTGGTCCGGCGCCTTTTCGGGCGAAGTCGTCCAGCGGTACGCGTCCTCGGGCGGTTCCTGCCAAGCATCCTCCAAGGGGCCGCTCTCGATGCTTATGCCCCACAGGTTCTCGTCGATACTGTACGCGGTACCCTTCTTTACAGGGACGGGGATCCCGTGCTCCGCGGCGTAGTCTATCTCCTGCGCCCTCGTCATGCCCCAGTCCCTCACGGGAGCCAGCGTCTTGATGTGAGGAGCCAGAGCGGCGATCCCCACATCGAACCGCACCTGGTCGTTGCCCTTGCCGGTGCACCCATGAGCGACGGCGTCGGCCGATTCCTTTTCGGCTGTCTCAACCAGCTTCTTGACGATGAGCGGCCTCGACAGAGCTGAGACAAGCGGATAAACGCCTTCATATAGGCCGTTTGCCTTGATGGCGGGAAGCACGTACTCCTGGGCGAACTCGTCGCGCAGGTCAAGGGTGTAGGCGGCGACCGCCCCAACGTTCAGGGCCCTCTGTCGTACCTCTTCTAGGTCCTTGCCTTCGCCGATATCGGCGGTGACGGCGATGATGTCCGCCTGATACTTGTCGTGCAGGTATTTGACCAGCACCGATGTATCAAGCCCACCCGAATACGCTAATACGATCTTCATGCTTGACCCTCCTATGCTGAAGCAGAGCGTTAGCGGCGCTTCTAGCAGCGTCGCAAGCAACAGCGAAGCTGTTGTGAGAGACATCCGACTTCCGATTGTTCAGCCTACGTTCTTATTTCTGACCGAGCTGGTGAAAGGGCGGCATGTGCTCAGGAGGCATCGCGCACTTGTAGGCCTTCCCGCCTGTTGCGGCCGCAAACTCGGCTTTCGCTTTGGCGATGGTCTCAGGACCGGTCAGAAGACGCAATCCCGCGTCAGATAGGATCTTTGCTGCCGCGATCATGCCAGCGTGCCCAATCCCCATGCCCGATTGAGCGGTGAACTGCCAGGAATGTCCTGGTGTCCCAAGAGCCATGCAGGCGGTCCCAAACTGCGCCGTTGGGCAACACCAGCTGACGTCGCCCACATCGGTCGACCCCTTGGGTTCGTCCGGCGTTTGGGGCCTGGACACCAAAGTGTCGTTCAAAGTCTGGCTCTTGATTGACTCGGGGAGTCCGGAACTCCTGAACAGCGCCTCCTTCTGCCCCGGCTCGAAGCCCGCGGCTATCTTGGCGGCGAACTCCTTGTCAGACGCCCCGAATACCGGAGGCCCGACCTGCTTCATGGACTCCTCCAGGAGGTCCTCAAGAACCCTGTTGGGGATAACGTTGTAGATGGCGTCCAGGAGCTCGACTTCGCACTTGGTGTCGGTCATCTGGGCGGCGCCGTAAGCGCAGTTCAGCACCCTTTGGTAGAGGACTTCCACCTCATCGTGCTGGGGCGACCTGACGTAGAACCAGGCGGTCGCCTTGGCCGGCACCACGTTGGGCTGGCTTCCGCCGTTTGTGATGACGTAGTGGATCCTGGCCTTGGCCGACATGTGCTCCCGCAGGAACTCGACGCCCATGCCGGTCAGCATGATGGCGTCCAGGGCGCTTCTGCCGTTGTAGGGGTCGCCGGAAGCGTGCGCGGTCCGCCCGTGGAAGGTGATGTTCATAGAACTAACGGCCAGCGAGGTGGACCCCCTTACCTGGTTGACCTGGCCCGGGTGCCAAGTGAGGCAGGCGTCGCAGTCCGCGAACAAGCCTGCTCTGGCCATGAAGGCCTTTCCGCCGAAGTTCTCCTCAGCCGGGCAGCCGAAGAACTTGATGGTGCCCGGGAGGCTTTTCGCCAGCATCTCCTGCTTAAGCCCAATGACCGCCCCAAAGGCGCCGGCGCCGAGCAGGTTGTGACCACATCCGTGTCCGGCGCCGCCGATTACCAATTCCTCCCGGGTGGGACAGGCCTTCTGGGATACCCCAGGCAGGGCATCGTACTCGCCCAGGAACCCGATCACCGGGCTGCCCTTCCCCCACGTGGCTACCAGCGCGGTGGGCATGTCGCCGACACCCAGGTCGATAGCGAACCCTTCATCCTTCAGGGCCTGCGCCAGAGCGAGCGCCGATTTGTCCTCGTGTAGCCCGACCTCAGCCAGAGCCCAGATCTCGTCGGACAGTCTGGCGATAAGGCCTCGCTTCTCGTCGATGTACGAAAATGCGGTTTCCGCTTTACCGGTCACTCCGTATCTCTCTCCTTCTCGTGCCTTTGATTTGGAAAGCCCAGGTTATCTCACAGGCGGGATCAGATGGATCCAGTCGCCGAACAAAAACTTCACCCGCGGGATGAACAAGCCGAGCCGGGCCATGATGGTGGTACCGAAGACCGCCCCGAACGAGACCATGAGGACGAAGCGTCCCGCGACGCCGCTTTGCTTGACGAGGCGCTGAAACGCGGTGCCCTTGCCGGCTTTGCCGTTGGCGCCGATTATGAAGAAGAACACGCTGATTGCAGCCACGTTGGCGACCAGCGAGAGAGCCGAATCGAAGTCCTTGACCGGCGCTATGGCGCCCCTCACCTGCGAGATGATCCCCGCATCGATCACCCCGGTGATGGTAACCGCCGACGCCACGCCGACCAGGTAGGCCAGCGAGTACCTGCTGAGCCAGCTGACCTTCGGCAAGTACCGGGAGAAGAGCAGGAGCCCAAGGACCATCGGGACCGCGAGGACCGCCTTTCCCTCAAGGAGGGGTTTGACCCCCAGGTCGCGGATGTTGGTCCAACCCATGACCGCGAGGTGGGCGAGCGACAGCCCCAGGTACACGTGCTCGCACACGCGAAACACCGGGTTCTCCTTGTACAGGTAGCTATACATGCCCAGCGACATGAGTGCGCCGAGCCAGATCTTGAGATCGGTTGACATTAGCGTCCACCTCCCGACTTACGCTTTTGGTTCCAGAACACGAGGTTGCCGCCCACCATGAGGAGCAGGAGGTACACGTGGCCTAGCGACTGGGCGTCCATCGACTGAGTGGCCAGGCCGGGTTTATTGATCTTCTGCTCGTAGTACGCCGCGCCCTTAACGCCCGAGATGAGGCCGATGAGCTGACCGTTCTTGTAGTAGACGATGGCTTCGGGGGTCGACAGCGCAATGTTCCCCGAAAGCGAGGGGACCTGATGCTTGCCCCAGACGTGCCTCGCCAGCCACAGGTGGTCGTCGCCCGACGTGTAGGTTGAGACCAGAGCCACGTCCTCGATCTTGGTGACCGAATCCCAGAGCGGGAACCCCGCGAGCGGCGTCTTGTACTGGTCCTGCGTGTAGGCCTTCTGGATGTCGTCAGCCATGGCGACCAGCGCCATCTCGCCGCCGGCGCGATACGGGAGAATGACCAGGTCGATCCCGTACTTGTAGCCGAAGTCCGTCTCGGCCATGGTCCGGATCTTCTCGGCGTACATTACGCCGTCAGGCACGAACGTCGCGAGGAGGATGCGGTGTCCCTTCATCATGTGGTGCCTGGCTATGGCCAGAGCCATCGGCCAAAGCTCCCCCTCGTTTGACGGGGCTACCTCCAGCACCATGATGGTGACGCTGCCCGAGGGCAGAGCGTCGATGAAGTCGTACGCCGCCTGCCCCTCAGGACTGGGGCCCAGAGGCAGTTTGAGGGGAAAAATGAGAGGAAGGAGCACCACGAACACCATGGCAATCCATATGGCTCGCGTCTGTTTTTGCTGCATTAGTCCTTCCCTCCCGTCATGTAGGTCTTCTCAAGCCCCAAAATGACCCGGATGCTCATCACGACCATGCCAAGTGAACCTCCGATGGTGATCGCGCGGATCGCGGCCGCATTGGGGGTCCCTATGATCCACGCTGCGAACTTTGGAATCGCGGGAGAGACCGCGGCACCAAGCCCGACCTGACCCAGTAGGACTACCGCGCCGGTGACCATGAGCACACCGGCCTGCCAGTTCCGTATCCTAAACGCTCTCCAGCAGGCGCTAGTCATGTAGAAAAGGGTGAACGAGTACATGGTGCTAGCCGCGGGCTGGTAGATGTTCTGCCAGACGTATTTGTAGGACGGGGATGTCGGCGACGTGGCCACGCCGAGGATGAAGTAAGTTAAGAACGCTATCACGAAGATGATGCTGTAGGGCCAGTTCTTCCGCTTTTGAGCGATGGAGCGTCCGTGCAGGCGCAGCATGTTGAAGCCGCCCAAGGCAAGCGCGAAAGCGGCGACTATGATACGCCATCTGATGATCTCAGAGGACATCGCCTTGACCGACTCCGCCTTCAGGAAATACCCTCCCAGCACGATGAGTCCGGTGACAAGCGCGACCAACCGGGGTCCTTCCCGCTTCATGACCAGTCACCTCACTTTTTGAGAAGATTGACGAACATGTTGCTGCCAAAAGTGGCGAACACCGATCCGACTACGATGGTTACCACCGCAAGCGCTTTGCCCGCCTCCTGCGCGGTGAGCCCTCCAACCTCGCTGGGCTCCTTCGAGAGGTAGGTGCCGGCGGCGAAGATCTCCTCGGCGATGAGCGTGTAGTCGCAGCTGGCCACGAAGAACGGCAGCTGGTGGTAGTTGGCGGTGCCGCCTATCTGGGATGCCCCCGCGAGGTTCGCGGCCTCTGCGAAGAGCATTGATTCGTAGTAGTAGTTGCCGAACAGCATCGCTCCCGCGACGTGCTCCCTCTGATAGAGGCCAAGCACCCCTGCCTTGGAGGCGTCGCCCGGCATGTACATGACGTCGGTAGGGTTGTAGGAATCACCTTTTCCGGCTTTCAGGTACGCCGATTTCATGATTTCCTGGCACATCGGCTCCATCTCTGGGAGCGGAGCGACCACGAACATCTTGGCGTCATATTTGGCCGTTTCGCCCGCTACATGGCTCAGGATCCGCATGCTGGCGAACCCCTGGGCCTCCAGGTCGGTGCCTCCCAAGACAAAAGCCAGCGGACGTCCCATTTCGGTCACCCGGCCGACCATCTCATCGATGGCGTCCAGGCCAGGGATACGCCTGATGCGCAAGTTACCCGTTCTCTTGAACGCCTCCATAGCGAAGAAGAGGATGCTTGTGAGAGTGAGCAGCAAGACCAAAGAACCCACCCGTCCTTGTACCAAATCCGAACACCTCCTTGTATGAACTTGCATATAAATCCATCGACACTGATAAACAGCTAAAGAGGCACTCGGATCACCCTCTTCCTGGGGACGATTGACGCCTGCCTATCTAGTCGCGCCCTGACTGGACAAATAGGATACCAATACCTAATGTCGCGGGTGTGTCGGCTAGAACAGAGCCCTTTGAGGTATTGTAATATTTATGCGGAATTTGGCAAGGTTATTTTTCGTCCAGGGCCAATCTCAGCATAGCTTCCAGCCCAAGGTCGATGAGTCTCTCCTCGCCGGCCACGAAAGCCGGGTCCTTCCCGTGGTGAGCGATGTCCATCTGCCCTGACTTAACGGCAACTCTCTCAGTCGCGGGACCGTTATCCAGCACAAACGCTGCTCCGCACCGGACTCCCCGGTGCATGCCCACGATGAACTCGGTGTCGGATTCCATCTCTACGCAGAGGATCCTGCCGCGCCTGAAGGCGGCGGTGTCGGCGGCGTTGTTGGGGCTGTAGAAGGCGTCGGTCGAGGCGACGGGCCCGGTCAGGGCCTTCACGCCCATCTTGGCCGCCGCGTCCACCAGCGCGCGGGTCACTTCAAAATCTGCGACCGCGGGAAAACCTTTGGGCAGATATTCGTCTGCGGTCCCTCCGCCCCGGTAGGACCCTGTCGCGATCACGATGTCGCCAACGCCGGTGCGGTCGTCGAGACCACCCGCCGATCCCAGGCGGACGAACGTGTGAACGCCCATATTCGCCAGTTCCTCCATGGCGATGGCGACCTGGGGACCACCCATTCCGGTGGAGCAAACCGACACTCTGACTCCTTTGTGAAGCCCCAGGTAGACGAAGTAGCCGCGAGTGTCGGCGATAAGGCGGGCGCCCTCCAGCCTGGACGCGATCTTCTTACCCCGCACGTGGTCTCCGGGAATGAAGCAGTAGCCGGCGATATCCTGGTTCCGTGCTTTGATATGATGTTGGGTGAACTGCTCTTCCACGATCCACGCCTCCCTGGTTCGCGTCTCGGCCGTCTAGGGTCGTCGCAATACCTGTTCCGCAAAGCTCGCGCCCGCTCCGCCGTACTTCACCCCGAGGGCTTCGGCCACCGTCGCGCCCAGGTCCGCGAGAGTGTCGCGGTCTGGCAAGATGACACCCGGCCGGACCGGTTCCCCCGCCATCAGCATGGGGACGTACTCCCGTGAGTGATCCGTGCTGGGGGTTGTAGGGTCGCAACCGTGATCCGCCGTGACGATCAGCAAGTCGGACGGGCACAGCCCCGAAAGCATCCTGGGCAGCGCATCGTCGAACTCGCGCAAGGCGCGGGCATACCCCGCGGGGTCGTTCCTGTGGCCATAGAGCATGTCGAAGTCGACCAGGTTGGCCATTATGATCTCCTTGGCCGACCCGGGCGCTCGGCCTTGGCCCCCTTCGATCGCGGCCAGAACCTCGCGGATGCCGTCCGCGTTACCCTTTGTGTGCACCGTCCGGTCAAGCCCTTGTCCTGCGAATACGTCGTGGATCTTGCCTATCCCCGTTACCTTCACGCCCGAGATCCTGGCGTAGTCAAGGAGGGTAGGCCCGATTGGTGGCATTGAGAAGTCTCGCCTGTTGTCTGTCCTAACGAAGGCGCCCGGTCGCCCCGCAAACGGCCGGGCGATCACCCTGGCAACCAGGGCGTCCCCCACCAAGATCTCCCGCGCCATTTGGCACCACAGGTAGAGGATCGGAAGCGGGACAACGTCCTCGTGGCACGCTATCTGAAAGACGCTGTCGGCGGAAGTGTACACTATGGGCATCCCGGTGCGCATGTGCTCCTCGCCGAGTTCCTTAATGATCTCAGTTCCGGAAGCAGCCTTGTTGCCCAGCGCACCCCGCCGCACCCGCGCTTCAAATGAGTGCATGACGTGCGGCGGGAATCCGTCCGGGTATGTACGAAAAGGCCTGTCCAGTAACACGCCGCACATTTCCCAGTGCCCGGTAGTGGTGTCTTTGCCCAAAGAGCGAGACGCCATCTTGGCGCACGCGCCGGATGGCGTCTCTGGCGGGGTACCAGGTACGTCGTCGAGATTCCCGATCCCCAACCGGCCCAGGTTAGGCAGGCTAAGCCCGCCCACCGCCCGGGCCGTATTTCCAAGACTGTCAGACCCATCGTCACCATATGACCCGGCGTCAGGCAGCGCGCCAATGCCCACGCTGTCCAGGACCACCAGGATGACCCGGTCTACAGTAGGTTGATCGAGCATACAACCGCCGGCCTGCGCCCTGTCTCGCTTTTGAGGAACCGCTGCACCACCGCAGCCACGCCGGTCTCAAGAGACTCCCTGCGCTGAAGGGACTCCCGCGGGGCCTGCGCGAAATAGTCCTTCACCCTTACCAAGACCTCCGCCAGAAGCAGTTCGCCCTGCTCGCTGCGGGTAAATCCGACCGTCTTCAGCGTCGGGGCCTGCATCAAACTCCCGTCTTCGCGCGAGACAACGCAGTTCACGAACACCGCTCCGGTCTCCCCAAGGATCTTCCTCTCCTTGAGGATGCTCTCGCCGACGTCACCTACGCCTGTGCGGTCGATCATGATGCCCCTGGTCTGGACAACTCCGACAATCTCTCCTGAGTCGGGCGTCAGCTTGAAGATCGTGCCGTTCTCACCTATGAGAACGTTGGACGGGGGCACGCCCGTCGCCACCGCCAGTTGGCCGTGGAGGATGAGGTGCCGGTACTCCCCGTGCACAGGGATGAAGAAACGCGGCCTGGTCAGGTTCAGGATGAGCTTTTGCTCTTCCTGGCTGGCGTGGCCGGATACGTGCACCATCGATTCCGGCGTGTAGACCACCGTAGCTCCTCGCCTGAACAGGTTGTCGACGACGCGGGACACCATGGTCTCGTTGCCCGGCACAGGCGACGCGGCCATTATGACCAAGTCGCCCTCGATTATCTCGATCTTCCTATGGTCGCCCACCGACATCCTGGACAGGGCCGAAAGCGGCTCGCCCTGACTGCCGGTGCTGATGACGACGACCTTTGACTGTGGGTACTTCCCCAAGTCGGAGACGTCGATCAGCGTCCCGAGCGGAGCGTGGAGGTATCCCATGCTCATGGAAACCTCGACGACCGTCTCCATGCTGCGCCCGACCACGCAGACTTTTCTTCCGTACTGCGAGGCGACCTCGATCACCTGCTGGATCCTGGGCACGTTGGACGCGAAGGTCGTGAGGATTATCCTGCCCTTGGCCTTCTCAAAGACCCGAGCCAGCGATTCGCCGACGACCCGCTCGGACGGCGTGTACCCGGGCCTGTCGGCGTGCGTGCTGTCAGACAGCAGCGCGAGCACCCCACGCTCGCCCGCTTCAGCGAGCTTGAAGTAGTCGGTGGGCTCGCCATCGATCGGGGTCTGATCAAGCTTGAAGTCGCCGGTGTGGACGATGACGCCGGCAGGCGTGTGCAGGATGAGCCCCACGCTGTCGGAGACGGAGTGCGTCACCCGGAAGAACTCAACCTTGATCGATCCGAGGGTGATGATGTCCCGCGGGGCGACCACCCTGAGGTCGGCCTGTCCCTCGAAACCCTCGTCCAACTTTCGCCGGGCAAGTCCCAAAGTAAGCCGCGTCCCGTAGACGGGCACGTTCACCTGGGATAAGACGTACGGTAGCGACCCGACGTGGTCTTCATGACCGTGCGTCAGGACGATTCCGCGGAGACGGTCCTTGCGTTCCACCAAGTACGAGACGTCGGGTATGACCAAGTCAATGCCCGGCATGTCTTCCTCGGGAAACGCTAGGCCGCAGTCTATTGCGATGACATCCGGGCCGCATTCGAGAAGCATAAGATTCTTCCCAATCTCGCCCAGGCCACCTAGAGGAATCAATCTGACTTCGTTTGCCATTCTTTGTATCACCAATTATTTAGTATACCTTGGATTGGGCATGGGTTCCACAACCAATGTCGGAATACCGGCGCGAGGGCGCCCTGCCCTGCGGAAATGTCATCCGTTTTCTCCCTATCCCGCCGCAACGTCATCCGTTTTCTCCCAATCCCAGCAGCCACCATCGGGAGAATCTCCACATCATCCCTTCTCGACTGGCATTGGTTGCCACGCCAGATTCAACATGAAGGGGCGGCCCCGATAGACCGCCCCTACCTTTCAATTTCCTGATCCTATCTGCTTACGAGTTCGACGCTCCCGCATTGCTGGCGACGTTCTCTTCGAGAACGCGCCTTAATGCGTCTCCACGCCGGATGCCCCGTTCCGCCGGAGGATGTCGGCGGCGTCCTGGACCTTCTCGTCGCTGGTCTTCACTGCCGCGACGATCTTGCCTTCCTTGACCTTCTCCTCGTACTTGCGCCCGGTCTCTTCGGGGACGCCCCAGTCGAGAAGCCCACCGGCAACTCCGCCGGTTACGGCGCCTGTGAGGGCCGCCGCGATGGGTCCCGCAGCGACGATGGGTCCGATGCCCGGTATGGCAAGAGCGCCGATACCGGCCAGAAGCCCGGCCGCTCCGCCTATGGCTCCGCCAGTCGAGACGCCCTGGGAAAGGTCCTGGTTCATGGTTTCCTTATCCCGATCTCCCCCGCGTCTGGTCGAGCTCTCCTTGGCGATGATGGAGATCTCGTTCCTCGAGAACCCCTTCCTCTGGAGTTCATCTGCCGCCTTCTCCGCCTGGTCAACGCTGTTGAAGACTCCTAGTACGGTCTTAGCCATTCTTGAAAACACCTCCTTGAAGAGTGTCCAGCCTAGTCTCTCCCCCAAGAGGCGCCGAGATTCACTTATGGCAAGATTCGCCTATTGACAGGACAACCTCGGATCCGCTAATAATGTGCCCAACAAAGACCGTGAAGGGGAAGAGTACCCGGACGGGCCCGGTCAAAGCAAGGGAGACCTTGGCTGCGAGTCTCCTGGCCGCCCCCTGGCGAATGGTCCCCGGAGTCGCCGGCCGAACTTTGAAGTAGGCGCGGACGGAACGCCCCCGTTACAGGGCTACGGTATACCATGGGAAACCTGCGTACCGGAAAAGCGCACGGCTCCGCCGTGAAAATGGGTGGCACCGCGGACACAAACCCGCCCCAGCAAGGGCGGGTTTTTTGTTTGGAAGAAAGGGGATAGGTACATGAGGAAAAAGGCGTTCATCTTTGCGGTCTTGGCAGTCTCATTGTCGATGGTCCTGAGCGGCTGCGGGCCCAGAGAACAGGGTCCGGTCAAGATAGGCGCTGCCGGCCCATTCACGGGCGACCTCTCCAAGATCGGGCTCGACTCCTTGAACGCGATCAAGATGGCGGTAGACGAGTTCAACCGGGCAGGCGGCCTCGACGGCCGGAAGGTCGAGGTAGTAGTGGGCGATGACGGCGGGGACCCGGCCAAGGGCAACCTGGTGGCCGACAAATTCATCTCCGACCCGTCGGTGTTGGGCGTCGTCGGTCCAATGAACAGCAGCGTGGTCAACGCGGCTCTCCCTTCTTACGAAAAGGGAAAGCTGGCGCTGCTCTCGCAGTCAGCGACCACATCGGACCTGACCGACCGGGGATTTTCGGTCATGCACCGCATCTGCCCCAGAGATGATTCCCAGGGCAAGGCCGCGGCCACGTTCATCGCCAAGGAACTCCAAGCCAGGAAGGTCTACCTGCTCGATGACAAGTCGACCTACGGGCAGGGGCTTGCGGACCAGGTCGCAAAAGACCTCAAGGCTCTGGGAGTGGAGGAGGCCAAGCGCGACCAGGTCAGCGACAAGGATAAGGACTTCTCCTCCCTCATCACCCTCATCAAAGGTTTCGGCCCCGACCTGGTCTACATGGCCTTCGCCAACCCTGCCCAGGCTGCCAACCTGGCCAGACAGATGCAGTCGGCCGGGCTCGAGCCCAAACTCATGGGCGGCGACGGGTGTAGGGAGAAAGACCAGTTGATCGGCGGTGGCGGGCCGGCAGTGCAGGGCATGTACGTGACCGCCATCGGACGCGATATCAAGGAAGTGCCCGAGGCCAAAGCATTCGTCGAGCAGTTCGAATCCAAGTACCAGGGCCTCAGCATCTTCTCGGGTCAGAGCTACGAGGCCGCCAATGTCCTTTTGCGCGCCATCAGGGAAGCAGCCAAGGCCGGCGAGTTGAGCCGGGCCGGAGTGCTGAAGGCCCTCCACGCGACCAAGGGATACCAGGGGATCCTCGGCTTTCCCGTGACTTTCGACGACAAGGGCGACGTGGTCGGAGGAGAGATCTTTGTCCTCGCCGTGGAAGGCGACGACTTTACCGCCGTCAAGCAGTACGCCACAGGCGATATCCAGTAAGGAGTGACGATGATGGATGCCGTCTCCCGCTTGTCACAAGGTCTAGTAAACGGCCTTGTGCTGGGCAGCGTCTATGCGCTGATCGCTTTGGGGTACTCCATGGTCTACGGGGTACTGAGGATACTGAACTTCGCCCACGGCGAGGTGTTCATGGTCTGCTCCTTCGCAGGCTGGCTGTTGATCTCAGCGTTGGGAGGCGACGCTGCGCGCCTTCACCCTGCACTGCTGCTCACATCAGTCCTGGCGCTTTCCATGGCAGCCGGAGCGGCGCTGGGGCTCGCCGTGGAGCGAGTGGCGTACCGGCCCCATAGGAAGTCCGGACGGTTGGCCCCCCTGCTTTCAGCGATCGGGGTATCCATCTTCCTTCAAAACGTGGTGATGCTGGCCACGCAGGGCAGGGTCCGCACTGTGCCCACCGGATGGCTGGTCGAAGGTCGCGGAACCATCGCTTTCGGGAACGTGACCGTGCCTTTCACCGGGGTGCTCATCTTAGCCGTCTCCACGGTACTCACGCTGGGACTGCAGTTCGTGGTCAGGCGCACCCGGGCGGGGCGGATGATGAGGGCCGTGTCCGAGGACATGGAATGCGCGTCCTACGTCGGGATCCCGGTAGACCGGGTCATAGCGTTCACGTTCGCCCTGGGCTCGGCGCTCGCCGGCGCCGCGGGAGTCCTGGTCGGCCTCTACTACACCCAGGTAGATTTCGCGATGGGGTTCTCGGCGGGGATGAAGGCGTTCACCGCGGCGGTCCTCGGCGGCATCGGGAGCCTGCCGGGAGCCGTGCTTGGGGGCTTGGTGCTGGGGATAGCGGAAAGCCTGGGCACCATCATGGTGGCGCCGGTGTACAAGGACGCGATCGCTTTCGGGATACTCATCTTAGCGCTGGTCGTCCGTCCCAACGGGATCCTGGGCGAAAACGTGCAGGAGAAGGTGTA
>JBBDIP010000041.1:0-21641 GCA_040880305.1 Bacillota bacterium
GGTACGCACGGTGGTGTGGGAGGACGGGGGCTAATCACCCCCTCCTACCCGATTTCAGCCGACTGACTTGGATCCGTCACGCAGTGAACCTCTCAGCGGCTGACCGTTCCCGGGGCGACGGGTCGGCGAAAGCAATTCACCGGGGCGACGGATCTACTGTCGACCCGTCACGTAGCGAACCTCATAGTGGCTGACCGTTCCCCGGGCGACGGGTCGGCGAAAGCAATTCACCGGGGCGACGGATCTACTGTCGACCCGTCACGTAGCGAACCTCATAGTGGCTGACCGTTCCCCGGGCGACGGGTCGGCGAAAGCAATTCGCTAGGGTGACGGATCTACTGAGGAAGTTCCAGCTGGGAACGGATGGGCCGGTGTGCTTCACGCCGGTGACCGGTCAGCCTCGAATTGTTCTCACGAGGTCGGTCCTATTTCCCCGCCACGAACGCCAGGCCGACCTTGAGGAAGTACGCGCCGAAAAGGAAGAGGAAGGTGCCGCAGACGTACAGGATCCCTCTGTAGACCCGGTCGGTGAAGAACCTGACACCGGTCGAGATCGCAAGCGAGACCAATGCGTACCAGGCCATATCCGACGCGAGGTGGCCGGCCAGAAAGGTGGCGGGTCCGAGCACGCCGTTGGCGGACATCCCGGCAGCCACGTATGCTGCGCCAATGGTTGCCCACCACAGGATCCAGTAGGGGTTTGAGATGCTGGCCGCCATGCCGGCTAGGGCAGTGCTCCAAAGGTCCTTGCGCGTGCCGCGCGCCTCCGAGGCGGGCCGGGGTGAGACCGACGCTGCTGGGACTAACGGGGCTCTTGCCGGAGATGCCGCCGGGGCTGCTGTCGCGGCTACCGCCGCAGACCTGTCGAAGTCCAGAGTCGCCGACCGCGCGGTCTTCCACGTCCCCCAACCAAACCAGAAGAGCATGAGCCCTCCAACCAGGCCGATGATTCCGAGGGCAGCGTGATAGGCGAGGATCTGGCCGAGGCCCAGAGCAAGCAGGCTGACCATTATGAACTCCATGAGCGCATGACCCATGACCGCCGCCGGGCCGGCCCAGAACCCCTTCCGGACCGTCTCTGTCACGACCACTACCAAAAGGCTGCCGGGCGCCATGGCACCCGATAGTCCGACCACGAAGGCCGTCGTTATGAGTCCGCCTATGCCCATGAGCATATCCCCATCCTCAAAGGTAAACCGGGCTTACTCCTGGTAATAGTAACACATGAGTCCTGGTACGGAGGTGCCGCTTGTGAAACCTTTGATCGCCATAACTGCCGGAGACCCGGCGGGCATTGGTCCCGAGATCGTCCTGAAAGCTCTGGGTGACCCGGCTATTTACGACGTGTGCCGTCCCATAGTGGTTGCCAGCATTGAAGTCATGTCGCGAGCCTCGCGGTCAATGAAGCTCACCCCCGTCAGGGTGGTGGCCCGCATTGGAGACGCGCGCTTCGACAAGGGAACTGTCGACGTCCTGGATGTCGCGGCGGGTTACCTTTCGGAGCTGGAGTTGGGCAAAGTGCAGCCTGAAGCGGGAGGCGCGGCGCTCACCTGGATACGGCGGGCTGTGGAACTGGCCCTCTCAGGGCAAGTCGACGCGATCTGCACTGCCCCCATTAACAAGGAAGCGGTGGTGCGATCCGGCGTCGCGGGCTTTAGGGGACACACCGAGTTCTTTGGGGAGCTCTGTAAAGTATCCGATCCGCTCACCATGTTTGTGGTGGGCAGCCTCAGGATACTGTTCCTCACCAGGCACCTCTCGCTTGCGGAAGCCGTTGCGCAAGTGACGGCAGACCGGATCGAGCGGTTTATCCCTGAGGTCGACAAGGTCTTGAGGGAACTCGGCATCAATGCCCCAAGGATAGCCGTGGCAGGCCTGAACCCCCACTCAGGCGAGGGCGGGCTGTTCGGCAGCGAGGAAGAGGAGGAGATCCGGCCGGCGGTCGCCCGCGCCAGGGAAAAAGGCTTCGATGTGACAGGCCCGGTACCGGCGGATTCCGTCTTTTACCAGGCCCGTACGGGCAGGTTCGACGCCGTGATATCGCTTTACCACGACCAGGGGCACATCGCCTCAAAGACGCTGGATTTTGAGCGGACCGTCAGCGTGACGCTGGGCTTGCCGTTCGTGAGGACGTCGGTGGATCACGGGACAGCTTTCGATATCGCGGGCAAAGGTGTGGCCAGCGAGGTGAGCATGAAGGAAGCCATCAAGGTGGCAGCGGACTATGCAGCCAGAGTGAAGGCGAGCCGGGAGGCGTAGGGCGGGACCATTACCCCGCCATCGCCGCTTTCTCGGCCGCTATTGCGGCGCTCTTTGCCCAGGATATCCCCCGGTACCTGAACACTATCAGGATGAACCTTACAAAGAGGTCGGCCGTCATGGCTGCCCAGACGCCCACGATCCCCATCTTCATGGGGAAGGCCAGGACGTAGGCCAGCGGTAGCCTTATCCCCCATAGGCCGGCAGCGGCCACGTACATGGGCGTTCGAGTATCTCCGCTGCCTCGCAGCGCTCCGGAGAGGACGCCGGCCAGGTTCTGCGGGATCTGGGCCGTTGCCATGAGGCGAAGGTAGACCGCGCCCATTGCGACAACCCCGGGGTCGTTGGTGAGGACCGTCAGGATCTGCTTCGGGAAGAAGAACAGCATGCCGCCTGTGAAAGTGGTGATAGCGGTTGCCATGAACCCCAGTTCCCTCGACGAGCGTTGCGCCAGACGCGGGTCGCTTGCGCCAATGGCTTGCCCAACAAGTGCGGTGGCTGCTATCGAGAACCCGGCGGTAGGCATGTAAGACAGCGATTCAGCCTGGATACCCAACTGGTGAGCGGCCAATGCCGTGGTGCCGAAGCCGGTGATGTACAAGGTCAGAATGATATGAGCTGACTGCCAGAAGAGCGACTCGCCGGTCGCGGGCATGCCGACTGCCAGCACCTTACCCAGTTCCTTGCGGTCTAGCCTCCACGGACCCCTCACGGTGAGCCCGAGCCCGGAATTCCTGGAGGTGAGGGCTGCGAGGGCCAGGACTGCTCCGATCCACTGCGCGGTCACGGTAGCCGTGGCGGCGCCGTTGATCCCCATGGCGGGGAAACCCAGCCGCCCGTATATGAGGGTCCAGTTTGCGGCGATGTTCATGATATTGACGAGGATAGCCACTACCATTGGAGTCCTTGTGTCGCCCGACCCGCGCATAGCTGCGCCGGCAGCCATCATGATGCCCTGAGCAGGCATGCCGAGGACGACTATCTTTAGGTAGCCTGCAGAGGCCGAGAGCAGGTCCGGGGACGGGCGGAAGACCTTCAGGATGGGGGCGGCCCAGGTCGCGAAGATCGCTGCCAGAAACATTACGCTCACAGATCCAAACAGGAGGGCTTGGACCGCGACTGTGCGGGCCTTATCTCTGTCGCCGGAGCCTATCGACTGGGCTACGAGGACGGTGGTGCCGATGGAGACCCCCTGGAAGAGGGCCCATCCTACCATCGTGGCTCTGCTGCACAGACCCACAGCGCCGATGGCGAGGGCCGAAAGGTGGCCGACCATGGCGGTGTTGACCAGCCCGACGCCCATCTGGAGGATGCTCTCGACGGTAGCCGGCCACACCATGTTCAAGACGCTGCGTCGCAGTTCGGTTTGGGTTGGTTCGTGGGACCGGATTTCGCCGGTCGCAGCGTCTGCGGCCATCGTGACCCTCTTTTCTGCCCAGGCAATAGCACTATTCTACAGCAACGGCACCGGTCGGGCTACGAAATGCGGGGTGACGGGCGACGCGGCCCCGGGGGAGGAGGGGGCCGCGCCGTGGGGGAAGGGTCTTGCCATTCCCGGTACACAATATGTTGACATAATGTCATGGGTTACTGGGCAGCCACTTCAACCAGCGCGTCTGGTGCTCTACGCAGCCGGAACCGGTTGCCCGTCCGCGTCTGCCTAGTGTAAGATGGTCTCGTGCACAGTAATGTGCACATCGCCCAACAAATTCCTCATGGGGAGGACATCACCACTGTGGCACCGACCGCCAAAGACAAGACCGCCCTTCTTGGGCTAAGCGGAGCCCTTTCGCTCGACCGGTCGACGACCGGCGACCTCTTCGCCAAGTACGTAAACCCCGGCCTCAAGATGCTGCTCAGCGCAGTCGGTTTTGATAAGAAGTTCGCCCGCGCCGACGGGGTTTCGGTCTTCGACGATTCGGGCAAGAAATACCTGGACTTCCTCGGAGGATACGGCAGTCTGCCGTTCGGTCATAACCCCAAGGATATCCTTGCAGCCGTGGACCGGGTCAATGACAGCCCCAATTTCCTGCAGGCACAGGCAAGCCCTTTTCAGGCTGCTTTGGCGCACGACCTGGCTCAGATCTCTCCGGGCGACCTCGAGATAACCTTCTTCTCAAACAGCGGCACCGAAGCGGTCGAGTCAGCACTTAAGCTGGCGCGAGGCGCCCAAGGTGAGGGCGTCTTCATCCACTGCACCGGTGCCTTTCACGGCAAGACGCTGGGCTCGCTCTCGGTGGGTGGCCGCGAGAAGTACAAAAAGCCGTTCCTGCCGCTCCTGCCTGGAACCGTCGAGATCCCGTTCGGAGACGCGGACGCCCTTGAGAAAGCGCTGCGAGAACACAAGGTCGCGGCCTTCATTGTGGAGCCGATTCAGGGCGAAGGCGGAGTCATGGTATTCCCCGACGGCTATATGCGAAAGGTGCGCGAGCTGACCGAAAGGTACGGCGCGATCCTCATCTTGGACGAAGTCCAGACCGGGTTTGGCCGGACAGGCAAGATGTTCGCATGTGAGCACGAAGGGATCGCCCCCGATATCCTTTGCCTGGCCAAGGCTCTAGGCGGAGGTGTAGCGCCTATCGGCGCGACCATTGCCACCAAGAGGGTCTGGGAGAAGGCCTACGGCGGACTGTCAAGAGCAGTACTGCATACGTCCACTTTTGGGGGCGCGGAGCCAGGGCTTGCGCCGCGGCGCTCGCCTCAATCGAGAAGATAACCCGTGAAGACCTCCCCGGCAGGGCGGCCTCTTTGGGCCAGTACTTCCTGGACTCTCTCAGGACTCTCAAAGGAAAGCACAACGCGGTGCAGGAAGTGCGGGGAAAAGGCCTTTTAATCGGCATGGAGTTCAAAAAGCCGGTCGGCGGAATACTGGACCACCTGACCGCGGGGTCTCTCAACAAGATCGCCGAGGAGTACTACGCGTCGCTGGTCGCCGCCGAGCTCCTGAAGAAACATCAGGTAATCACGGCGTACACCCTCAACAACCCCAACGTCATGAGGCTTGAACCGCCCCTCATTGTCGAGAAGTCGGAGATTGACTACGTGCTGAACGCGCTGGAGGATGTGCTTTCTCACAGCACCTCCTTCTTCAGCCTCGCCATGTCGGCGATGACGCGCAGGTAATAGAGGTGCGGTCATAGGAGGAAACGTTTCCTTCGAAGTGGAAACCCTATCCGGGGTAAGAGCCCTGCCTCAGCAGGGTTCTTCCATAGAAGGGAGGTCCCAATAATGCCTAACGTCTCTCCTAAAGAGTACCTCGGCTTCAACCCGGGCGACGACAGGAAGCTGGCGTCGTGGAACGAGATTACCGGGTACCTCCGCGCCCTTAGCGACGGAGCCCGCCGCATCCGCTGGGTCGACATGGGGGAAAGCACCGAGGGCAGGGAGTTTTTCTACCTGACCATCGCGTCCCCCGAGACTTTAGCTGAGATTGACGACTACCGCCAAGTCCAGGCCCGCCTGGCCGATCCCAGAGGGCTGGCCGAGAGCGAAGTCGCCGCGTTGACGGCCAAGGGCAAGACCATCGTCCTCTTGTCCAACTCGATCCACGCAACTGAGGTAGGCGGCTCACAGATGTCCATCCAACTGGCCTACGAGCTTGAGACCAGCGAGGATGAGAAGGTCAAGCAGATACTGGACAACGTGATCCTTCTCCTGGTGCCGTCGCTGAACCCGGACGGTCTTGACCTGGTGGTCGACTGGTACAAGAAGACCCTGGGCACCCCCCACGAAGGGACCCCTCCGCCTTTCATCTACCAAAAGTACGCCGGACACGACAACAACAGGGACTGGTTCATGCTGAACCTGGTCGAGAACTATCTCACGGTGGAGAGAATCCACAACGTTTGGCATCCCCACATCGTGTACGACACCCATCAAATGGGGGATTTGGGATTTCGCCTGTTCTTGCCGCCTTTCATGGACCCCTACGACCCCAACGTGGACTACATACTGCGGCAAGAGGTCGCCGAACTGGGGATACACATGGCCGGCGAAGTGCTGAGCGCGGGCAAGACCGGAGTGTCGTGGTTGAACACTTACGACGCTTTTGCGCCCTCTCGCGCCTACCAGCACTATCACGGCGGCGTCCGCATCCTCTCCGAGGCCGCCAGCTGCCGCATCGCCTCGCCGTCAAGCAGGAAGAAGGAGGAACTGCGCCCCACCAGAGACGGGCTGGACCCTAAGCAACCTGCCTGGAACCATCCCGCCCCCTGGCCCGGCGGCGAGTGGCGCCTTTCGGACATCGTTGAGTACGACCGTCTGGCGTCGTACGGATGCCTCAGCCACGCGGCAAGGAACCGCGAGCTGTGGGTCAAAAACTTCTACAACCTATCAAAGCGCGCGGTTGACCGCAAGGACCTTTACGCCTACGTTTTCCCAGTGGAGCAGCGGGACCCGGTGGCGCTGTACGAACTGCTGAAGGTCCTTTCCAACGGTCTGGTCGAGATCCACAAGGCCACCGAGAATTTCGAGATTGAAGGGGCAGTCTACGGCAAGGGTTCCTACGTGGTGAAACTCGCCCAGCCCTACGGGTCGTATGCCAAGACGCTGCTTGAGATACAGGAGTACCCGGACCTTCGGCAGTACCCCGGCGGGCCGCCCAAACTGCCCTACGACGTCACCGGCCATACGCTCCCTCTCATGATGGGAGTAAAGGTCAGTCTTGCGAAGAAGCCATTCGAGGTCCCGCTTGAGAAGGTCGCGAAGATCGAGAAGCCTGCCGGTTCGGTCTGCATGAAGGACCAGGCAGCGGAGTGGTTTGCAGTCTCACCGGCGCTGAATGCCTCTGCCAAGGTCGTGAACGACCTCCTGGGCAAGGGCGTGGACGTGTGCAGAACCGCAGTCTCGTTCAGAGACGGCGACGCCGCGGTCCCGGCCGGCAGTTTCCTGGTGCCTGCCGCGTCCTTTGCCGCCCTGGACGAGTCATGCAGGAAGCATGGCGCCACGGCGTCGAAGGTGGGGACGCTGAAGAGCCCCAAGATTCGCCTGAGGCAGCCCAGAGTCGGCGTCTACAAGAGCTATCGCGGGATCGCTGATGAAGGCTGGCTCAGGTACGTGCTCGAGGAATACGGGTTCCCGTTCAGCTCCGCAACCAATCAGCGGATCAGGCGGGGAGACCTCCGGACGGAGTTCGACACGATCATCATTCCCTCACAGCCCGCAGCCTTCATCTCCGAGGGGAACCGGGCAGGCATGTACCCGCCCGAGTACTGCGGCGGGCTTGGCTCAGAGGGAAAGGACGCCATAGCGGCCTTTATCGAGCAAGGCGGCACCGCACTGTTCGTGGCTGCGGCCGCCAACTGGGCTGTCCCGCAGCTGGGACTCGGCGCCACCAACGTGGTGGAGGGCAAGAAGCAGCAGGAGTTCTTCTGCCCCGGCTCGATCCTGAAGACGGTCATCGACGTGGAACACCCGCTAGGGTTCGGGTTGCCGAGGGAGCTCCCGGTGGCTTTCGAGATGAGCCCCGTGTGGGATACCGAACTGGGCAACGTCGTCGCCCGGTACCCCTCGACCGACCCGCTGCTATCCGGCTGGCTGCTTGGAGGGCAACTGATACAGAACAAGGCCGCTCTGGTTGAGTTCCCCATTGGCGAGGGTCGCGCCGTACTGACCGGCTTCAACCCTTACTTCAGGGGACAGGCCAGGGGCACCTACAAGGTCGTGTTCAACGCGATTTACCTGGGATCGAGCGATAGGATCTAGGCAGAAGCAGAGCGAAAGCGGCGCTTCTGCCGCGTCGCAAGCAACGGCGAAGCCGTTGCGAGAGACATCCTGCTTCCGATTGTTAAGTAGAATGCGTGGCGGCCGGCGAAACTGGCTGGCCGCCACCAAAATGGGGGAGGAGCTTACCGTGAAGGCAGTCGTCAACATCGATGGAGCGTCCAGGGGCAACCCCGGAGTCTCGTCCTGTGCCGCAGTGGTGCGCATAGAAGGGGCTCCTGAACGCCGCGTCGGCATCTACCTGGGTGTCGCTACGAACAACGTGGCAGAGTATTCCGGCCTCATACTTGGGATCTCTGAGGCGTTGGATGCCGGCGCCGACGAGATCCAGATTCGTTCCGACTCCAATCTGTGTGTCCAACAGGTGAAGGGCGAGTTCAAGGTCAAGAACGAGAAACTGATCCCCCTCCACCACAGGGTCATGTACCTTCTGCGCAAGTTCCGCGCATGGGACATCGCGTACATACCGAGGGAGGAGAACGCGGCTGCGGACCTGGTCTCAAACCACGTCCTCGATCTTACCGAGTTGATCGGCCGCGCCAACTAACCTCCGCGAATTTCCACCGCGCAGGACCCGAATCGGTCAGACTATCTCTGGAATAACGTCGTAGTGCTAGGGTGATTGCGGATGCGAAAGGTGGCGGAGCCCGTGGCGGCGCTGAAAGACCGGATGCTAAGCCTGCGTTCGCGGATGGTGTCCAGAGCGGCTGCGCTGATTCTCGCCGCAATGGTCATATCCGCCGTCTTGTCCCCCCTCATCTTTGTGGCGGCGCTACCTGGCCTCGTGTGGGCAGCTCCCACTTATCCCAATGCAGTGGGGAACGTCAACGACTTCGCTAAGGTGCTCTCTGTGGACGACAAGGCGAACCTCGACGCGCTGATAGACTCCGTTCTCGAGCAGACCGGAGCCGTGTTCGCGGTAGCTGTCTTGGAGGATCATGGGGACGAATCCCTTGAGGTATACGGAGTGAAGCTCTTCGAAAAGTGGGGCATTGGCGAGAAGGGCAAGGACAACGGGCTCTTACTCTTGTTAACTATGGCGGAGCACGATGTGCGCATGGAAGTGGGTTACGGCCTTGAGGCCGTTGTGACCGACCGCAGAGCCGGCGAGTCACTTGACAAGATGATACCGTACTTCAAGAATGATGAGTACGGAAAGGGGCTCTATGCTGGACTGTTGAATGCGGCTCAATATGTAGCCAAGGACGCAGGTGTAGATCTGAACATCAAGCCGGCGACCAAGGATTACGAGGCTGTGGCTAGAGACGAGCCCTCGCTTCCCTTGGGGCTGATCGGAGCGGCCATCTCAATTCCGCTGTTACTGGCTACCTTCTTTGGTCTGCGGGGGCACAAGTGCCCCAAGTGCAAGTCGAGGATGACGGTGACAGACAGGGTCGTGCAGGGCGCCACCTACGATGCGGGCGGCATGGCTCTCAAGATATATCACTGCCCCAGATGCGGATACCATGACGAGAAGCCGTTTAGGACGTCCCGGCTGACTAGGCCTGGGGCTGGGATGCCTCCCATCGGGCCCGGTCCGTTCTTCGGGGGTTTCGGACGCGGGGGCAAGGGCGGTGGCGGTGGGTTCTCCGGTCCGCGGGGATTTGGCGGCGGACGGAGCGGAGGAGGCGGCGCAGGCCGCAAATGGTGAGAGACAGCGCGTAAAGCACGCGGTTCACCCTAGACTGGAGGGACACATTGTGAAGAGAAGTGGACTTGTGCTGGTGGTTCTTCTGGCCATGGTAGTAGTGGTGGGTGGTTGGGGAATCGGGAAGTACAACACGCTTGTGAAAGACAACGAAGCCATCAACGGTCAGTGGGCGCAGGTTGAGAATCAGCTTCAAAGGCGTAATGACCTGATCCCAAACCTCGTTGAGACGGCCAAGGGCTTCATGTTGCACGAGGAAAAGGTCTTCGCGGACATCGCCAACGCTAGGGCCAGGCTGGGGGGCGCAGGTACGGTTGATGAGAGGGCTGAGGCTGCGACAGAACTCCAGGGAGCAATAGGTCGGCTCCTGGTGGTCGTAGAGAATTATCCGATCCTAAAAGCTGACGTCCATTTCACAGCCCTGATGGATGAGCTGTCAGGCACGGAGAACCGTCTGGCGGTGGAGCGCATGAGGTTCAACGAACTGGTCAAGGTGTTCGACACCAGGGTAAAGCAGTTCCCGATGTCGATATTCGCGCGGCTCACCGGCCTGGGTGAGAGGACTTACTTCGAGGTGGCTCCTGAGGCCAAGGGAGTTCCGCAGGTAGACTTCAGCAAGTAGCGTTTCGGCACTTCAGTAGCGCAAATGGGGGAGCGGGGCGTCGTCTTCTGCCGTATGGAGGCGCTTTGCGCGTACAAGCACTCTGAGCAGGGCAAAGAGTTGACATAATATTGCTACCGAAGTAGACTAGTTGAGCCGGTACGGCGAGGGCAACCTCGCAAGTCAGGCGCTAGACGCGCTTTGACGTCTTCCACCGGCGCTGCTATATTGTGTGTGGGTAAGCAGGCTAAGTGGTCGCAGGTGCAGCGCAAGCTGTGCTTGAGGAAAGTCCGGGCTCCATAGGGCAGGGTGCTGGGTAACGCCCAGCGAGGGTGACCTTAGGGAAAGTGCCACAGAGATATACCGCCAGCCCTGCCGGTGTCGTTCTGCGTCGTGGGCATGCCCAGCCTAGGACGCGCTCAGGACGATGCCGGCCGGGCGGGTAAGGGTGAAAAGGTGGTGTAAGAGACCACCGGCAGCCGGGTGATCGGCTGGCCAGGTAAACCCCACCCGGAGCAAGGCCAAATAGGAGGACGATGACGCTGCCCGCTGAGTCCTCGGGTACGGCCGCATGAGGGGAAGGGTGACCTTCTTCCCAGATGGATGACCACTCTTGACAGAACCCGGCTTACAGGCCTGCTTACCATCCTTTCTAATTCCTGCTAGACGTTGAAACGTGTCAGCGGTCCCCGAAAGGAGACGATGGTTTTTGCTGAGCGTGGAAGGTCTTTTGGCATATGGCCCCTTAGGGCTTTTTCTGGTGGCTTTCACCGAATCCACCATCTTCCCCATACCCCCCGACGTGATTCTGCTGCCTCTTGCGATGATGTCGCCGCGCCTGTCCTGGTGGTACGCTTTTCTGGCCTCATCGGCGTCGGTGCTTGGGGCGTTGGTTGGCTATGCGGCAGGTCGAAAGGCGGGCCGGCCTGTGCTGAAGCGTTTCTTCAAAGAGGAGACGATCCAGCAGGTCGAGAAATTGTTCGTGAAATACGGCGGGTGGGCGGTAGGGATCGCGGCGTTCACGCCTATCCCCTTCAAAATCTTCACCTTCGGAGCAGGGATTTTTCGGGTTCCCCTACTGACCTTCACGGTCGTCTCCACAATTGGCCGCAGCGCGCGGTTTTTTCTCGAGGCCGCGATGGTCTACTTTCTGGGCGAGAAGGCTCAGGCCTACCTGGGCCGTAACTTCGAACTCGCGACCCTCGCCCTGACAGCGGTCCTTCTACTGACAACATGGCTTCTGCCGAAGATGATACCTTCCGCAAAGACGTCGTCGGCGTTGGATGCGCCTAAGACCTCCAGGTTAGTCGCGATCTACCTGCGGGCTGTCTGGCAGATCCGTGCCCTGGGTCCCCGGTTTCTTGCCTGGGCGGCGACGTCAGCTGTTGTGGGTATCTTCGGTGCGGCCTTCGTCGAGGACGTTGCGGGTGTTGAAAGATACGCCTTGATCGCGGCGCTCAGCCCTGCATTCGCCTGGTTTGGGTGGGCGAAACCCTCTTCCGCTTTGTGGGGCGTGCTAAGCAGCCCGTGGGTCCTCGGTGCGGTGGCCCTGGCGGGGCTCCTTGCATATCTGGGTCCGGTCCGGTGCGACTTGTTCGGTGGAAATGCAAGAAGCGCCGGCTCCACCTCACGGTACTTGGCGCCCGCCGTCGTAGCGGGCCTGGTGGCGTTGGGGTGGGGAGTGGAGAGAAGCATCCGGATGTATCTGCGTGGGACGTACGGCTCCGCGACCGCATCCGGGGCGCCCTTCGTGCTGGCCCCGTGCCTGCTGGCCTTGGGGATCTACCTGGTGGATTACCGGCGGGCAAAGTGGTGGCGAAAAGTGGGACTGCTCCCGGCAGGCGCCGGCGCGGCGGTGCTGGCCGTGCGAGCAGTGCTGGACGGCAGGCTCGACCCGGCTGCAGCCGCGACTTCTCTGATCGCCAGTTCATTCATGCTGTGCGTGACCATGACGGGGCTATCGGCTCTGTCCGCTTTGTCCGCGCTTTCAGCCCCGAAACGGTAGGGCCCCCGACCGCTCGGGAGCCCCCGATCCGACCCGTCACATGTGGCGTGTAGCAGCGCTTATCTTGCCCTGGCAACAGCCTCTTCGCTGACGGTCCAACCCAACACCAACCCCAAAGACAGCATTGCGACAAGAGTGCCGATGGTGGTCCCCGTCCCCATGCTCCATGGCGAGGCGGCTATCCCGGAAGGCGCGAAGGCGGCCCCGGCGACAAGCCATAGTAGGAGTCCATAGATGAGTCCTGCGATGATGTTGTGCCTTGAATGGAACGAGCGCACGATGGCCGCGAAAATGACGGCGAGGATCGCTCCCATCAAGAGGTCGATTACGAATCCGAGGATCATCCCGCTGCTCGTGGTGGATACGCCTGCCGTAGTGAAGAGCCTGGCCATGGCCGCAAGCCAGTTCACCCTCACCCAGCCCGCACTCCGTCCGAGCATCAGTATGGCGTCCTTGACTACAGTCCCTACGACGCCGCCCCAAAGGGCTCTGGTCCAGATGTTTCTGCTCAACTGGCATCCCTCCGCTGCTAGTATTGGCCATCTGCGGAGGTCTTTATTTGCTGTGGAGGGTCGCCCCCAGGTTGACCAGGTTCTTGCCGTACTTCTTGCGCAGGGTGTCGACAGCCTTGGAGACTTCGTTCCAGGACTTCTCGTCGATGTCGAACAGGCCAGGCTGTGCCACCGCTTTGTCCGACAGTCCGCTCGCGCTGACGCCGAGAAGCCTCACCGGACGGGGGCGTTCCAGCTTGTCGAACAGGTCTTTGACGCAGGAGAACACCTCCGCGTCGGCGTTTATGTGTGAGGGCAGGGTCCGCTCTCTGCTCAGCGTGGAGAAGTCGGAGAACCTGACCTTGATGCCGATGGTCCGCGCCCACAGCCCGTGCTGCCGGAGCCTCCAGCCAACGTCCTGTGAGAGGCCGGCCAGCACGGCGTAGAGCAGGTCCGGATCGTCCTGATCCACTTCGAACGTGGTTTCCTCGCTCACTGACTTGACGGACCTTGCGGTCTCGACGGGAGTGGGGTCCTTTCCCTCCGCGAGGTCGCGCAGGCGCGCGCCGTACTTACCCAGTGTCGACTCGAACCACGCAGGGGGCATGGAGCGAAGGTCGCCCGCCGTGTGCACTCCGTGGGCCTCGAGGACCCGCAGCGTCTTTGGCCCGACGCCCGGCAGCTTGCTGACCTGCAGATCCTTTAGGAACTCCAGCGCCTTTTCTGGCGGCACGACCCCGAGCCCGTCAGGCTTGCTTTCCTCGGCCGCGACCTTGGCAAGGTACCGGCAGTAGGAGACTCCGGCCGTCACGGTTATCCCGACCGACGACCTTATCTCCTCACGGATTTTTCGCGCTATCTCCACGCCGGGAGAAGGCGTGACGTCCAGGTAGCCTTCGTCGATCGAGACCGGCTCGACCATCGGGGTGAAGTTCTCGCATATCGCGAACATGCGCTCCGACGCTTCCTGGTACTTGCCCATGCTCGGCGAAACGTAGATGCCCTGCGGACACAGGCGAAAGGCCTGGGATATGGGCATGGCGGAGCGGACGCCGTACTTCCGGGCCTCATATGAGCAGGTCGAGACGACGCCCCGGGTTCCTGGCCGGGCTCCCACGATGACGGGTTTGCCCCGGTATTCAGGGTGGTCGCGGACCTCTACGGCGGCGAAGAAGGCGTCGGCATCTATGAGGATGATCACTTTGGGCCAGCCTTCCAACCTACCACCTCCACGCGCTCCCAAGGGGAGTATACGACGGCTCACGCATCGGCCACAAACCCTTGGAAGGAATTTGGGAAAAGTGAGCAACTTTACAAAGGGGATTTTCGAGGCATGGCGAATTACAGCACTTACACTCAGGAGAGATTGCGTCCAATGGAGCGGATAGTGTCGAAAATGATCGAATCCGATCTACGAGTAGTCCAAAGAGAGATAACCGAGGGCTGGGGCACCGCGGTCGCGCGCAATGGAGTCGTCTTGGACAGGGAACGGGGCAGAGGGCTGCGCCCGGCCCTGGAGATGGTCAGAAGGCTTGGTGCGGACGCCGGTCCCTATGCGTTTGCCGACAGAGTCTTGGGGGTGGCCGCTTTTCGCCTAGCGTGGGTCCTGGGGGCCAGGATCATGTGGGGCGAGATGGCTAGTTCACTGGCGGTGGCCGAAGGCAAGCGTCGCGGGATTGAGGTCAGGTACCATATATTGGTGCCTGCGATTATGAACGCGACCCGCGAGGACATGTGTCCCATGGAGCATTTGGCCTTCTGTGTGCAGGACGACCTCTTGTTCTTCCGGCGGGTCGACAGGATGGTGCGTTGAAAGGGCGGCAGTCATGTGGCCTTGGATTAGGTATAGAAGACCGTTTCTGATAGCGCTGGACGCAATGGCCGTGAACCTCGCGGCGTTGCTGGCCTTGTTCTTGCGTTTTGAGGGCGACATTCCGGCGCTGTACCTCGAAAACTACCGCGTCGTGGCTCCTTACCTGACAGGCATAACCATTGCCGTCTTCGGGTTGACCGGGCTTTACTCCGGCATCCTACGTTACGCCAGCATCGAGGCTCTCATGGCTTCGGCTGTGAGTTCGGCCGCTTCCGGCGTCGCATTCTGGTGTCTTACCCGGTACTGGGTTAACAGGTCGTTCCCCAGGTCAGTGCCGGTCATCGCGTGTGTCATCGCTTTCGTCCTGTCGGGTGGAATACGGCTTTCGGTCAGGCTCCTAATGCGGATTCAGCAAGGGGCCCGGCGCATCATAGATGGCACTTCCGCCGTCCGGGTGTTGGTCGTTGGGGCGGGCGACGCGGGCGCCATTCTCGGCAGGGAATTGTCCAAAACATCCACTCCTCAACGCAAGATAGTTGGCTACATAGACGACGATCTGTCTAAGAGGGGCTCCCTAATCTACGGGGCGCGAGTGCTTGGACCTCGCGGACAGATCCCGTCGGTCGTCGAGGAATACGGGGTGCAGGAGGTCATCATCGCGATGCCCAGCGCCCCTCCCGAGGTCACGCGGTCCATAGTGGAGACGTGCCAAGGACTAAGAGTGAAGATCCGCGCCTTGCCCAGGCTCATGGACCTCGCGGGCAGGAACTTCGAGCTGAACATGGTGAAGGAGATCGAGATAGAAGACCTGCTGGGAAGGCCGGAAGTCATCGCGGAGACCCAAAAGATAAGTGAGTACCTTGCCGGTAGGAGGGTGCTGGTGACGGGCGCAGGCGGCTCCATCGGCTCCGAGATCTGCAGGCAGGTCGCCGGTTTCAAGCCGGCGTGCCTGGTTATGCTGGGACACGGCGAAAACTCGATCTTCAGCACGCGAATGGCTCTGACAACCGAGTTTCCGGACCTTGTGACCGAGGGCATAATAGCCGATATCCGCGATTCCGCCCGGGTCCGGGACGTCTTCGCGGTCTATCGCCCCAGTGTGGTTTTCCACGCCGCGGCGCATAAGCACGTTCCGCTCATGGAAGAAAACATCACCGAAGCCATCAAGACCAACGTCTTCGGGACGTTAAATGTGGCCCGAGCGGCCAGGAGATATGGAGCCGAGAAGTTTGTCATGATCTCGACAGACAAGGCCGTAAATCCCACCAGCATCATGGGCGTGAGCAAGAGGATCGCCGAGATGGTGGTCCGCTCAATGAACGACGACCTCTCCAGGACCAGTTTCGTCTCTGTAAGGTTCGGGAACGTCCTGGGCTCCAGCGGCAGCGTGGTGCCCACCTTTAAGAAGCAGATCGCCGCGGGCGGACCGGTAACCGTGACCCACCCCGAGATGAAGCGCTACTTCATGACCACTAGGGAGGCAGTGCAGTTGGTGCTGCAGGCGGGGACCATGGGCAAGGGCGGCGAGATCTTCGTCCTGGATATGGGGAAGCCGGTCAAGATCGTGGACCTCGCGGAGCAGATGATCAAGCTTTCGGGACGCATTCCCTACAGCGAGATCCCCATCGTTTTCTCAGGGATCCGGCCCGGGGAGAAGCTGTTTGAAGAGATCCTTACCGCTGAAGAAGGGACCGTCGCCACGAACCACTCCCAGATCTTCGTTGCCAGGCAAAATGGCCTGTCCATGGCCGAGTTCCATGGCAAACTGGCGCGTCTCGAGGAGGAACTGTTCCCCAGAGATTATGCGACCAGGCTGTTTGACCTTTCCATCCTGGACGTGCCCGCGTCGGATCCGGCAAAGGACACCGCCATCCGCGAGGTTGTCATGGGGATAAAAGAGGCCGCGTCGTCCATGTCTCCTCTTGAGAACGGCCGCTATTGGGGCAAAGGGATGGAGATCCTTGTCCTTAAGTCGCGCGAGCAAGCGATTGTGAGGGTGCTCAAGGACCTAGTCCCAGCGTACGACCCGTCTAGGCCCGCCTGCGTCGATGAAGGGGTGGGAGCATCGGCTCAGATTTGAGGACTCCGTGGATCATGAGGGCCTTGTGGGCGGTTTCCCTGCTCTTTTTGGCGCTCTGGCTGTACTCCGCGCTCAAGGCAAGAGCGCTGCCGCAGGAAGCAGCTGCTTACTTCACCGGCGAGTTCCTTGAGAAGTCTTTGGCGCGGGCAAAGCCCGCCTATGTTAATTCCGGCCTTAGCACCCTAGCCTCGTTTGTGGTCCTCTACCTGGTTGCCAGATGGTCATCTCGCGGTCCAATCCTGTCAGCCCTCTTTGGCGGCAGCGTCACCCCCGGCCGCGCCGCACTGCTCGGCTTGTGCCTGGGTGGCGGAGCCGCGCTCTTGCTCTCGGTGGTCAGCCTTCCCTTCGGGATCTACGGCTTTTACCTCGACCGCGCTTTCAACCTATCCACGATGCAGCTGCCGGCATGGCTGGTCGACTACGCCAAGAACGTCTTTTTGAGCGTCGCTACTTACTCACTGGCCGCCTCGTTCGCCGCCTGGGCTGTCGCGCGCTTCCCTCAGACTTGGCACTTGGTCCTTGGCGGATCGTTCGTAGTAGCGAGCCTTGTCATCAGTGCCCTGTACCCGGTGCTTATCGCTCCCATGTTCAACACTTTTCATCCGCTTCCCGAAGGAAGCGTCCTGCAGGACGTTCGAGAACTCGCCTCCGCGGCGGGCATGCAGGTCGACAACGTGCTGGTCATGGAAGCCTCGGCCAAGACCGTGAGGGCCAACGCCTACTTCGCAGGTGTGGGCGCGACCAAGCAGTTGGTCCTCTACGACACCCTGCTGAGCAGCCATTCTCGCGAAGAGATCAGGCTGGTGGTCGCACACGAGCTGGGCCACTGGAGGCACGGACACCTGGTGAAGAGCGTGCTCATCTCGTCCTCCGGGGTCCTGGCCGCCCTCTGGGTGTTCTGGCTATCTTTGTTGCACTCAGCCGGAGCGTCTCCAGCTGCAGGGACGGGTTTGACCCACCTGGCGATTGAGCGCTTGTTGGTGACGCTATTCGTGTTTGCAGCGCTGGCCGGCTATTCCCTTAGCCCCGCGTCCAGCTACATCTCGCGGCGCTTCGAGGTTCAGTCGGACGCCTACTCGCTGGCCTTGACCGGCGACCGCCCGGCCTTCATTTCCAGTCAGGTCAACCTCGCTAGGAGTAATCTCGGAGACGTTGACCCACCCTCTTTCATCCGCTGGTTTGCCTGGACTCACCCGACCACGCTGGAACGAATCCGGTCCGCTTCCCGCTAACTGCTTTCCAGAAAACCTCCCTACCCTGCGATGTGTATAAGCGAGCACAGACCACGGTTGCTCAAAGCGCCAAGAGGAGGCGGAAGTAGTGAAGAGAAAGACATTTGGTTCGATCTGGAGTAGGAGGGTCTTGGGACCCGCGATAGCCATGTTCCTCGTGGTCGTGATGTTGGCCGGTGCACCGGGTGCGGCCAGCGCCCACGGATGGGGACGGGTGAAGCAAGTAGACAAGTTTGTTAAGAAGATCGGGGACAACGTGAGTAAGCAGACCGATCTTCGCTTCGGGGACCTCGCGGAGGCGCTGTGGGCCGCTTCATCCATCGCCAAGATGAGGGGCCTCGGAGTGATCAACGGTTACGACGGCAACGTGTTCAAGCCCAACACACCTGTGAAGCAGGCAGAGGCCCTCACCATGATGGTCAGGGCGTTCGACCTGGAAGACGAAGCAAAGGCTCTCGCCGACAGGTTCGGTCTCTCGTACGCGGAGCTCGACAAGGAGTACGAGGAAAAGGGCAAGAGCAATTCCAAGCACGATTGGGACGACGAGGATGATGACTACGGCATGACCGTTTCACTGGACGGCATGCTACTCCCCCAGGTCACTAAGGACTCCCGGTGGGCGCTAGGGTATGTTCTCCTGGCCGTCGACCAGGGCTGGGTGAAACTCTCGGAGTGCAACCCGGAAAAGTCCGCGAGCCGCGCCTGGATCTCAAAGGTAATGGTCAGAGCGCTGGATCACGAGACTCAGGCTCTTGCCAAGATGAACGCGACGCTCCCCTTCCCAGACGCCGCGGCGGTTCCCGCCGACTCGGTCGGCTACGTGGCTGAGGCCGTGTCGATGGGCCTGTTCGAGGGCTATGACGACGGCACATTCCAGCCCAACAAGCCGGTAACCCGCGCCGAAATGGCCACTATACTGGAGAGGTTCCTGGGAGACGAGCTGCCGAGCGACATGCCGTACCTTGCAGTCGGCACCGTCCAGTCGGTTTCCTCCAACAAGGTAGTGCTAAAGAACAGCGCCGGCACGGTTCTCACCTATACCGTATCCGCTGACGCTCTTATCATCGTGGACCGCGTTCCTTCGACCCTTGCCAACGTGAAGGTGGGGGATGTTGTCGAGGTCCTATCCAATGGCACCGGCACCGCGCTGCTCTTGACCGTGAAGAGCCACGGGACCCTGCCACCTGCAGCCAATGAGGTAATCGGTGAGATAGTGGGCATCGCCACACCGGCGGCGCTTACTCTGAAGATCGAAGGTCAGGCCAATAAGACCATCGTTGTCGCCTCCAATTGCACCATAAAAATGGGCACGACCACGCTCACCTACAGCCAACTGCTGCTGGGTGACACGGTCAAGGTGACGATCCAGAACAATCAGGCGACGGCTATCTCGGTCATCTCCCGCGCCGCAACCGGTCAGAAAGTCACAGGCGTGATTCAGGGGATCACCACTTCGTCCGCCGGGATCGACGTCGTGGTTAAGCAGGGCACCACACTAAAAACCCTGAGGCTGGCGCAGAACGTCCAGGTGACTTTCGGGACCACCACCTTGACGGCCGCGGACCTTCGCGTCAACGATGAGGTCGAGGCCACGGTCCAGAGTGGCGTCACGACCCAGGTCAAGATCCTGGTCAGGGACTTTTCCGGGGATTTTGACGGCACCGTTACTTCCGTCACCCAGACTTCGACCGAGACCGTGATAGTCATAGGCGACCAAGGGACCTCGACCACGATCAAGGTTACGCCCCAGACGGCGATCACTTACGGCACCACTACTCTTTCGAGGGGCGACCTCAGGGTAGGGGATGTGGTCGAGGTGACAGTGCAGAACGACCAAGCGACCGCAATCTCGGTGCTGTCTCGCGCTGCGACCGAGAAGGTCACAGGCGTGATTCAAGGGATCACCACGTCGTCCGCAGGGATCGACATCGTGGTCAAGCAGGGCACCACAACGAAGACCCTGAGGCTGGCGCAGAACGTCCAGGTGACTTTCGGGACCACGACTCTGACCGCTGCAGACCTCCGCGTTAATGACGAGGTCGAGGCCACGGTCCAGAGCAGCGTCGTGACCTCGGTCAAGATCCTGACCCGTGATATCTTCGGTGACCTTGGCGGGACAGTCACGTCCGTCACCCAGACTGGGACCGAGACGACGATAGTAATCTCCAGCCAGGGGACGTCCACCACAGTGAAAGTCACCCCCCAGACGGTGATTACATTCGGTACCGCCACCTTGACCAGGGGAGACCTTAGGCTCGGCGACGTCCTCCGCATCAAGCTGGTGGCCACGGCGGCTACAGTCACCGCGCAGGAGATCCGTATCACCACCAGGGGAGCCTAGAAACCCTAAATATGCAGGCATCTAGGGAATTTCGACCATATGGAAAGTGAGCCTTAGGCTCAGCCGCGAAAGCGGTGCAACAGTGGGATAAAGGGGCCCGGGCGGGTAAGTTTCTTAGGGAGACTTACTGGCCCGGGTCTTGTTTGTGAGACCCCCTCCGCCGGTTTCCCCAGAGCCGAAAGGAGGAAAACCTGTGGCTTCAAGAACGACAGAACGGGCGCAGGAAAGCTCTCTCGAAAGGTTCTTCCACCTCCGTGAGAGAAAGACTGATGTCCGGACCGAGGTGCTGGCGGGCGTCCCCAAAGGGCCCGCTATCACGGCGACAGCTCTTGCAGCAGGCATCAGCACTCTCATGTTCGCCCTGTTCACCAACTACCCATTTGCCGCTGCGGCAGGATGGGGTTGCCCTGGCAGACGGCCATGGGAGTCGTGTTTGTGGAAGGCGTCATCATCACCGCGCTGGTCCTCACCAACATACGTGAGTTGATCATGGACGCGATCCCGATCACCATGAAGCGCGCCATAGGCGTAGGCATCGGCCTGTTTGTGGCCACCCTCGGCCTCGTAGGCGGCAAGCTCATCGTGGCCCATCCCGCGACCCTGGTCACCTTCGGCAGCCTCAAGGACAAGGGTGTTTGGGTCGCCATCTTCGGCACTATCCTGACGGCCATCCTGATGGCCCGCAAGGTCAAGGGGTCGATCCTCATCGGCATCCTGGCCTCGACCGTGCTTGCTGTCCCGCTCGGCGTGGCGTCGCTCCCCAAGAGCATCATGAGCGTGCCCGACGCAGCGTCGTTCTCGACCCTGTTCGCGACCTTCTCCACTAACCCGGCAACCGGAGCGCCCTACATCATGCAAGTCCTCAACGTGGGCATGCTGGGCGTGATCTTTGCGTTCCTGGTCACGGACTTCTTCGACACCATGGGCACCGTGGTCGCTATCGGCGGTCAGGCCGGCTTCCTCGATAAAAAGGGCAAGTTGCCCGGCATCAGGAACGTCCTCTTGGTAGACTCGCTGGCGGCCGTGATAGGCGGAGCGTTCGGAATCAGCTCCAACACCACCTATGTTGAGAGTGGCGCGGGCGTTTCGGAAGGCGGGCGTACCGGGCTCACCGCCCTGGTCGTCGCGATGCTGTTCTTCCTGTCGATGCTGTTCGCGCCCATCGCGGGGATCGTCCCCGGACAGGCAACGGCTCCCGCCCTCATCATCGTGGGCTTCCTCATGATGACTGTGGTCAAGGATATTCCGTTTGACGACTTCAGCGAGGCTTTCCCGGCGTTCGTCACCATCATCGTCACTCCGCTGACCTACAGCATCTCACACGGTATCGGATACGGTGGCTCTTATTGACCCGGGTTTCCCGGTACCGGTTGGTTCACATAGAGAGAAGAGGCAGTAGCGGGGGGGGGGGGGGGGGGGGGGGGGGGGGGGGGGGGGGGGGGGGGGGGGG
>JBBDIP010000042.1:0-20934 GCA_040880305.1 Bacillota bacterium
AACGCTGGATGTAGGGCAGGCGCCTCTCCCACCGGGAGGGATCGTCAGCGGCGATGATCGCTCGGGCCTTCTTGCCCGTGGGGATGTTCACCTCAGCCCTCATGTTCCGGATAGCCTTGGTGGCCTCTATCAGGGCCTCTATCTCGTCCTCAGCTTCTTGGTCGATCTTGTGGGCATGAGCTTGCGGGTACTGCGTCACGATCAGGGATCCTTTCGGACCGTCAGGCCTCCCGGGCAGGTGCTCCCACAGTTCCTCCGTCACGAACGGGGCGAACGGGTGGAGCATGGCCAAGGATTCCCGAAGGACCGTCCAGAGCACGGCTTTCGCCTCGTCGGCCAGGTCGCTTTCTGCGAGGTCCAGTTTGGAGATTTCGATGTACCAATCGCAGAACTCATTCCAGATGAAATCGGTGATGAAGCCGATGGCGTCGCCGGGCTCAAACCGGTCGAGAGCCTCCCTTACCGCTTCCACCGTGCGTTCCAGGCGGGAGAGGATCCATCTTCCGGACGCGCTCCTGGGCTCCACCGGTTTGGCCGGGATCTCCCAGCCTTCCAGGTTGAGGAGCATGTACCTGGTGGCGTTCCACAGTTTGTTGCAGAAGTTTCGGGCGCCTTCTACCTTCTCGTCGTAGAGACGCATGTCGTTGCCCATGGCCGTGCCGGTTGTGAGCGAAAGGCGCAGGGCGTCGGCCCCGTACTCGGCGACCACGTCAAGCGGGTCGATGCCGTTCCCCAGGCTCTTGGACATCTTGCGCCCAAGCGCATCCCTTACCATGCCGTGGATCACCACGTGGTGGAACGGGGATCGTCCCGTAAACTCCAAGGACAGGAAGATCATCCTGGCAACCCAGAAGAAGATGATATCGTAGCCGGTCACCAGCACGTCGGTGGGGAAGAAGTAGTTGAGGTCAGGCGTCGTCTTTGGCCAGCCCAACGTCGAGAACGGCCACAACCCCGACGAGAACCACGTATCCAGCACGTCCTCGTCCTGCTTCACCTGCCCGCCGCAATGGGGGCACTTGGCGGGCGCCTCCCTGGAAACGGTCATTTGGCCGCACTCCTGGCAGTAGTAGGCCGGGATCCTGTGGCCCCACCAGAGCTGGCGGGAGATGCACCAGTCGTGCACGTTCTCCATCCAGTTCAGATAGACCTTGGTGAACCTCTCGGGCACGAACGTTACTTCCCCCTCGCGCACCACGCGCAGGGCCGGTTCGGCCAGCGGTTTCATTTTCACGTACCACTGTTCCGAGATCAGCGGCTCGACCGTCGAGTCGCACCTGTGGCAATGCCCGACCGCGTGCTTGTAGGCTTCCGTCTTCACCAGGTAGCCTTGCTCCTCGAGGTCCTTGAGGATGGCTTTGCGGCACTCATACCGGTCCATGCCCTGGTACTTGCCGGCCGCCGCCGTCATCTTGCCGTGGGTGTCAATGACGCTCACGAACTCCAGGTTGTGGGCGCGGCCCATCTCGAAGTCGTCCGGGTCATGGGCGGGAGTGACCTTCACGGCGCCGGTCCCGAAAGCCGGGTCGACGTGGTCGTCCTGGATGATGGGCAGGCGCCGTCCTACGATGGGGAGGATGGCGTACTTGCCCGTCATGCCCTTGTAACGGTGGTCTTTGGGGCTGACTGCGACACCCGAGTCTCCCACGATCGTCTCGGGCCGGGTCGTCGCCACCTCTATATACTGATCGCTATCTTCGAGGGGATAGCGGACGTACCACAGCGAACCCTGCTCCTCTTCGTGCTCCACCTCGATGTCCGAGATAACCGTGTGGCAACCCGGACAGAAGTTCACCATGTAGTTGCCCTTGTAGATGAGGCCCTTCTCGAAGAGGCGGACGAAGACCTCGGTTACCGCTTTGGAGCAGCCTTCGTCCATGGTGAACCTCTCGCGGGTCCAGTCGCACGAGGCTCCCAGCGCCTTGATCTGGTCGTTGATGATGTGCCCGTACTTGTCCTTCCATTCCCAGGCGCGCTCCATGAACTTCTCGCGCCCCAACTCCCACCGAGAAGTGCCCTCGTTTGCCAGCATTTCCTCAATCTTGGCATGGGTGGCGATGGAGGCGTGGTCGGCGCCCGGCACCCACAGAGTCTTTAGACCCTGCATGCGGGCGTACCTTACCAGGATATCCTGGATGGTCTCATCCAGCGCGTGCCCTATGTGGAGGGAGCCGGTCACGTTGGGCGGTGGGATGACCAGCGAGAACTTGGGTTGCCCGGGGCTGACTTTGGCGCCGAACAGTCCGTTGTCGTTCCAGTAGGCGTACCACTTCTCTTCAAAAGACTTTGGTTCGTAAGCCTTGGCAAGGGGCTCTTTCATCCGGATCACCCTCACTCACTAAAAGTTATGGCCCCATCGCCACAAGGGCGATGGGGCCTTTCTCGCGGTACCACCTTGTTTCCGGCAAGGGTGCCGGCACTTTGCGCCTTAACGCGGCTGACGCGGGGCGTTTCCGCCACCGTCCTCAAGGGCGACCTTCGGTAGATTCTTCCCGCGGGGCTCGCACCGGTTGCCCCGCTCTCTTTGGGAGAACCTCCACGTACTCCTCCCTCTCATGGGATCTGTACAGTTTCGCGTATTATACCCCCTTGCGAGGGATAACTGCAATTTTTTCCATGTACTCCCTCAAGAAACCCGCGCCGCAATCGAACTACTATATGGGGGAATAAGCGAAGCGTGAGGATTCTTCCTACGCAGTTGGTGAAACCGGGGATGCGACTAGGCCGCTCGATCTTCGATCCGAGCGGGCGCTTGGTTATTGCCGCGGGCATTACCCTCCAACAAAGACTGCTCGATCTACTTGTCCGCCAGGGCTACAGCGCCATATACATAGCCGACGCCTTCGGCGACGTGGACCTCCCGGAGCTTGTCAGCCTCGAGACCAGGCAGGAGGTCACCCGTTGCATAACAGACCTGATGAGACAAGAGGCCATGACCGCCCAAAGGCTTGCGCTTCAGACTCCCTTTGGCGAGCGTCGTGAACCCGGTCAGGTCATGATCGCAAAGCACCGGCACGAGATGGCGCTCCGCGTGGCTAAAGCAGCGGAACTCTTGGTGAGCGAGGTCATGTCAAATCCCGAAGTCCTCATAGGTTTGGTTGACATCAAGTCTTTACACGACTACAGTTTCGCCCACTCCGTCCAAGTCGCCCTGAACTGCTTGGTCATAGGCAGGATGCTGGGTTTGAAGCCAAATGAGATGAAGGAATTGGGGACCGGAGCGCTCCTCCACGATATCGGAAAGACGGCGGTACCGACCCACATTTGGAGCAAGGAAGGGGACCTCACGCAAGAGGAGTTCGAGCGAGTCCATACCCATCCTGAGGCCGGCTTCGACATCCTCCGACAGACCGACCTTGGCCTACTCCCGGCCCACGTGGCCTACCAGCATCACGAGAGGTGGGACGGCAGCGGCTACCCCAGGGGACTTAAGGAGAGGGAGATCCTGAAGTACGCCCGCATATGCGCCGTCTGTGACGTTTTTGACGCCATGACTTCTGACCGTCCCTACAAGAAAGCGGACCACCCTTTCAACGGTCTCGCGTTTGTCGTCGAGAACTCGGGGATTCTGTTCGACCCCGAAGTCGTCGAGGCTTTCAGCAAGGTGGTCGCCCCGTTCCCGGTCGCGACCAGCGTCAGGCTCTCGACCGGCGAGACCGCCATCGTCAAGAAACTTAACCCTCGCGCGTTGGACAGGCCCATCGTGGTCGCCATCAAGTCGGCCGACGGCAGCTTCTACCAGGCTCCGAGGCCGGTCAACTTGCTGACCGAGACGGATGTCCGCATCGTCAGTTACGTAGACTGGTACTCCGCGCCCCAGGAGACCGAACTCCTAGCCGCTGCCGGACTGGTCAGCAACGTCATCCAGTAAGTCCACAGTCTCCTGCTTATGTAACCTACTCCCCAGGGTTGAGCATAGGATAGCTCAATCCTTTGCGGGAGGAGGTGGCGGAATGGGCGAGGACACGACCTCCCTGGAGACCACCGGTATCAACTGGGCGTTCATTCTCTTTTTGGTCCTAATCCTGCTCGTGTTCGGCTTCGGCGACTGACGCGGGTTTTAGCGGAGCCGTTCTCTTATATGGGAGCCGCAGGTAGTCCCAGGGGAGCTGTCGAATAGGGGCAGCATCCAGACTGCGGGAAGGTGAGACTCCCATGGCAAATCCCTTTGTCGCGGAAGACCTCTTTAAGATGAACCTGTTGGGTAGCCCCAGGCTATCCCCGTCCGGCGACAAGTGTGTTTTCGTTGTCACCAGGCTCTTGGAGGAAGAGAACGCATATAGTTCGGCCCTGTGGCTGTATGACGGCAAGTGCGCGCGGCAGGTGACTAACCTGGCGCAGAAGCAGTCCGGGAGGGACGGTTCGCCCAGGTGGTCGCCTGACGGTGAATCGATCGCGTTCATCTCGAACCGTTCGCTTAAGTCCCAGGTCTGGATGCTGGGCCTTCGCGGGGGCGAAGCCTTTCAGGTGACTGACCTTCCCAAAGGGGTCTCGGACATGCGTTTTAGTCCCGACGGGAAGTCCATGTTCCTCTTGGCCAAAGACGACGAAGAAGAGCCCAAGTTCCGTGAAGGTGCGACTGCCCGTAGGATAACGCGACTCAGGTACAAGTTCAACGGGTTGGGCTATCTCGACAACCTACACTCCCAGGTCTGGAAGATGGACCTTTGCGACAAGCGCCCGGAGATGCTGACCGAGGGTCCTTACAACTGCGGCGCGCCCGAGCCGTCCCCTGACGGCCGGTACGTGGTCTTCACGTCCACAAGGACTGATGATGAGACCGACCGGTTCTCCGATCTCTGGCTGCTTGATGTCGCTACGAAAGAGCTTCGCAAGCTGACCCGGAGCCTTGGCGATGCCCGCAATCCCGTCTGGTCCAAAGACGGCAAAACCATCTACTATCTGGGCCACGAAAAAGGGGTCTATCCGGGCGGATATCCGGAACTGCGGCAACTGGACCTTTCCACGCTTGAGCAGACCGTCATCGCCCCCGGCTTCCCATACCTGATGGGCGGAGGGATCGGCGCCGACGCGCGGTCCGACGGCGGAGACAGCGGCCTGAGTCTCTCGGCCGACGGCAAGTCCCTGTACTTCGCCGCGGTTGACGGAGGCTCGTCCTACCTGTTCAGCGTTGACGCTGCAACCGGTGAGCATAGAAAGGTCTTCGGCGATGGGCAGATGGTCGTCAGCTCGTACGACGTTGCGGGGGACGGCCTTGTAGTGAACAAGGCAACTCCGACGTCAATTGGAGACCTCTTCGTGGGTAAGGCCGGTCAGGAACCCCGGCAGGTTACCAGCCTGAATGAGGAACTGTTCAAAGGCAGGTACACTGGCTGGCCCGAGAGGATTGAGTTTCGGCATCCGGACGGCGCCCTGCTCGAAGGCTGGGTCATAAAGCCGTTTGGCTTTGAAGATGGGCGGAAGTACCCGCTGGTGATGGAGATCCACGGCGGCCCCCACACCACCTACGGAAACGTGTTCTTCCACGAGTTTCAGATCCTCGCCGGCCACGGCATTGGCGTGTTCTACGCCAACCCCAGGGGGAGCATGGGGTATGGAGAGGACTTTGCCCGGTCAATCGTCGGCGATTGGTGCGGCCTCGATGCCCGCGACCTGGAGTTCATGGCAGCAGAGGCGCTCAAGATGGTCTCCTGGGCCGACGCGGGTCGCTACGGCGTGACAGGCGGGAGCCAGGGCGGGTACTTCACCAACTGGCTCATCAGCCACACCGAGTTGTTCCACGCCGCTGTAGCTCAGCGCAGCATGAGCAACCTATACAGCAAGTATGGGGTGGCCGACAACGGTTGGTCTGGAGACAGGGCCGGAATGGGCGGGAAGGACTTGTGGGAAGACGAGGACTTAATAATGGAAAGGTCCCCCATAAGGTACGCGAGGAACGTCCGCACTCCTACCTTGATAATCCACAGCGACATGGATTTTCGCTGTCCGCTTGAGCAGGGGGAACAGTGGTATGTGGCTTTGAAAAGGCTGGGCGTCACGGTGGAAATGCTGCTCTTCCACGGCGAGAACCACGAACTATCCAGGGCGGGGAAGCCCGCCAACAGGGTGGTAAGGTTGGAGGCCATATTGGAGTGGTTCGTGAGGTTCCTAAAGCCATGACCAGTACTCCCTAACAATCTGAAGCAGCAAAAGCGCCGCTATCGCTCTGCTCTTGCCTAGAGGCTGTCGGCGGTGCAGACCATGTTGCCACCGTTCTTCTTGGCCAGGTACATGGCCTTGTCGGCCATACGTATCAGGTCTCTGCTCAGCACCGAATGCTCGGGGAAGGATGCCACGCCCATGCTTACACTGTAGGACAGATCCTGTCCCTCGTGCGTGAGGGGAGTCTGTTTGATAGCGGCCAGGACTCTCTGGCCGATCCCGGTTGCCTCGTCCAACCCCGCCTTCTGGCATATGAGTAGAAATTCGTCTCCTCCGTACCGCACCACCCGGTCGTCGGACCGTACGACCGATCTCAGGATGCCCCCAAGATGCACGAGCAGAGCGTCGCCAAAGTCGTGACCGTGGGTATCGTTGACCTCCTTGAGGCTGTCGACGTCCACGAAGACCATGGAGCACGTGCCTTCTTGCGAGACGATCTTCGGGAATTCCTTGGCCATCCAGTCCTCCAGGTATCTAACGTTGAAGAGGCCTGTGAGGATATCGGTCTGGGCTTCCTGGGACTTTCTTGCCGCCTCGCGCTCAAACTGCAGTTGGGCCCACAGCGCAAGGATCCCGATAAAGACAAGAAGCGTGCCGGCCTTCCCCATGTAGGTGGTCAGCAGCACACCGGTGACGTTCACGAAGTACCAGAGGACAACCGAGTTCCTTCTATCTACGAACAGGAGCCGGCGGAGCACGCTGCTCCACGGTTGCTCCTGGTCGATGGCGATCGCTGCCGAGACGAAGCAATTGTTGACCACGTCGAACACAATGATCATCGTGATGACTATCAGGATCTCCCCGATCTCGTTGCCCGCCACGGCGAGTCCTCGCAGAACGGCAGCGGCCGTAGCGGCGGCGATGGTGGAGAGGGTGAGTTGCCCCGCGTTAAAAAGGCAGTTCAAGAGGCCCCTCTTTCTCGTGACGAACTGGATGAGCGAGGCGGGTACCGAGGTCAGGATAGCCATCGGGGCTCCAAAACACCACAGTGCCGAGAAAGTCACGGGGTCGTCCAAGCTTAGGAACTGACCGCTAGGGAATGCGACTATCAGGTGATGTCCGGCCAGGCCGAGGAACGAGTACAGGAGAATGGTCCCGACGTCGGGCAAAGATGCGTGGGAAAGGATCGCGTAGGCCGCGAAGAGGCCAAGGGCCGCCATGGCGACCAAATATTTGATGAGGCTCCGAAGCCTGCGCCCGGTGCCGTAAGACTCTATCAGCCTATCCAACGCGCACACTCCTTGTGCAGTGAAAGAGTGGCCCTCTGTGCTCCGCCTTGTTCTCTATGTGTTGGCGGCATGCGGGACGCATGGGCGTCTTCAGTTTCTATATCGAAAACGATGAGGGATTGGCTTAGGGTTTGGACGCGCTATTGTGGATTGGTGGCCCCAACGGGAATCGAACCCGTGTTACCGCCTTGAAAGGGCGGTGTCTTAAACCGCTTGACCATGGGGCCACGTGCGACTTCAACATGGTGCGCCCGGGGTGCATCGAACACCCGACCAATCGGTTATGAGCCGACCGCTCTGCCACTGAGCTACGGGCGCACGTTAATTGGCTCCTCGAGTAGGATTCGAACCTACAACCCTCCGGTTAACAGCCGGATGCTCTGCCGTTGAGCTATCGAGGAGCGACACAGATCAATATACCCGGTCTACTTAGGAGTGTCAAGCGTCACGCAGGGCATATGTCCCGCATATCCTCCCAGCCCAGAGGATACCATAGCTTGCGATTCCATTCTAACAGGACGGAGGTGATTAGAATGCGCGGCAGTTCATGGATAGGCGCAATCATCAGATTCGTGGTGTCAGCCATCGTTCTCATGGTCATGGGCCTCGTGATTCCGGGCTTCAATGTATTCGGCTTTGTGAACGCGCTTATCGCGGCCGTCGTCATAGCGGCCTTGGGCTGGGCGATTGAGGCCATTCTCGGTGAGAGAGTATCTCCCCAGTCGAGGGGAATCGTAGGGTTCATAGTGGCAGCCATAGTGATATACATTGCCCAGTACCTTGTCCCGGGGATGACGGTCAGCGTCCTTGGCGCGCTCCTTGCGTCACTAGTTGTCGGCATAATCGACGCTTTCGTGCCCACAGTCATCCGTTAGGAGCCGAATAGGGTCGAAAAGGCGTCCTAGCAGCCGGGCTCCGCTTTCCGGCGCATTATCCTAACCCCGTGGTCATATCCAAGAAGTGGGGTGAGGACATAGGTGAGCGCCAAAGGGAGTGGTAGAGTCCGGCTGTTCCTACTTGAGGGGCTCTGCGCGGCCCTCTTGGTCACTTTCGTGCTTTCGGTGAGGGTCGACCTCACCGCTCCTGCTTTCGGCGGGCAGTGGCAGTCTGAGAACCAGGAGGTGTGGAGCCCTTCGATCCTGGACGTCGTGATGTCCAGGCAGGGCATGGCGAGGGCGCTGCTGAAGGCAGCCTTCCCGATGCTCGCCTACGCCGAAGACCTTCGTGACGATGCGACTTCCCCTGGTGCCCTATCCGTCGCCGTGGGTTACTTTCTGGGATTCGTCCCGCGGTACCCCAGGGATCTGGTGTACGCGGGGCTGACGGGTTTTCTTGCCGACAGCCAGTCGCTGGACGAGTCGCAGCAAGCCGTCGACATTGAAGAGGAGTGGGGCCTTACCCCTGTCCTCTATTCTCTGCCGCCTGGCCAGGAGGCGACCCCCGCAACTGCCTCCCTCAACTCCGAACCCATTGTGGCTATCTACCACACCCACGCAACTGAGTCGTTCCTACCCGAGGTCGGCAAGAAGGATGCATCAGAGGCCTTCTCCAACAACCCGTCGAGGACTGTAGTGCAGGTCGGCGACATGCTTGCCCAGGAGCTTCAGCAGCGGTACAGGATCCCGTCGCTGCACTCCACCACAGTGCATGACGAGGATACCAGGTTAGGCGCATATTACCGTTCGGAAGCCACAGTCAAGGCCATAGTGCAGAAGTATCCCGACTGCAAGGTGCTGGTTGACATCCACCGGGACAGCCAACCGAGGAGCATAACAGCGGTCACGGTCCGGGGGAAATCCTACGCCAGGCTCATGTTCGTCGTAGGGACCGACAACCCGCGGTGGGTTCAGAACAATGAGTTCGCCCGGAAAATAGTATCCAAGCTCGAAGAGGGTTACCCAGGGGTATCGCGCGCCACTTTGTTCGAGTCCGCGGTCTATAACCAGAAGTATTCGCCTATGGCCATTCTGGTTGAGTGCGGCGGAGTCGGGAACACCCTGGCTGAATGCCGCAACAGCGTCGAGGCCCTGGCCTGGGCGATAGCCAGCGTGATACTCCCTTCAGCCCCCGCCCGTCGGTGACCATTGACACCCTTCCTCCTATCGTGCTATTTTGCATCTAGGTTAGCACTCCCGCTCTCTGAGTGCTAAAGGAGGGGGCTGCGTGACTCTTGACGACAGAAAGGCCGAGGTCCTAAGAGCGGTAGTCGAGGAACACATCGAAACGGGCCTGCCTGTCGGATCCCGGGTCATCGCGCGCAGATACCGTCTGGGCGTTAGTCCCGCCACTATACGCAATGAGATGGCCGACCTTGAAGAGATCGGCTACCTGGACAAAACCCACACTTCTTCCGGGAGGATTCCGTCGGACAGGGGATACCGCTTTTACGTCGACGAGCTAATGCCCAACCGGGGCCTGTCGTCCGATGACTCCCACATCATCGAGTCATTGTTCCGTTCACGCGTAAAAGACGTGGTCTCGCTGCTCAAGGAGACCGTGCGAACAATATCCGAAACCTCGCGTTACCTGGGGTTCATCCTGGGGCCTGAGTCTGAGACCGTCACCTACAAGTCCATCCACCTTGTGCCCACATCGCGTGAACGCGCGCTCCTGGTCATTGTCACCGATATAGGTTTCGTCGAGAGCTGCCCCATCGAGGTCCCGCCCATGTCCAGGGAGGAGATGCAGCACGTCTCCGACACCCTGTCTCGGAACCTCACCAACCTGGCCGTGGAGAAGGTCGCCGACCGGGCCTATGAACTATTGCGTGAAGAAGCGCACCGCTACGCCCGGATAGTTGGGCAGGTGGTCGACTTCCTGAATTCTCTCGTGACCGACTCCGAGCACGAAAGGCTATATGTGGGCGGCACCGTAAACCTCCTCTCCCAGCCGGAGTTCCGGGACGTCGAGAGGGTCAAAGACCTCTTGTCGGCGGTTGAATCCGAAGGGGTCATTCAGGCGGTGCTCATAAAGGGCGACCAGGACAAAGACCCTTTCATCCGCATCGGGCGAGAGAATGAGGTCGCCGCGGCGAAGGATCTATCCCTGGTTTTCGGCAGTTTCTCGGTGGGCAGGACCGAAGGCAAAGTCGGGATACTGGGGCCAAGGAGAATGGACTACTCCAAGGCGGTGGCTTTGGTCCGTCAATTCGAAATGAAGCTGTCGCAGTACTTTTCGCCGGACGAGTGAGGATGGACTACAGGAGGGACGCAGTTGACTCTCAAACAAGCGGCGCAGAGCTCCGAGATCGACGAAAAACTGGCGGCGCTACTTACAAACGCCAGCGCCGTGCGGGCCATAGCATCGGCGGTAGAGGGCACCATCGGTCCCAAAGGTCTGGATACTCTCCTGGTTGACTCTTTTGGCGAGGTGGTCATCACCAACGACGGGATGACCATATTGACCAAGATGGACGTGAACCATCCCGCCGCAAAGATGGTCATCAACACAGCCAAGGCCCAGGAAGACGAGGTTGGCGACGGCACGACCACGGCCACCATCATGGCCGGCGCTCTCTTGTCGGAGGGCGTCAACCAGGCCGCGCGCGGCGTCCCGGTGATAAGGATAATCGAGGGAGTCAAAGCCGGCGTGAAAAAGGCGCTGGAAGTGGTCGAAGACCGGGCCGTGCGAGTTCAGGGAGTAGACGATCCCCTGCTACATAGAGTGGCCCTGGTCGCCGGGCGCGACAACCAGGATATAGCCGATCTCGTGGTTTCCGCCGCCAGGATGGTGGGCAGGGAGAAGCTGTTGGACCCCCGCTTCAAACTGGCCGAGACCATAACCGCAAAACAAGGCGCGCTTAACGAGGTCTTCGCCGGCATCCTCGTGGATAAGGAACGACTGAACGAGGAAATGCCCGAAAGCTTGGATGAACCCAAGATCCTGGCCCTGGACGACGCACTGGAGCCCGAGGAGGTCGAGGAAGAGGCGCTGGCCACTGAATCCGGCTTCCAAAGGTACCTCGAGATGCAAGAAGAGTTCAAGGCCAACTTGGCCAAGGTCGTGAACCTCGGCGTCAGGTTCATCATAGTCGATAAGGGGATCGCCGACATCGCCGAGGAGATCCTTACCGACGCCGGCGTCATGACTGTGACCAGGGTTTCATCTGCCGAATTAAGGAAGGTGTGCGAGCACACCGGCGCGCGCGCCGTGAAGCGCACCGGCCTCAAGAAGCCGGCTGAGGAACTGGCCAAGTACCTGGGCACGGCCGACAAAGTTTACCAGGACCAGAAACTGGAGAACATTCGGGTGCTGGGCGGTAGGGGCAAGCCAATGGCGACTATTCTGGTTGGCGCGAGTACGGGCGAGGTCCGGGGCGAGCGTGAGCGCATATGCGCTGACGCCGCGTCCTCTGTCCAGGCGGCCGTGAAGGGCGGAGTTGTCGCCGGAGGAGGAGCTATCGAGCTGGCCTGCGCCAGGGAAGTCGAGAAGATGCGTCTTTCCCAAAAGGGTATGCAGGCTTACGGCTTGCTCTGCGTAGTTGAGGCTTTGAAGCGCCCCATGGCGCAGATTGTGGCCAACGCGGGTTTCAACCCCCTTGAAAAAGTCGGGGACGCTATGGCGAGGCAGACAGAAGAGGGGAATCCAAACCTGGCGGTCGACTGCGACAGCGGCGACATCGTCGATATGATGAAGATAGGAGTCATCGACCCCGCGCCGGTGAAGAGTCATGCGTTGCGGGCGGCGCTGGAGATAGCGTGCGCTATCCTTCGCATCGACACCATCATAAAGAAGAAGGATGAGGGAGCAAGGCCTGCGGAGGCCAGGGGCTCACTGGAGGAAATGAAGTTTTGAGCAAGGACTACTACGAGGTCCTGGGCGTCGGCAAGGACGCCTCCCAGGATGACATAAAGAAAGCGTTCCGGAGCCTGGCCAAGAAGCACCACCCTGACGCGAACCCCGGCGACCCCACAGCCGAGGCCAAATTCAAGGAGATAAACGAGGCCTACGAGGTGCTTTCCGACGAAGGCAAGCGCTCCAACTACGACGCGTACGGCAACGCCAACGGCCCCTACGCCAATCCCGGCGGCGGCGCAGGCGGCCAGGGCGCCCAGGATTTCGGCCGCGTCTTTGGAGATGCCGGCGGCTTCCCGTTCGGCGACTTGTTTGGGGGCTTCGAAGAGCTTCTCGGCGGAGGCAGGCGGCGGCGCGACACCGGCCCCCGGCGCGGAGACGACCTTGAGCTCGAAATGGAGATTAGCCTCGAAGAGGCGTTTTCGGGCGTGGACAGAGACGTCCGCATTCCCCGCACTGAGGCGTGTGATAGGTGTGGGGGCAGCGGCGCCGAGCCCGGTTCCAAGGCGGTCACCTGTCCCGCCTGCCACGGCACGGGTCAAGTGTCGACCACGCAGCGCAGCATTTTCGGGCAGATGTTGGTGAGCACGCCCTGCACCAAGTGCGGCGGCACTGGGAAGTACGTGGAGAAGCCGTGTAGGGAGTGCGGGGGATCGGGCGAAGTCAGAAAGAGCCGGACAGTAACGGTCAAGGTACCCCCCGGGGCCGACTCAGGCCTGCGTCTCCGGCTATCCGGCCAGGGTAACGCCGGGAGCAGGGGTGGATCCGCCGGCGACCTATACGTGGTCATCTTCGTGAAGCACCACGCCACGTTCCAGAGGCAGGGCGACGACCTTATCCTGGACAAAGTTGTAAGTTTCACTCTGGCGGCGGTTGGCGGGTCGGCCGGAGTCCCTTGCATTGACGGCGAAGTCGACCTGGACGTGCCGTCCGGTACTCAACCCGGCGCCATCCTCCGCATGCGCGGCAAGGGCATGCCTAGGCTCCGCTCCAAAGGCAGGGGCGACATGCTGGTGCGGGTCAACGTCCGCGTCCCCACCAAACTGAGCGCCAAGGAACGGGATGCGCTGCGCGAACTAGGGAAGATGGACGGAGAGACCTTCTCCACCAACAAGTCGCTGTTCGACAGGCTAAAAGGTGACGGGGGCACCGCCGGTGAGCGGGGATAAGCGTGTAGAAGCCCACACTCCTCCTCGGTTTTTCGTGGAGCCCTCCATGGTTCTCGGCAACCAGATAGCGCTCACGGGCGACCTCTTCCGCCACGCCAGGGCCCAGCGGTTGTCACCCGGCGAGACGTTCCGGGCGGTCCTCGGCGACACGCAATACCTCGCCCAGGTTGACCAGGTGACGTCCGACCGAGTCCTTGCTACGATCACGGGAAGGACGCGAGCGCTCCCTCCGGCGGCGCGGGTTCACCTCTATTCGGCTCTGTTAAAGGGCCAAAACTTTGACCTGGTGGTCGAGAAGGCCACAGAACTTGGCGTTTCCTCGGTCGTCCCTGTGATCACGAGGCGGACCGTCCCGCAGTTGGACGCAGCCAAAGCTGCGGAGCGCAGGTCAAGGTGGCAGAAGATCGCCAAGGCTGCATCGGAGCAGTCCGGGCGCGGTTCCGTGCCGCACATCGGCGAGGTCGCCTCCTTCAACGAACTCATGTGCAATCCGGGTGGCATCCCCGGCGCGCGGCTTCTGGCCTACGAGCACGAGGGGTTGACCGTCGACCTGGCTAAGGCGCTCTTAGGGGCAAGCGAGGCCTCCATCATCATCGGTCCCGAGGGCGGGCTGGACGCCTCAGAGGTCGAACAGGCTTTGGAACAGGGGTTCATTCCGGTCTCTCTCGGACCCTACATACTGAAAGCTGAGACCGCCTCAATGGCCGCCGTCTCACTCCTCATTCATTACCTATCCAAGCAGGCATAAGACAGGCATTATCCCATCCCTCCCCTCATAGAAACTCTCTTAGAACGGGGGGATTCCTATGTTGATCAGGCGCAAGTACATCGCGTGCCTGTTCCTGGCCGTCTTCCTCTGGGCCGCTTGCGCGCTCGATCTCCTGGGGATGTACGAGTCCCGCGCCGCCATGGCCGGGATCGCCCCCATATACAGGGGATACACTGGAGCGCCCAACATCGCCCTCATGTTCAACGTGGACTGGGGAGAGGAGCACCTCGGGAAGATCCTGAACATCCTCGCAGAGAAGAGCGTCGTAGCCACGTTCTTCCCGACCGGTTCCTGGGCAGAGAAGAACGCCGAGCTTGCGGGGCGTATGGTCAGGGATGGACACGAGATCGGAAACCACGGAGCTGTGCACTCCCACGTCGAGACCATGGCAAGAGAGAGCCTCCAAAGGCTCATCCAGAGCGGTGAAGAACGCCTTTTCCTGGCGTCGGGCGCTCGCCCCTCCAAACTTTTCGCGCCTCCGTACGGCGAGTGGACTGATGCCACCGTCAACTACGCTTCGGAGATGGGCTACCTCACTGTCATGTGGACTGTGGACACCGTCGACTGGCGGCTTCCTCCTCCCGAGACCATCTGGAAGAGGGCTCTCGCGGGGGCTGTAAACGGCGCTCTCGTCCTGCTTCACCCCACCGAACCCACCGTATCCGCGCTCCCGCTCATAATCGATGGGCTCCGGGACAAGGGGTTTGAGCTTACCACTGTCTCGACCTGCATCACGGGCAGGCAGGGGCCATAGCCCGAATTTCCACTTACTGCCGCGGACAGTTATAATGCTGGTGCAACGATCCCAAATCCACTCTATGCGGGGTTAGACATTTGCCCAGTAAGACAGTGTCTTTTAAGACCTTTGGCTGCAAGCAAAACCAGTACGATACCGACTTCCTCAGAGAGAGCTTCAAGCTGAGGGGGTTTCAGGTGGTTGATGAAGGCCCCAGCGACGTCGTTGTAGTCAATACCTGCGCGGTAACAGCAAAGGGCGCCGCCAAGTGCCGGCAGGCCATCCGGTCTGCCGCCAGGGGAGGAGCCAAAGTGGTCGTAACCGGCTGCTACTCACAGATCGCTCCTAATGAGGTTGATGATATCCCCGGCGTTATCGCGGTTACGGGCGTCCGAGGGCGGTCCGAACTGGCTGCTCTGGTCGATCAAGCGCTGACCACCGGCGAGAAAGTCGTCGAAGTTGCGCCCCATGATGAACCCGGAACTACTTCGGAAGCCTTTGAAGAGACTCCGGTCGAGACCCCGAGGTTGACCAGGGCGTTTCTAAAGATCCAGGAAGGCTGCGGGGACTTTTGCGCCTACTGCGTCGTCCCCTACGCCAGGGGTCCGTCCAGGTCCAGGCCGGTTGATAGGATCCTGGCGGAAGCTGAAGGACTGGTCCAGAAGGGCTACAAGGAAATCGTGCTGACGGGGACGCACATTGGCCTCTACGGCAAGGATGAACCGCGGGCCGGTGGCGGCATCAGGGGTGGCACCAGCGGCAGCATTGGCGGCTGTCCGTCGCTTCCCCACGTTGTCCGGCAAGTCAGCGAGGTTCCGGGGTTGATCCGCCTGCGCATCAGCTCGCTGGAGCCCCACGATGTGGACGACGACCTTCTGGATTGCCTCCGCCTACCCCAAGTCTGCGCTCACCTGCACTTGCCGCTGCAGAGCGGCAGCGACCGCATCTTGCGCCTCATGGGTAGGCGGTACGACGTTTCGTCGTTCTTGGATGTGGTGGATAGGACCCGCCGCATCGCGCCCGGCGCCGGCGTTACGACCGACGTAATCGTAGGTTTCCCCGGCGAAACCGACGGTGACTTTGATGATACGCTCAACGTGGCCAAGCAGGCGGGGTTCTCCCGCATTCACGCGTTCAAGTTTTCGGCCCGCCCTAGCACCAGGGCGTGGGATTTCGCCGGCAAGGTCGGCGAAAAGGAGAAGGACGAGAGGGTTAACCGCCTGATAGACGCCGGTCTGGAACTCTCACACGCGTTTCACCGTAAACATGTAGGCAGGGTTATGGAAGTCCTTGCGGAGGACGATAGGACGAAGGGCGGTTTGCTTACCGGCGTCACCCGCAACTATATACGCTGCAATTTCGCCGGAGGAGACGAGCACAAGGGCAGGATTGTCCCGGTGTTTGTGCGCGAAGCGCGGGAGTCGTCGGTGACGGGCGACATCGCGTAGGCGCCAATCTCTCAAGACAGGGTGGTACAAGTCATGGAGCTTAGGCTGGGTCTCATCTTTGGCGGCAGGTCAGGTGAGCATGAAATATCGGTCCTTTCCGCGAGGTCCATATACCGCGGCGCAATAGACGCGGGGATGGAAGTTGTGGGGGCCGGCATCACCAGAGATGGGCAGTGGGTTTTTCTGGGCGACTGCTCCGCGTTCCTTGGCGGACAGGCAACCGCGGTGACCGCGGACATGGGGCCGGCGTGCTCCATCTTGCCCGACCCGTCGAAGCGGGGCATCTGGGTAGAAGGTCCCCAGGGGCTCTACAAAGTGGAAGTGGACGTGGTGTTCCCGGTGCTTCACGGTCTGTATGGTGAGGATGGGACAGTGCAGGGCCTTCTGGAGTTGTCGGGCATTCCGTACGTCGGAGCTCCTCCGTTGGCTTCCGCGATCTGTATGGATAAAGGGACCACAAAGAGGCTGCTACAGACTCACAGCGTGCCCCACGTCCCGGCTCTTTCGGTCGAGAGAGCGGCGTGGCGGTCCAAGGGACAGGACGTCCTCTCGGCGCTCGCCGGCTTAGTGAAGTTCCCGGTCTTTGTGAAGCCCTCGGGGTCCGGTTCGAGTCTTGGAGTCACCAAAGTAAAGGATATGGGCGGAGTCGCTGCCGCTCTGGACAGCGCGTTCCTCTACGACACTAAGGCGCTGATCGAGCCCTCGCAGGAGGGTCTCCTGGAGATCGAGTGCAGCGTCCTGGGGAACGACGAGCCACAGGCTTCCGTAGCGGGGCAGATCCTGCCCTCCCGCGAGTTCTACGACTATGAAGCCAAGTACATCGATGACAGCACCCAGCTAGCCGTACCGGCGCCGCTGGAGCCGTCGCTCTTGAGTAGGGTCCAGCAGGTGGCTGTCGATGCGTTCAAGGCCACGTGCTGCCGCGGGATGGCAAGAGTGGACTTCTTCGTTGACCCCGTGATGGGCGAGGTCTACGTGAGTGAGTTGAACACCATACCGGGCTTTACCAGGATTAGTATGTACCCTAAGCTGTGGGAGGCGTCCGGCCTGTCTTTCCCCATGCTTGTGAGGAGGTTAGTCGACCTCGCCATAGAGCGGCAGGCGGCCGAGGTTAAAGAGGTGCGCCGCCCAGGCTAGACTTTCGTCCCCGGACTTACAATTGACCTTGTGCAGGCTGCTAGTGTACAATCCAACTGTCACATTGGGAGCGGGGAATCTCCTGCGGCGGAGGGAGGGACAGAGACTTGCCAGAGGTAAGAGTAGGTAAAGATGAGAACTTTGACAGCGCCCTGCGCCGCTTCAAGAGAGAGTGCCAGAGGTCTGGAGTTCTGCGCGATGTTCGTAAGCACGAGCACTACGAGAGCCCTAGCGTGAAGCGCAAGAAGAAGTCTGAGGCTGCGCGTCAACGCAAGCACAAGTTCCGCTGAGCATTTATCGCACGACAATTGAGGGACCTCGAAAGAGGTCCCTTTCGTTATTGTCCGGCTACCCCCTTACATAAACATTTGGTGTGATTAGCGTGGGGGGACTGGCCGTTGCTAAAGAAGCTTAGGCAGGAAATATCGGAGATCCTCGAATTACCCCTAGACGTCGGTATGGACTTACCCAAGGTCACCATCATTGGAAACCTTGGTGTGTTGATTCAGAACCACCGAGGGCTCATCCAGTATTCCCCCGAGAAAATCGTGATCGGGGTGGGGAAAGGCCAGATCGCCATACTCGGGAAGTCTCTCGAGATAGAAGAAGTCAGCAAGGAAGATATGATCGTCAGGGGGCTTCTGGGATCCGTCCAGATGGAGACGTAGGCGGTGGCCCGGAAGAGGATAAAGGAATACCTACAGGGATACGTCCGGGTGGAAGTCAGAGGCAAGAGTCCGGAACGCTTGGTTAACCTCTGCCTTTCCGCCGGTTTTCCAATGTGGGGCTTCGCGCCCGGCGACGGCACGGTGCTTTTTTGCACCACTCTGGCGAGATACAGGGACATACACCGTCTCGCCCGGCGCGCTCGCTGCGTTCCCAGAGTTGTAGCGCGGACCGGTATGCCGTTCTTTCTGGGCAAGTTGCGCCGGCGGCCGACCTTCCTCATAGCCGCGGCGGTCGTCATCTCCATCCTCCTCTACCTGTCCGGTTCTGTCTGGTCTATTCAAGTGGCCGGAAACCGGCAGGTCGATACCGAAAGACTCCTCCAGTCAGCCGCGTCTGCCGGACTTGTAATCGGCGCGAGGCGCGCCCGGATTTCCACGGCGGCGGCTGAGGAGGCAATGATAGACCAAAACCCCGAACTTGCGTGGGTATACGTGCGTCTTCAGGGTACGCTGGCGGTCATCGAGGTTGTGGAGAAGACTCGACCTTCGCCTGTCGGACCCGGGGACGTAATCGCCGCAAAGGACGGCGTGGTGCAGTCCATGCTGGTGCTTTCCGGAGTCCCCGCCGTACGCATCGGTCAGACCGTGGAGGCGGGCGACCTGCTTATCGCGGGGAACCCGTCGGGCGCGATCCGGGGGGCCAGAGGCAATGTGACGGCGCTGGTCTGGTACGAAGTGTACCGGGAAGCGCCTTTGACTCAGTCAGTGGCGTCGCGGACCGGCCGCAAGATTGAGATGACCGTCGTCCGCTATGGCGGCAACGAGTTCGCTCTCTGGGGTAGGAGCAACGCCTTTGAATGGTACGAGGTCGAGGACTACCCCAAGTTTCGGGCCGGCCTAGGTACCGCCCACGGGGTCGAGGTCGTAAATAGAGTCCTCTATGAGGTAAAATGGAGTCAGGTGAGTCTGTCGGAAGAAGAAGCGTTCAGCGCATTTGAGCGCCAGATGAAGTCATCCATTGAAAGACAATTGCCTTCTTACGCGAAATTGGTAGACTTGAGCTGTAAGATTGAGTCGACTACCCAGGACATGATTGCTGTCCGCGCCACAGCGTGTGCGATCGAAGAGATAGGCACGGTCCAAAGCTGGGGAGGCGCGGATACGGAGGTTGATAGGTGAACTTGCCTTCAAAAGAAGATAGCCAGGTTGTTTTCGAAATCCTGGATAACGGCGACATGTTCCGGCTTTTTGGTTCCTACGACGAGAACCTCGCGCTATTGGAAGACAGCCTCGAAGTGAAGCTTACGGCCCGCGGCAAGACCCTCGTGGTCCACGGCGACGAGGAGAAACTGAAGGCAGCCAAGGTGGTACTGCATCACCTCCTGGGCAGAGCCAAATCGGGCCAGAAAGTCAGCACCCAGGATGTGCGCTACGCCATCCGTTCGGTGAAAGAAGGTAACGAGCTGACACAGATCGACGACAACATCCTGGTGAGCCACCGGGGCAAGCCGATCGGTCCCAGGACCCAGGGACAAAAAGACTATATGGATGCCATCCGCGAGAACCCGCTCGTGTTCGGCATTGGACCTGCAGGTACCGGAAAGACGTACTTGGCCGTAACCATGGCCGTCGCTTGTTTTCGTAAGAAGGAAGTGGACAGGATCGTCCTGACTCGTCCTGCGGTGGAAGCGGGCGAGCGCTTGGGGTTTCTGCCGGGCGACATCCAGGAGAAGGTTAACCCGTACCTCCGGCCCCTCTACGACGCTCTGTTCGACATACTGGGGCTGGACACGTTCCAAAAGTACATGGAGAAGGGCCTTATCGAGGTCGCGCCCCTGGCCTACATGAGGGGGCGCACTCTGGAGTCGGCCTTCGTGATATTGGACGAGGCGCAAAACACCACTCCTGAACAGATGAAGATGTTCTTGACCAGGATGGGTTTGAACTCGAGACTCGTTGTGACCGGAGACGTCACTCAGGTTGACCTGCCCAAGGACGTCTACTCCGGCCTCGAGCAGGTCAGGGTGGTCCTGCGGGATACGCCGGGGATCGCGTTCGTCTACCTGACCGACAGGGACGTGGTTAGGCACGAGCTGGTCACCCGGATCGTTAGGGCCTACGATAGGTTCGACAAGTCCGGACAGAAAGAGGAGACAGTCCGATAGTGGCTAAGCGGAGCGAGAAGAACGGCGGGAAGGTTTTCACGGGCCTCCTTAGGCTCCCCAAGGAGAGCCCTCAGCTTTTCTGGGGGATGGCCGCGTTCATCATCGTCTTCGCGGTCTTCTTCGTCTCGCTTGTGCCCCAACAGATACGGCTCAAAGCCGGGGATGTTTCCCCTCTGAACGTCAAGGCCGCTCAGGAAGTGATCGACGACGCGGCCACCGACCGGCTGAAGGATGAGCGGGCTAAGACCGTCCCCAAGGCGGTCGACAACGACGTCAAGATACTCGCCGACACCAAGATCCAGATCGCCAGCCTGCGCAAGACGATCTCGGACATCGCAGCTGCTCCTAGCGCCTCGACACAGGAGATCATCAAGTCCTTACGGTTGTTCCTCGCTGATGATGCTTCTGACGGCGATATCATCGCCACGGTTGCGGCGAACCCTCAGGCTCTGGATTTCGCCTGCTCCCGGCTGGACGAGGCCATGAGTGAAGTCCTCACCCTGGGGCTCAAGCCTGAGAACCTGGTCAAGACCCGCGACGACATCCGCGCCCAGTTGGGAAGAGACGATAATATCCCCGCCCAGTTGGGGCGCGTGCTCCAGTCCTTCGTGTCTAAGAACCTCAAAGCAAACCTTGTCCTTAACCAGGAAGAGAGCG
>JBBDIP010000043.1:0-94963 GCA_040880305.1 Bacillota bacterium
TGTCTTTCGCCTTCAACGAAGGAGAGGAAGACGACGTGGTCAAAGTCGCGGGCATACCCGATATGCTGGGCGATGTTGTGGTCTCCCTGGAGACTGCGGGCAGGCAGGCTGCCGAAGCCGGCAAGAGTCTGGAGCAGGAGGTCGCGTTGCTCCTCGTGCACGGGACTCTCCACCTCTTGGGCTACGACCACGAGACTCCGGAAAAAGAGGCGGTCATGTGGAAGCGCCAGGACGCGGCCCTCAAAGCCATAAACCAGGTCTGAGCGATCGGCATGGCCGCGCCCGGAGCCCAGTCCTCAGGAGCTTCGTCTACGCCTGGGCCGGCCTCTCCTACGTCTACCGGACCCAGCCCAACATGCGCATTCATGTCCTTACCGCCACCCTTGCGGGGGCCGCTTGCATGGTGACCGGAGTGGGCACGACTGACGTCCTCATGGTCGTGCTGGCCATTGCAGGAGTCATGCTGGCGGAAGTGGTCAACACTGTAGCGGAGTCTCTGACGGACCTCCTGGAGCCGCATCTGAACCCAATAGCCAAGGTCATAAAGGACGTGGCGGCCGCGGGAGTCCTGCTGTCGGCGGCATTCTCGGTCCTCATAGCGGCCTTGGTCTTTTGGCCCACCCTGCCCACCCTGGGAGACAGGCTTCGCTCCTTCCTGGATTCCCGCCTCACCTACTTCGGCGTGTACCTGGTCCTGGTAATTCTGCCTTCACTGGCGGGACTGGCGCTGTCCGTTACCCCGCCCATACGGGGGAAACCCGGCCCGTGAGGGGAAGAAGGCATATCTACAGGAGAATGGGGTACTCCATGAGGAAATAGCAGGTGACGCAGACGATACACGGGGGCAGAGCAATCGGAAGTCGAGTGTCTCTCGCAACTGCTTCGCAGTTGCTTGCGACGCTGCAAGGGCGCCGCTATCGCTCTGCTCTTGCATAGGGGGTCCATCACAACATGATAGGGATCATTCTCTGTGGGGGCTACGGCAAGAAGATATGGCCCTACTCGGATTGGTGGCAAAAGTGCTGCATACCGATAGGAAACCGGCCCAACGTCGCCCGCGTGGCGGGACAGCTCAGGGACGCCGGCCTCACGCGGATCTACGCGGTCACCGGCTACAACTCCCAGATGGTGAGGTACGCCCTGCGGGATGAACCCGGGGTCGTGGTCCTTGAGGGCCACCCAGGAATAGGCACAGCATCCAGCGCTCTTTCCTGTGCGGATGGCCTGGGTGAGGACATGCTGGTCATCTACGGCGACGCGGTGGTCCACGAGGACGACGTCGCCTCCGTAGTCCGCAAGTTCTCCGAGACCGGCCATCCGGTCGCGCTCACGGAAACGTTGGGGGAGAAGGAGCGGTCGTTGGACTGGATCTGCGCCATGGTCGATGATGACCGGATTCAGGCGATCTACGGCCACCCCAGGAGCCACTACGTCAACGCCAGGGTGGGAGGAGTCTTCGCCCTGCCTAAAGACGCCATCAGATACCTGGCCGCCAACCCGGGGCACATGGAAAACGTCTGCGTCGGCGGCATGCCCCCGAAGGAATCCCAACTGGAGCAGAGCGTCCAGATGATGATAGAGGACGGCCACCCGGTAGTCTCGGTCGAAGCCCGCAGGCCCGTCGTGGACATCGACAAGCCGTGGCACATATGGGAGGCCAACGTGGTCGCCGCCGCCGAGGCGCTCTCGTCCATAGATGAGAGTTTTGTGGGCGAAGGCGCCAGCATCGACAGCTCCGCCGACATCCGCGGCCGAGTCAGGTTAGGGCGCGGAAGCAAGATCGGCAGGAACGTCATTATCAAGGGCGATGTATTCATCGGCGATGACGTGCTGGTCGACTCGGGCGCTATCATCGAAGACAACGTGATGATCGGCGACCGCTCCGCTCTCACCGACTACTGCATGATAGGTTCCGGCTCAGTGATAGGGCGGGCTAACAGGATCGGATATAACGCCCAGTTCCAGGGCGTGACGTTCGACAACGTCAGCATGGTGCACAACTGCGAGATATACGGCGTGGTGGGGAGCCATACCGACATCGCGGCGGGGTGCTTGGTCGGTTCGCTGCGGTTCGACGACACCGGGACGGTCCACACGATAGAGGGCCGCAAGGAGAACGCCGGGGTTTTCGCCAATGCGGCGTTCATCGGGGACCACACCAGGACAGGCGTCGGCAACATCTTCTTTCCCGGAGTGAAAGTGGGTGTGAACTGCGCTATCTACCCAGGAGTCGTGGTGGACAGCGACGTGCCGTCCAACTCGCTTCTCTCCGTGGAGCAGAGCAGGACGCTGAAGCGTTGGGGGCCGGAGAAGTACGGGTGGTAGCCCGGTGACGCGGAGGGCATGACCGTGCTTTACCAAACCGAAGGCATAGTCCTATCTCAGACCGACCTGGCCGAACACGACCGGGTGATCTCGGTTTTTACCCGCGACGAAGGTATGGTCCGGGCCGTGGTCAAGGGCGCCCGCAAACCCCTAAGCAAGCTCTCCGCCGTGACCCAGCCGTATAGCAGGGCGACGTTCCAGCTGTACCGCGGAAGATCGCTTGACCGCGTCACGCAGGTTGCCCTCCTGACGTCGCACCCTGGCATCATGCTGGACTACAAGAAGATGGTCTACGCCGGCTTCCTGGCCGAACTGGTTTCTCAGATCCTGCCGGAGCGCGAGAGCAACGAGGCCGTGTTCGACTTCTACGGAAACGTCCTCCACCAACTGGAAGGCAGGGATGATCCGTGGCCGGTCGCGGCGGGGGGAGCCCTCGGCGTCCTTGCCCGCGCCGGTTTCGCGCCGTCCTTTGGCGCCTGCGCTGTGTGCGGCGCGGCGCCGGCGGCGCCGGTGTACTTCTCCGCCGAGTCCGGCGGCCTCGTCTGCTCTAAGTGCAGGGGTCTATCCAGTTTCCCGGAGTTCCTCCGCGAAATATCGCTTGGGGCGGCCAGGACGTTGGACCTCCTGTCGAAGCCGGTCGGCGATGGCTCCGGCCCAGGGGTCAACGCTCGTGGGAGTGTCAGGGAGGAGGCCACTGGAGCGTTGTTGGAGTTCATCGTAGAGACTCTGGGGAGAGGTCTTAGATCCGCGTCCCTTGTGGAAAGGATAGAGGTGGAACCGCGCCACAAGGAGTGAAGCAGGATATGGATACGACCTTAGAGAAGATCGACGCAATTCGCAAGAGGACCCACGCTACATACCGACAAGCCAGACAGGCCCTGGAGTGCTCTTCCGGGGACGTCTCGGATGCCGTAAGGAGCCTCCGGCATCCGTGGGGGAGGACCGACGTCCTCAAGGTGAGGGGAGAAGACCTCCTCCGTACTTTGGCAACCCTTGTCCGCAGGGGCAACGCCAGCCGCATTATCGTGAGGAGCGGGAACTACGTCGTGGTCGACCTCCCGGTCACCGTTGGAGTCGCCGGGGCTGTCCTGGCGCCGTGGGTTACCTTGTTCACCACGCTGGCCCTTCTGGTAAGCACGTGGACCGTAGAGGTTGAGCGGCCCCGCTCAAGCGAAAGGGAGCCGGTCATGCCTTAGGGGCTGGGAGATGGGGGACCGAGAGGAAGGAGTCTGCAAAGGTGGGCAAGTCTCTCTCTTTTTGTGACGTGATCGCTGCGCTGCAGGGGTTTTGGTCTGAGAAGGGCTGCTACATTGCCCAACCTTACGACATAGAAAAAGGCGCGGGCACGATGAATCCGTTCACGTTCTTTCGAGTGCTGGGACGCAAGCCCTGGAAAATCGCCTACGTCGAGCCCTCCAGGCGGCCCCAGGACGCGCGCTATGGGGACAACCCGTACCGGATGGGGTACTACTATCAATTCCAGGTTATCCTCAAACCGCCGCCGGACATGGTGGTGGAGATGTACATAGAGTCATTGGAGCGCCTCGGGCTCCGGCGCGAAGAACACGACATTCGCTTGGTCGAGGACAACTGGGAGGCGCCGACCCTGGGCGCCTCCGGACTTGGCTGGGAAGTCTGGCTCGATGGCAACGAGATCACCCAGTTCACTTACTTCCAGGAGATGGGGGGCATCCAGGTGGACCCCATTTCCTGCGAGATCACCTACGGTTTGGAGCGCCTCACTGCCTACATCCAGGGGCTCGACAACTCGTGGGATGTGGAGGTGTCGCCTGGGCTGAAGTACCGGGACGTCTTCCTCGACCAGGAGAAACAGGGGTCGGCTTACGGGTTTGAGCACGCCGACACCGAACTTTTGCGCAGCGTGTTCGATATGTACGAACGCGAGTCCAAGAGGGTCCTCTCGGCGGGCCTGGTCCTGCCCTCTTACGACTGCGCGCTCAAGTGCTCCCACACTTTCAACCTGCTTGACGCTCGGGGAGTGGTTTCGGTGTCGGAGCGACAGAACTACATCGGAAGGATCCGCGCCCTAACCAGAGCCTGCGCCAAGAAGCACGTCGAGTCCCGGGGGTACAAAGAGAATGCCTGACAACTTCCTTCTGGAGATAGGCTGCGACGAGATTCCCGCCCGGTACCTGCCGTTGGCTATACGCGACCTGCGTGGCAAGGCTACGGTTGCCCTGTCTGCCGCCCGGTTATCCTTCGTGTCTATCCAGACGTTCGGGACGCCTAGGCGACTGGCGCTGGTGGTCTCCGGCCTGTCTGAGCGGAGCCAAGACGCGGTCACCAAGGTGCGGGGGCCCTCCAAGAAGGCTGCGTACGACCAGGCTGGCAATCCTACCAGGGCGCTTTTGGGGTTCTCCAAGGCGGTTGGGATCGAGCCGTCCCAGGTCACCGTGGAAGAAGAGGGCGGAGGGGAATACGTGTACGGCGAGCGGCACGAGGAGGGACGCTCCGTGACCGACGTCCTGGGCGAAGTACTGCCTTCCGTGGTAATGGGGCTTGAATCGCCATACCCACTCCGCTGGGGCGATCAGAACTGGCGTTGGTATAGGCCGATCCGGTGGGTCGTCGCCTTGTACGGAGCCAATGTAGTCCCCATGTCGGTTGCGGGCATCCCGTCAGGCCGCCGCACCCTGGGGCACAGGACGCTACATCCCGGTCCTTTGGATATCCGTTCAGCGAGTGAATACTTCGCTGTCATGGAGCAGGCGTCAGTTGTGGTTGACCCCGACAAGCGGAGCCGGACTATCGCCGAGGGCGCCAAACGCGCCGCAGGTGAACTGGGCGGCTCTCCCCGGATCGACGAAGACCTGCTCTCCGAGGTGTCGTCCTTGTGCGAGCATCCTTCAGCGTTCCTTGGGCGCTTCGAGGCCAGGTACAGCGGGCTTCCCAAGGAAGTGCTCATCACCGCTATGCGTCACCACCAGCGGTACTTCCCGATTGAGGATTCGGACGGCAACGTGCTGCCCGGGTTCGTGGGTGTTCGAGACGGCGACCCGGAGAAGGGCATCGAGACCGTGCGCTCGGGCAACGAATGGGTGCTGCGGGCCCGGCTCGAGGACGCCGAGTTCTTCTATGAACAGGACAGGAAGGTTCGCCTGGAAGACAGGCTACCTGACCTCACGGGCGTGAGATTCCTACGAAATTCCGGGACGATGCTCGACAAAGCGGGGCGGATGGAGCGCCTCGCCGGCGCGGTCTCTTCCTCGCTGGGCTTGCCGGAAACCGGTCGAAACCAGGCGGTTAAGGCCGCCCGCTTTGCCAAGGCCGATCTGGTCACCGCGATGGTCCGTGAGTTCCCCGAACTTGAGGGCATTATGGGCGGACGGTACGGAGAATTGGAGGGTCTGCCCCCACCGCTGACTGCGGCTTTGCGGGACCAGTACCTTCCGCGCGGCGCCAAGGACCGGCTGCCGGAAGCCGGCGCGCCGTCGGCGGTGGCCCTCGCCGACAAACTCGACACGCTCGCCGTTTCGTTTTCCCTTGGGATGGAAGTCTCGGGCTCAGCCGACCCCTTCGGGCTGCGCCGCAACGCTTTGGGGATCGTCGCCATCCTCATGGGGCACCGGTACGACGCGAATCTTGAGGATCTGCTCGGATTGCCCCTGGAACTGGCGGCGGAGGTTGTCCCTAATCCGGCACAGGACAGGGCGGCCAAGCTACTCCAGTTCCTCATGAGCAGGGTGGAAGGCGCCCTCGTCGAACGCGGGTTCAGTGTCGAAGTCACCCGGGCCGTCCTGGGAGGCGGCGAGAAGCGGATCGCCAGACTTCCCAAGATGGCCGAGGCCCTCGAGGCGCTGGTTGGGTCGCCTCGACTCGGCGATATCGTGACCGGCTGGCGCAGGACCAGCGTGCTGGCAAAGGGCACCGCTGCCGAGAGCGTATCGCCGGAGTTGTTCGAACACGATTCGGAGCACGCTCTTCATGCGGCTCTCAGGTTGATCGAGTCGGTGGCCAAAGGCCTATGGGAAGGTCAGCGCTATGATGATTACTTGGATATGTTGGCCGGCCTGCGGACGTCCATTGATCGGTGCCTCGACGAGGTTTTGATAATGGCTGAGGACCCTGTCGTCCGCGCCAATCGAGTGGCCCTGCTCAAGGCGGTATCAGGGCTGTTCACCCAGTACGCCGACTTCTCCCACATCCTGCCGCTGGTGGGGCGGGAGGGTTAACGTATCTGGCGAAGTCCGCGAAGGAGTGCCAATGAGATTGGCACTGAATGCGGGAATCGGGCTTCCGAGAGGCTTCAGTGCAAATATGACTGGCACTGAACGCGGGAATCGGGCTTCTGAGAGGCTCCAGTGCAAATATGACTGGCACCAAACGCGGGAATCGGGCTTCTGAGAGGTTCCAGTGCAAATAAGATTGGCACTGAATGCGGGAATCGGGCTTCTGAGAGGTTCCAGTGCAAATAAGATTGGCACTCAGGTGGTGGGCACTGGCATCTTCGGCGTCTGGCCCCAGAGTGGTTGAAATGCACTACTCCTAACGGATACAATGTTACAGATTGTGCGGACTAGCATTGCAGGTGAGACGCAGATTCAAAGTAGAGATCCAGGAATCACTATATAGGAGGCGTAAGCGTGGGATCTAAGCTTGTTTACTGGTTCCGGGAGGGCAGCGACAGCATGAAGGCCATACTCGGAGGCAAAGGCGCGGGCCTTGCCGAGATGACCCGGATTGGTCTACCGGTCCCGCCCGGATTCACGATCACGGCCCAGAACTGCATCGAGTACTACAAGCAGGGAAGGAAGTTCCCCGAGGGTCTGTGGGAGGACGTCGAGGCCCACGTGAAGGGCCTCGAAAAGGAGACCGCCAAGGCGTTCGGCGGGACCAGCAATCCACTACTGGTTTCGGTTCGCTCAGGCGCGGCCGTCAGCATGCCCGGCATGATGGACACTATCCTGAACCTCGGCCTCAACGACCAGAGCGTCAAGGGGCTCATCGAGGCTACCGGCAACGAGAGATTCGCCCTAGACTGCCAGAGAAGGTTCATGCAGATGTTCGGCGACGTGGTCCTCGAGGTCGGTCACGACAGCTTCGAGCACGTCCTGGTTGCCCAGCGTGAGACCGAGAAGGCCAAGTACGACTACGAGATATCTCCCGAAGGCTTGAAGAAGGTCATCGACGGTTACCGCAAGGTTGTGAGGGAGAAAGCCGGGATCGAGTTCCCCGAGAACCCGATGGACCAGCTCCGCATGGCCATTGAGGCTGTGTTCCGCTCCTGGAACAACGAGCGCGCCATCGCCTACCGCAAGATCAACAAGATCCCCGACGAACTGGGTACCGCCGTCAATGTTCAGATGATGGTGTTCGGCAACATGGGGTTCGATTCAGGGACGGGCGTTATGTTCACCAGAAACCCGTCCACCGGCGAGAACGTGCTGTACGGCGAGTACTTGGTCAACGCGCAAGGCGAGGACGTGGTGGCTGGCATCCGGACCCCCAAGCCGATCGCCGAGATGCCCATGGACCTGCCCCAGACCTTCGAACAGATAAAGCAGGTCGCCAAGACTTTGGAAGACCACTATCGCGATATGCAGGACATGGAGTTCACCATCGAACACGGTATACTCTACATGCTGCAGACCCGTACCGGGAAAAGGACTGCTGCGGCGTCTTTGGAGATAGCACGCCAGATGGTTCATGAAGGCCGCATCAGCAAGGTAGAGGCAGTTAAGAGGGTCAAGCCCGAGGAAGTCTCGCGGATGCTACACAGGGGAGTTGACCCAAACGCCAAGACCGAAGTGGTCGGCAAGGGTCTGCCCGCATCGCCCGGCGCCGCCATCGGCACTGTGGTGTTTGACTACAAAACCGCCGAGAAGATGGGCCTGGACGGCAAGAAAGTCATCCTGGTCAGACCCGAGACCAAGCCCGAGGATATGCCCGGCATCATCTACGCCCAGGGCATCCTCACCTCTCGCGGGGGCATGACCTGCCACGCCGCAGTCGTCGCCCGCGGAATGGGCAAACCGGCCATCGTCGGGTGCGACGCGCTCCACATCGACATCGAGAACCGTAGAGCGACTATCGGCAAGGCCTCGGTCAAAGAAGGCGACGTAATCTCCATCGACGGCGCCGCCGGTAGCGTCTTCATCGGGGCGGTCCCGCTGGTGGAGCCGAAGGTCAGCGAGGCTTTTGAGGAGATCCTTAAGTGGGCGGACGAGATCCGTCGTCTTGGAGTCAAGGCAAACGCCGACACCCCCGAAGACGCGAAGAGGGCCCGCGAACTGGGCGCCGGGGGCATCGGCCTCACCAGGACCGAGCACATGTTCATGCAGGCTGAGCGGTTGCCCGTGGTGCAGCAGATGATCATGTCCGAGACCGTGGAAGAGCGCAAAGCCGCCCTCGACAAGCTGCTGCCCATGCAGCAGGGAGACTTCTATGGGATCCTGAAGGCGATGAGGGGCTTCCCCGTCACCATCCGCCTGCTGGACCCGCCGCTTCACGAGTTCCTGCCGTCCACCGAGGAGCTCGCGGTGAAGCTCGCTGAGATGAAGCACAATGGCGCCTCCGCCCAGGAGATCGCTAAAGTAGAGAAGACTCTCGGCAAGGCCAGGGAGTTTCATGAGGCCAACCCAATGATGGGTCTGCGTGGATGCCGATTGGGCGTCCTCTGGCCGGAAATCTATGAGATGCAGGCGAGGGCCATTTTCCAGGCTACCGTGCAGCTCATAAAAGATGGCTTCACCGACGTCGAGCCCGAGGTCATGATCCCCATCGTGGGCATCGACATTGAGCTCGAGGCGAACCGCGACATGGTCGTCCGGGTAGGCGAAGAGGTCAAGAAGGAGACCGGCATCGACTTCCCGGTCGTCGTTGGCACCATGATAGAGCTGCCCAGGGCCGCCCTGGTCGCTGATGATATCGCCAAGTACGCCGAGTTCTTCTCCTTCGGGACAAACGACTTGACGCAGATGACATTCGGCTACAGCCGCGACGACGCCGAGGCCAAGTTCCTCCACGTCTACTTAGAGAAGAAGATCCTTAAGGAGAACCCGTTCCAGGTGCTGGACAGGAGGGGCGTCGGGCAACTCATCAGAATGGCCGTGGAACTGGGCCGGAAGACACGTCCCGAACTGGTCATAGGCATCTGCGGCGAGCATGGCGGGGACCCGGATTCCATCGAGTTCTGCCATATCGCAAATCTCAACTACGTCTCGTGCTCGCCGTTCCGTGTCCCCGTGGCCAGGCTGGCCGCGGCTCACGCGGCGCTCGACAACCCGGCGAAGTAAGGCTCTAGCGGGTCACTTGCGGTCAACAGCGGAGGCTCCGGCAGTACCGGCCGGGGCCTCCTTCATTCCTGCCGCGCCGTCAGCAAGAAACGGAGGAGATCCGCGCGACACTTCGAATTAGATATCCATGGACAAAAGCACTACGATCCGGGAACGCACGCTTGAGATAGAGGCATCGACCTTGTCTGTCGGAGCGACTCTCGCGGCCAACTCCAAAGGCAGAGCCAGGTTTGAGGAAGAATGCTCGGTGAGGACGGTATTTCAGCGAGACAGGGACAGGGTGGTCCACTCCAAGGCGTTCCGGCGTCTGAAGGACAAGACCCAGGTTTTCATCGCCCCCGAGGCCGACCACTTCAGGACGCGCCTCACCCACACTCTGGAGGTGTGCCAGGTCGCGCGCACGATCGCGCGGGGGTTGCGGCTGAACGAGGATCTCACAGAGGCTATCGCCTTGGGGCACGACCTCGGGCACACGCCCTTCGGTCACGCAGGCGAGGACGTCCTGAACCGGCTGCACCCCGGGGGATTCTCCCACAACGTGCAGTCGCTCCGCGTTGCGGACGTAATAGAGGGTGGCGGGCTGAATCTGACCTGGGAGGTCCGGGATGGCATCCTGAACCACCCGTGGAAAGGGAGCCCCGCGACCGCCGAAGGCCGGTGCGTGCAACTGGCCGACAGGATCGCGTACGTGAACCACGACATCGACGACGCGCTAAGGGGCGGTGTGCTGGACGCGGGCGCTCTGCCGGATGAGGCGCTGCAGGTTTTGGGCTCCACACACGGGCGCAGGATAAACACGCTGGTGACAGCGGTGATCTTGCAGAGCCTGGAGAAAGGGGCGGTCACCCTAGGAGGGGAACCGCTGCAGGCCCTGGACGTCCTAAGGATCTTCCTGTTTCAACGGGTCTATGTATCGTCTGCGGCGAAGAAGGAAGAGGACAAGGCCAAAGGGGTTGTGGAGGCCCTGTACTGTCACTTCAGCCAATGCCCCGACGATATGCCCGCAGCCTTCTGCGAAGACGCAAGTAATTGCGATGGGGCCCGCGACTACGTGGCGGGAATGACCGATCGTTTCGCAATTGCTCAGTACAAAAGGCTTTTCGTCCCTAAGACTTGGAACTACGAGGAGGTCTGATGTGCCCGCCGGATATTTCGGAGACGACGTAATAGAGCAGGTAAGGTCCAGGGTCGACATCGTCGGCCTGGTTTCCGAATACGTGAAACTCCGCAAGACCGGAAAGAACTACGTGGGGCTGTGTCCCTTCCATGAGGAAAGAACCCCGTCGTTCTCGGTCGACCCGGACAAGCAGCTGTTTTACTGCTTCGGCTGCGGCGCCGGCGGCAGCGTCTTCAACTTTCTCATGCGTAAGGACGGGCTTACCTTTCCGGAGGCGGTGAGGACTCTCGCCGAGAGAGCGGGCGTTACGCTCCCGTCGCCACGCGCTCGTGCAGAGGAAGAGTCAGCCATGAAGGAGAGGCGTCGGCTTCGGTCGTCCCTGGAGTTCGCCCAGAAAAGATACCGCGAAATGCTGGATTCTTCACATGGGGCGCAAGCCCGAGAGTACCTTGAGGGGCGCGGGCTCACGCGCGAAACCATAGACAAGTTCGGCTTGGGGTACGCGCCGGACGAATGGGAGTTCGTGGCGTCGGCCGGAAGATCGGCGGGGTTCGACAGGGTGGATCTGTTAAAAGCCGGGCTCCTAATCGAGAGGCCCAGCAGCGGCTACTACGACAGGTTTCGGCACCGCGTGACCTTTCCCATTTGGGACACCGCGGGGGAGCTGGTGGGGTTCGGGGGCAGATCGCTGGGTGACGAGCAGCCTAAGTACCTGAACTCACCGGATACTCCCCTCTTCCGGAAGGGGAAGGAGCTCTACGCGCTAAACCTGGCCAAGCCCGCCATAAGGCGCGAGAATTCGGTCTGCGTCATGGAAGGGTACATGGACGTTATCACATCGTTCCAGCATGGAATAGACTATACGGTTGCCGGGATGGGCACCGCCCTTTCCCGGGAACAGGCCAGGGCGCTTTTGCTCCTCGCAGAGAGAGTCTTTTTGGTGTACGACCAGGATGACGCGGGGAAACGGGCCGCTCGCAGGAGCATAGACGTGTTTCGCGAGGGGGGCGGCCGCACGTCGGTGGTCGCGTTCCAAGGGGCCAAGGACCCGGATGAGTTCCTCAGGGCGCGCGGCAAGGAATCTTTTGTGGAGATCTTGGGCAGCGCGCTCCCGGATATCTCCTTCATCTACGAAGAGGCGAGGAAGGTCTACGGGATCGCGGGCATCGAGGCGAAACTCCGGGTCAAGGACGCCATGCTTCCAGTCCTAGCTGCGCTAACCAGCGAATTTGAGGTTTCCGCCTATCTGGAGGAGATATCCAGAGAAATGGGAGTGCTGAAGGATTCTCTTGCCAAGGATGTCGAAATGTATAGGCGGAAAACGCGGCAGGCGGCAAAGTATAAGAAGTCTGAAAACAGGGATACTAGCGATTATGACAACCAGTCTTTACCTGGGCAGAGAATAACAGACAAGGCTGGGGGCCAGGCAGGAAACCCCTCAAGCAATATCGAAGTAAGTTCGGATCGCAGGAAGGCTGAAGAAGGAGTAATCCGGTGTCTCCTAGAAGATACAGGACTCAGCACCTGGGCTAAGGAGAACCTTACAGAGGATCATTTTGCGGATCCCCGGTGTCGTGAAGCCCTAAGGGCTCTCGGCCAAGGTCCGCTTAGTTCGATAGAAGATGAGGGTCTCTCGCAGTGGCTGGCTGAGCTGTGCGCCAGGTCCGCGCCTGTGCCCGATCCCAAGCGCATGTTAGGGGATTACCGCAGGAGGCTGGGGGCGCTCCGGCTCGCAGAACTCCAGGATAGGATGATCAGCCTGGAGCGACAGAAGGACGTTGCTGCCCTCGACGAGGTCCGCCGTGAGTTCCAGGCACTGTTGAAGCAGGTAAAGTCCGTTGGGGACGCGGGCGAGGTGGAGTCACCTCCCGATTTCCCCAGGAGGGAAGATAGTTGAAGGAATTGCAGTTGGTGGACTTGGACGCCGTAAAGGATCTAATCGCCCTTGGGCAGAAGAAGGGTTCCCTTACCTTTGACGAGATTGCAGACGCTTTGGGCCGGCTGGAATTGTCGACTCAGCAGATGGACGACGTCTACAAGAGGTTTCAAGAGATGGGCATCAAGGTAGCGTCCGGCAAGCCGGGGTCGGAGGAGCCGGCTTCAGGCAGCGATGAACCCGATGTACCGGAGGAGCAGATTGAGGAGCCCGGAGAGATCGACCTGTCGATCCCCGAGGGCATCGCCCTTGACGATCCGGTCAGGATGTACCTCAAGGAGATTGGACGAGTCTCGCTTCTGACTGCCAACGAGGAGATCGAGCTTGCGCGGCGCATGGAGATGGGCGACAAGAACGCCAAGAGCAGGCTCATCGAGGCTAACCTCCGTCTCGTGGTCTCAATCGCCAAGCGGTACGTGGGGCGCGGGATGCAGTTTCTCGACCTCATCCAGGAAGGCAACATGGGACTCATAAAGGCCGTCGAGAAATTCGACTTCCGCAAGGGATTCAAGCTGTCCACCTACGCGACGTGGTGGATCAGACAGGCCATCACCAGGGCTATAGCCGACCAGGCCCGCACCATCAGGATCCCTGTCCACATGGTCGAGACCATCAACAAACTTATCAGGACTTCCCGCCACCTCATTCAGGAACTCGGCAGAGAGCCGACCCCCGAGGAGGTCGCGACCGAGATGGGCATCACCGCCGAAAAGGTGCGTGAGATCCTGAAGATAGCACAGGAGCCTGTCTCTTTGGAGACTCCGATTGGCGAGGAAGAGGACAGCCACCTGGGTGACTTCATCGAGGATGAGGACGCCACGGCGCCGGTCGAGGCAGCTTCGTTCTTGCTGTTGCGCGAACAGATCGAGGGAGTGCTGGATACTCTGAACGAGAGGGAGCAAAAGGTGCTCCGCCTGCGCTTCGGCCTGGATGACGGCAAGGCCCGTACCCTTGAGGAAGTTGGCCGTGAGTTTGGCGTGACTAGGGAGCGCATAAGGCAGATCGAGGCCAAGGCGCTCCGCAAACTGCGCCATCCACAGAGGAGCAGGAGGCTGAAAGACTACCTGGTTTAGCAGAGGCCTAACATGAGATGCTGGCTCTAAGCCCTTTCGCGGGGCTTTTTGCTTTCCTCCAGATGCCCCGGCAGCGCGCCCCAGTGCTATAATTCGGATCGCATGCTACCAATCTCTCAGGGGGGTGACTCCCGGTTTGGCCGAAAAACAAGTTGGCAAGAAGGCAGCTCCCGCCGCCCTCTCTGCGGCAAGGCTGCCTGCAGTCTTCTGGAGTTTCTTCAAGATAGGCGCCTTCACGTTCGGCGGCGGCTGGGCGATGATACCGCTTATCCGCAAGGAACTGGTGTCAAAGAAGAATTGGATAGACGACACGGAATTTGTGGACCTCCTTGCCGTGGCGCAGAGCGCTCCCGGTCCCATCGCCATCAACGTCGCGGTCATCACCGGGTACAAGGTAAGGAGAATCCCCGGGGCCCTAGTCGCCGCCCTCGGCGCTTCGCTTCCGTCTTTTCTGGTGATCTTGGCCTTCGCAACGGTACTCTTGCGGTGGAAGGGTTCGCCCGCCGTCGAAGCGGTGTTCAAGGGGATGAGGCCCGCCATCTTCGGCCTCCTGATCTCGGCTGTCTGGCAGGTCGGCAAGTCCTCGATCAGGGGCAGGGTCGACATAGTCGTGGCGGTAGTCGGAGGCGTCCTTCTCCTGGGACTCGGGCTGAACCCCATAGTGGTGGTGGCGATGGCCGCGGCGGCAGGGGTCGCCCTTGGCCAGTTTGCCAAGACCGCTTCCGAAAAGCAGGAGGGGGACTGACATAGGATGCTTCTTCAACTCTTCCTCTCGTTCGCCAAGATAGGCGCCTTCAGTTTCGGAGGGGGCTACGCAATGATCCCCCTTATCTCCAGAGAAATCGTCCAGGCCAAGGCCTGGCTCTCCATGGAGGAGTTCATAGACGTCATCGCGCTTTCGCAGGCGACGCCAGGGCCTATCGCCATCAATTCGGCTACCTATGTGGGTTACAAGGTTATGGGGGTTTGGGGGTCCGTGGCTGCCACCGTCGGCGTGGTCTTCCCGTCCTTCCTCATAATGATGGGTCTGGGATACCTCTTCTTGAAGTATCGCGACGTGGGTTTCGTGAAAGACATATTCAAGGGCATCCGTCCCGTGGTGGTCGCGCTTATCCTGTCCGCAGCCATATCGGTCGCGTCCACTTCGCTTACAGGCGCGGTGCCGGTCGTGATCGCGTGCCTTGTGATAGGGGCCATCGTGGGGCTGAACATTGACCCTGTTCTGTTGCTGCTGGGTTCTGGGATCCTCGGGTACTTCCTGTACACGTGAGGAATCTGGTAGATATAATGTGGAAGCCAGGAGGAAACCGAAGTCAGCCTGGCCAGCATAATGCGGGAGGTTACATCCAATGGTAAGGGTGGGCATCAACGGCTTTGGCAGCATAGGGCGGCGTTTTTTGCGTGCCGCGATGGGAAGAGACGACATAACGGTAGTGGCCGTCAACGACCTTACTGACCCTGGAACCCTTGCGCACCTGCTCAAGTACGATACCAACTACGGGACCCTGCCATCCGAGGTCAAAGCCTCCGAGAAGGGTTTCTCTGTGGATGGGCGCGAAGTCAGGGTGCTAGCTGAGAGGGACCCCGCGAAGCTACCGTGGAGGGACCTTGGCGTCGACATCGTCCTGGAGTCGACCGGCAGGTTCACTGAGAAGGAGAAGGCGATGGCTCACATCGATCCGGCGGGCGCCAAGAAGGTCGTGATTTCGGCCCCTGCCAAGGGTGAGGACATAACCGTCGTGATGGGCGTCAATCAGGACAAGTACGATAGCTCCAAGCACAGCGTGATATCCAACGCATCCTGCACTACCAACGGCCTGGCTCCTGTGGCCAAGGTGCTGGACGACTCGTTCGGCATTGAAGAAGGACTCATGACCACCATCCATTCCTACACCAACGATCAGGTAATCCTGGATTTCGCCCACAAGGACCTGCGCAGGGCAAGGGCTGGCGCCCTGAACATAATCCCGACCACCACCGGAGCCGCCAAGGCTGTCAGCCTGGTATTGCCCCAACTGAAGGGCAGGCTCAACGGAATGGCTTACAGAGTGCCGACGCCTACCGTCTCCGTGGTCGACCTGGTGGTAAAGCTCAGGAAGACCGCGACCGTCCAGGAGGTCAATAAGGCTTTCGAGGACGCCTCCCAAGGCGCTCTCAAGGGCATCCTCGGGATCAACTACGAGCCCCTAGTCTCTTCCGACTACAAGGGGATGAACCAGTCCTCGGTGGTCGACGGCCTCTCCACAATGGTCGTTGGTTCTCTCACCAAGGTCGAAGCTTGGTACGACAACGAGTGGGGATACTGCTGCCGGCTGGTCGACCTCATCTCTTTCATAGCTTCCAAGGGCCTCTAAGAGAAGAGGGAAAAGGAGGTGCCAGCTGTGGCAAAGTCGAGCGTCAGAGACGTCCTTGTAAGGGACAAGCGCTGTTTCGTCAGGGTCGACTACAACGTACCGATAAAAGGCGGAAAGATCGGCGACGACACCAGGATAAAGGCTTCGCTCCCGACGATCACATACCTGGTCGAGCAGGGAGCCAAGGTGATTCTGGCATCTCACTTGGGAAGGCCCGGCGGCAAGGCGGTCGACGATCTACGTATGGAACCCATCGCCGCGAGGCTCGCGGAACTCCTGGGGAGGCGCGTTGCCAAGCTTGACGACTGCGTGGGCGACCAAGTTGTCGCCTTTGTCTCGCGCATGAAGCCGGGAGACGTCGTCCTCTTGGAGAACGTCCGCTTTCACTCGGGCGAGGAGAAGAACGATCCCGAGTTGGCCAGTCAGATGGCCTCTCTTGCCGACATCTTCGTCAACGACGCCTTCGGCGCCGCCCACAGGGCGCACGCTTCCACGGCGGGTATCGCCGCCTTCATCCCGGCGTACGCCGGGTTCCTGATGGAGAAAGAAGTGGCCGCTCTGGGCAGGCTCCTTGAAGAGCCAGGAAGGCCGTTCGCGGCGGTAATCGGCGGGGCCAAGGTCTCAGACAAGCTGAAGGTGCTGGATAACCTGCTCGACAGGGTGGACGTCCTGCTCATCGGGGGTGGGATGGCCAACACATTCCTCTTGGCCAAAGGCCACAAGGTGGGAAAATCCCTGGCTGAGCCAGCAATGGCGGGTAGCGCCCGGGACATACTGACCAAGGCGGATAGGGCAGGGAAGGCAGTGCTGTTGCCGACAGATGTCGTGATCGCCACAGCACCGGAAATCGGCGCGGCGGTGAGAGTCGTGGCGGTGCAGGCGATCCCCGACGACCAAGCCGTCCTGGATATCGGCCCCCATACCCGTAAGGAGTTCGCGGATAGGATCCGCGACTCAAAGACCGTGTTTTGGAACGGGCCTATGGGCGTGTTCGAGGTCGAGCCCTTCGGAGCCGGCACCATGGAGATCGCCGCGGCGATGGCCGAGGTTTCCGGGTTCACTGTCGTGGGCGGCGGGGACTCTCTGGCTGCCATCGAGATGTCAGGCGTCGCCGGCAAGATCAGCCATCTCTCCACCGGCGGCGGCGCGTCACTTGAGTTTCTGGAGGGGAGAACCCTTCCGGGGGTGGCGTGCCTCAAAGACAGGCCCTAGACTGCGCAATACATTGTCGGGAGGAAGATTCCGTTGCGTGTACCGCTCTTGGCCGCGAACTGGAAGATGAACAAGACTATTCCCGACGCCCTGGCCTTCGCCGGGGCGTTCGTACCGCAGATGCTGAACGTGACAGGCGGCAACGCTTGGCCCGAGGTGTTGATATGTCCTCCATTCACCGCCATCCCCGCCCTGGCTGCCGCGCTGTCGAGCTACCAGGTGGCGGTGGGAGCCCAGGACCTCCACTGGCAGGAGAAGGGCGCGTTTACCGGCCAGGTCTCCCCGGTGATGCTCAGGGATGCGGGGTGCTCCTATGCGATCGTGGGGCACTCGGAGCGCCGGCACCTGCTGGGCGAGACCGATGAGATGGCGCGTAAGAAGGTCCGCTCTGCCCTCGATTTCGGCCTGCGGCCTGTGCTGTGCGTCGGAGAGACGCTGGAGCAGCGCGAAAAGGGCGATACCTACGAGGTAGTGGAGACCATGACCCGTCAGGGTCTTCTGGCCGCAAAGCGAGACGAGCTTCCGGCGGTGGTCATCGCCTATGAGCCTGTTTGGGCCATTGGGACAGGTAAGGAGGCAAAGCCGGAAGACGCCAGGGATGTCATCGTCCGCATCAGAGCGACCATCGATTCCGTCTTCGGGCAAGGAGCGTCTGGCGATGTACGCGTGCTTTACGGTGGGAGCGTCAAGTCTGGCAACATACGTTCTTTCATCGCTCACGACGAGGTCGATGGGGCGTTGGTCGGCGGCGCGAGCCTTGACCCTGTGGAGTTCGCCAGGATGATCTTTGAATTGAGGAAGGGACGGCCGCAGGCATGACACGCAAATTGGGCCCTGTCGCGCTGGTGATTTTGGACGGTTGGGGCGTCTCTGACGTATGCCCCAACGCCTGCAGCGAGGCCCGGACCCCCAACTTTCGGCGGATCAGCGCCGAGTACCCTCATACCTGCCTGGATGCCTCCGGCGAAGCTGTAGGCCTCATGGTGGGCCAGATGGGTGACTCAAACGTCGGCCATCTCAATATAGGCGCAGGTCGCATCGTCTATCAGGACGTCGTCAGGATCTCCAAGGAAATCCGCGAAGGGACTTTCTTCTCCAACCCCGCGCTACTCAAAACCATCCGTGCGGCGAGGGCGAAGGGTTCATCGGTCCACCTCATGGGTCTTTTGTCGGACGGCGGGGTCCACAGCCTGGAGAGCCACCTGTTCGCGCTACTAGACCTCTGCAAGCGGGAAGGCCAGAGCAAGGTGTCCGTGCACGCCTTCCTCGACGGCAGAGACGTCCCACCCCAGTCGGCATCCGCCTATCTGGAACTCTTGGAAGGCAAGATGCGCGAAATTGGGATCGGCCGCTTGGCCACCATGCAGGGACGCTTTTTCGCCATGGACCGAGACAAGCGGTGGGATCGAGTCGAGAAGGGATATCGCCTGCTTACCATCGGCGAAGGCGTTGTGGCCGCCGATTGGCGGCAAGGGATTCGAGCGTCGTACGAGAGGGGCGCAACTGACGAGTTCGTCCAGCCCACGGTCTTCGCCGGCGCTCCCGGCGAGGGGCTCGTTCGCGATGGGGATTCAATCATATTCTTCAACTTTCGCGCCGACAGGGCCAGGGAGATCACCCATGCTTTCGTGGATCGGGATTTCTCCGGGTTCGACCGCGAACCGCGCCTAGACGCCTTGTACTGCGGGTTGGTCAAGTATGAGGAGAGCCTCGGAGGAGAGTACGCCTACCTGCCGCTTACAATGGAAAACACGCTGGGCGAAGTCGTATCCAAGGCCGGGATGAAGCAACTCCGCATCGCCGAGACCGAGAAGTACGCCCACGTCACGTTCTTTCTAAATGGCAAAAAGGACGAGCCGTTCGCAGGCGAAGACAGGGTTCTCATCCCTTCGCCCAAGGAAGTAGTCACTTATGATCAAAAGCCTGAGATGAGCGCTTACGAGGTCACCTCTCAGGCAGTAGACAGGGTCAAGTCGGGATCATACGATTTCGTCGTCCTGAACTACGCGAACCCTGACATGGTCGGGCACACCGGGTCATACGACGCGGCGGTGACAGCGTTGGAAGTAGTCGACCGGTGCCTGGGGGATTTCCTCGACGCCGTCCTTTCCGCAGGCGGCGTTGCCTTGGTCATCGCGGACCACGGCAACGTCGAAGATGTGCGTCCCGGGGCGGTCACCGCCCACACGTACCACTCGCTGAACCGCGTACCCTGCATTTTGGTGGGACGCGGCCTGGCAGGGCTCGCTCTTAGGTCGGGCGGCGTCCTCGCCGACGTGGCGCCTACGATCCTGGAACTCCTGGGGCTGCCTAAGCCCGTCGAAATGGACCGTGAGAGCCTGCTAGTACACTTCACAAAAGGGTGATTGCACATGGCTGAGATTATCGACGTGAAGGCCAGGCAGATCCTGGATTCGCGCGGCAACCCGACGCTCGAGGCTGACGTTTTCCTGAGCGACGGCTCCTTCGGCAGGGGGATGGTCCCGTCGGGGGCGTCCACCGGCACGTACGAAGCGCTAGAGCTCCGCGATGGGGAGAAGGGCTTTGGCGGCAAGAGCGTCATGACCGCCGTACGCAACGTCCGGGAGATCATCGCTCCCGAACTGGTGGGTATAGACGCGGGTGGCCAGCAGGAAATTGACCGGCTGATGATCAGAATGGACGGAACGCCAAACAAGTCCAAGCTGGGCGCCAACGCCATCCTGGCCGTCTCAATGGCGGTCGCGTCAGCCGCCGCCAGGTCTTCGGGCATGTCATTGTACAGGTACATGGGCGGCATGGGCGCCACGTACCTGCCTGTCCCGTTCATGAACGTGCTGAACGGCGGGAGGCACGCCGACAACAACGTAGACATCCAGGAGTTCATGATCGTCCCTGCCGGGACCGAGAGTTTTGCCGGAGCGCTCCAGATGGCGGCCGAAGTCTACCAATCGCTGAAATCGGTGCTCAAGAGCAAAGGCTACGCAACGGCGGTCGGCGATGAGGGTGGTTTCGCTCCCGACCTTAAGTCCAACGAGGAAGCCTTGGAGCTGCTCACCCAGGCCATCCACAAGGCGGGTTACGAGCCGGGGCGTCACTGCTACCTTGCGGTCGACTCCGCGGCCTCTGAGTTTTACTCGGGCGGCAAATACGCGCTTGCGGGCGAGAACTGGGAAGGTGATTCCGCGGCACTGGTCGAGAAATACGCGGCGTGGGTCAAGTCCTACCCCATAGTCTCCCTAGAGGACCCCCTGGCCGAGGATGATTGGGAAGGCTGGGTTCTCCTCACCAAGACGCTAGGCCAAAAGGTGCAGATCATCGGCGACGACCTGTTCGTGACGCAGAAGGCCCGTCTCGACAAGGGGATTGCGATCGGCGCGGCCAACTCGGTCCTTATCAAGGTGAACCAGGTCGGGACGCTGACCGAGACGCTGGAGACAATAGATGCAGCGCGGCACGCCGGGTACCGGTGGGTTATATCTCACAGGTCCGGCGAGACAGAGGACTCCTTCATCGCGGACTTCGCGGTTGCTTCGGGCGGCGGGCAGATCAAGACGGGAGCTCCCGCGAGGAGCGAGAGGGTGGCTAAGTACAACCAGCTCCTGAGGATCGAGGAAGAACTTGGCAGCACCGCGGTCTACGCCAACAGGATAACTATTCCGGGTAGACTCTAGGCCAAGCAGGGTGCTAGAATTCACCGGAAAGGGTGAATGCTTTGGTTACATTTTTCCACGTGCTTCACTGGCTGATCACGATCGGTCTTATCGCGGTCGTTATCCTTCAGCCGGGCAGGAGCGCAGGATTAGGCATTATGGGCGGCGGAGCCGAAACGCTCCTTGGACGGAAGAGAAAAGGGCTTGATGCTTTCCTGGGCAAGCTTACGGTTTGCCTGGCAGTCGGATTCATGGTGACATCGATCTCACTAGCGGTATTAGGTCGCTGAGCCGATCGCAGGATCATACCGGTATCAGCAAGAGGCCATATTGTCCTATGGCTTCTTAACTTATGAAGCGGGGTGATCTCTCGTGGAGAGAGATGAGCTGGTTAAGGAAGTAGAGTTGCGGATACAGACCAAGAACCTATTCAAGCACATTCTTTCAGTTGAAGCGGTAATGCGCGCACTGGCCAGCCGCTTTGGCGAAGACGAGGAACGGTGGGGCGCAGCAGGGCTATTGCACGACATTGACTACGAAGAGACCAAGACCGATCCTGCCACCCACAGCCTGCTCTCAGGCAAGATTGCCGAGGAGATGGGATTTGACCCCGAGATCGTCGACGCCGTCAAGGCGCACAACGAGGCTCACGGTATTCCCCGATCCACCAACATGTCGAAAGCGCTCTACTCCGGAGATCCGCTCACGGGGCTGATCGTCGCCGCAGCGCTCATCTCGCCCGAGAAGAAGCTTGCGGCCATCGACACAGCTTTCGTGGTCCACAGGATGGGCGAGAAGTCTTTCGCCAAGGGCGCGAACCGGGACATTATCCGAGCCTGCAGCGAACTGGGGCTCAGCCTCGATGAGTTTGTGTCTATTGGGCTATCGGCCATGCAGGGTATTCACAAAGAATTGGGCTTGTAGTACAGGAGAGTCGCTAATGGATAGGCAAGAGGCCCGCAAGTTCATAGCCCAGAACCGCCGAGCGCGGCACGACTACACCATCGAAGACTCAATTGAGGCGGGCATTGCCTTGGTTGGGACCGAGGTCAAGTCGCTCAGGCTTGGCCGCGCCAACCTTTCGGACAGCTACGCCGAGATAGTTGGTGGCGACGTCATAATGCAGAACGCCCACATCAGCCAGTACGAACCTGCGTCAACCTCTAACCATGACCCTCTCCGTCCCCGGCGCCTCCTGTTGCACAAGCGCGAGATTAGAAAGCTTGCGGGAAAGGTCGCCGAACGGGGGTACACCCTGGTGCCGCTGTCCTTGTACTTTAAGGACGGCAAGGTGAAGGTCGACCTGGCGTTGGCGCGGGGCAGAAAGGCATATGACAAGCGCGATGCCTTAAGAGAAAAGGACATGCGCCGCGACTTGGATAGGAGAGACAGCCCCAAAGCCCACGATGATCGCGGGTTGTAGGTAAGGCCTCTAAGTGTTAAGATCCAAATGTACGGGGGCGACTAGGGTCGACGTCGGTAGTCGAGTCTGAGCAGCGAGCATGGGTGCCGTGCCCAACAAAACGGCAAAACCATAACTGCCAACAACAGTTACGCACTGGCCGCTTAACTAGCGGCCACGGTGAGCGGGGAGACTTCTCTCCTATCCTCGAGTCACCGTCACATAGGAGAGATACTTGGAGGGGGTCGTCCGGGACCCTTCGGGGAATGAGATTCCGGGCTGGCGACACGTAAAGCCCGCTCCGGGGCGCTACGGGCTGCGAGAACAAATCCGGAGATACGCTCGTAGAGACTGAGATCCGGTTATCTTCGGACGAGGGTGCGATTCCCTCCGCCTCCACCAACCTTTGGAACGAAGGCAGGCCACCTTGAGGCGACCTGCCTTCGTTCATTCCGGAGGCGGTTTACCGGACCTTAGGACCGTTCACGGACCGTGGGCCTGGCCATGTCGAGAAGTCCCAGCACGACATGGGCAAGGCCGAACCCCATGATACCTGCGCCCAGTTGAGAGGGACGCATTACCTGCCCTATTGCAGAGACAATCGCGCCTACTCCAACCGTCGTCCAGCTGGTCGTCTTTGCGTCCAACAAAGCCACCTCCTGTAGTTAGTCTCTCTCCGGCATTCCTTGACTAGGCGCAAAGCAGGTAATATCCTAAAAGTGGATGGATCGGCGAAACACCGGGGAGGTGCCTAACCGTGCCCGACGCAACAGATGAATCGGTTACCAAGATAGAGCGACTCCTAAGGCACGTAGCGTTCATAATCAAAAAGCGCGGACGAGATATTCTCATCGATTTCGGCATAACCAGCCCGCAGTTCAACGCGTTGCTCACGCTCCGCGAGTACCCCAAGATGACCATGGGCGAACTGTGCGAGAAGCTCTTTTTGGCGTGTTCGACCGCCACGGATCTCATAGACAGGATGGAGAAAAACGGTCTTCTGGAGCGCAACCGCGATACGGAGGACCGGCGCGTGATCCGCCTCTCTACATCCGAGAAGGGCCAGCAGGTCATCAATGAGGTAATCGTGGCCCGGCGCCGCTACGTTGCATCCATGCTCGAAAAACTCACTCCCGAGGAGGCCGATCAGCTCGGCATGTCCCTCGACAAGCTGCACTCTCTCATGGTTTCAGAGAAGGTCGTCTAATGTTCCTCGAGTATTGCCTCATCTTCTTTGCCAGGGTCATCGATGTAAGCCTCTCAACCGTTAGGATGCTACTCATCGTCCGTGGCAGAAAATATCCTGCAGCCTGCATCGGGTTCCTGGAGGCGACGATCTACATCGCCGCCCTGTCTAGGATCATGAAGAACCTGGATGATCCAGTGAAGATACTTGCCTACGGGCTTGGCTTCGCTTCAGGCACTCTCCTCGGGGGATTCCTAGAGGAGCGCCTGGCGATAGGCCATGTGGCGCTGCAGGTTATCCCCGCTGAGGGGACAGGTGAGGAACTCCTGAAAGCGCTGCGTACGACCGGTTACGGTGTCACCGTGTTGGAGGGGCGGGGCATGACCGGGGTTAAGACGGTCCTCCTGGTATCTACGGATAGAAAGACTCTGGCCCGGCTAACTTCAATGATAGACGAGTTTTCGCCGGGTGCCTTCGTGACAGTGCTTGAGACAAGGGACGTTGTCGGGGGGATGATCCCCTACCGCAAGAGCAAGTAGCCAGAGGAGGACGCGCATGCGGATTGACGGTCGAGAGACAACGGAGCTCCGGCCAGTCCGGATTACTCCAGCATATCTAAAGTTCCCCGCCGGGTCTTGTCTGGTCGAGGCGGGGGATACCAAGGTCATTTGTTCCGCCAGCATAGAGGAGAGAGTGCCTCCGTTCGTGAAGGGGACGGCCTCGGGCTGGCTCACAGCAGAGTACTCGATGCTACCGGGCGCGACCGAGCAGAGGACGTCAAGAGAGGTTTCCCGCGGCAAGCCCGGTGGGCGGACGGTCGAGATTCAGCGGCTGATTGGCAGGAGCCTTCGGGCGGCGGTCGACTTGACGGCTGTGGGCGAGAGGACGTTTTGGATCGACTGCGACGTCATCCAGGCCGACGGCGGGACGCGCACCGCATCCATTACCGGCGGATTCGTGGCTCTAGCCCTGGCGCTCGACTTCTTGGCGAAAAGGGAAGGTTGGCAGGCGGTACCGGTCCAAAACTACATAGCTGCCGTCAGCGTGGGCGTGGTGCAGGGCGAATCAGTCCTAGACCTGCGGTATTCCGAGGACTCCGCCGCCGAGGTTGACATGAACGTCGTAATGACAGGCTCGGGTGAGTTCATCGAGGTGCAGGGGACAGGCGAACACGCCCCGTTTGGGAAGGCCAGGTTGGAGGAACTCCTTGTTCTCGCCGAAGGCGGGATACGCTCTCTCATGAAAGCGCAGGCGGACGCGCTGGGTGAGGTGGCTTTGCGCCTCGCAAACCGGGTCGGAACCCCCGCCGGCCTTGACTAGCATTTTGACCCTTGTTCTGGCGACCAGGAACAAAGGCAAGGTCCGCGAGTTCCAACGGCTTTTCGCAGAGCTGCTGCCAGGCAAGCCCCTGGAGGTTACTATCGGAAGTGATATTGGGCTGGGCGATGTCGATGAGACAGGTCCCACTTTCCTGGAAAACGCGAGGATAAAGGCCACTGCCGCTGCGGCCGAATGCGGGCGCGTCTGCCTTGGTGAAGACTCCGGGCTTGAGGTCGACTTCCTGGGTGGAGCGCCGGGCGTGAAATCTCACAGATACTCTGAGAGCGGGCTGGATCAGGACAACAACCTTCTCCTCCTGGAAAACCTCAAGGGAGTGCCGCCGCCGGCCCGGGGGGCGCGGTACCGCTGCGCGATCTGCATTGCGGCATCGGATGGGATCATCGCTGAGGGCGAGGGCGTCGTCGAGGGAAGGATTGGCGAAGAGCTCTTGGGGGAGAACGGGTTTGGGTACGACCCGCTGTTTTACTCGACGGAGCTCGGAAAGACTCTGGGAGAGGCTTCGGCCGTCGAGAAGGATTCGGTGAGCCACAGGCGAAGAGCTATGGAGAAGGTAGCCCAGAGGCTAAGAGAGTCGGCCTGCGTCACGGAGGAAGGGTTTCTTTGATCATAGGCGTCATTTCTGATACCCACGGCGACTTGCGACGCGTCGAGGAGTGCCTTGGTCTTATGCAGGGCGCAGAGCTTCTCTTGCACGCCGGGGACTTCTACGAGGATGCGCAGAAGATCGGGTTGGGCGCGGGGCTCAAGGTGGTCGGAGTGACCGGCAACTGCGACTATATGGTCAAAGGCCCATCTGAAGAGATGCTTGCCGTCGGGGCCAAACGGATATACCTGACCCACGGACACCTCTACCGCGTGAAGCACGACTTATCACTGCTGGTGCAGCGTTCAAAGGCCCTCGGCGTAGACGTCACTGTCTTTGGGCACACCCATTGTCCTGCGGTGTTCAAGAGGGATGGGATGCTTTTCGTGAACCCGGGAAGCCCTCACAGCCCGAGGCGTGGCGACCCGTCTTGCGCGGTCCTGGACGTGTCTCGGTCCGGGATCAAAGCGAGGATCTGCACGGTACCCCAAGCGGCCTCATAGTCCCGTCACCTCACCACAAAGGCGCGGCTACGTTCACCGACCGCAGTAGAAGCGCTTTTCGCGCATCGTGGGGCAAGGCAATGACTTCCGCGTCGCTCCGCATTTCCCTTACGACGCTCCTGATCTTGGCAACGTCGCTCCGCTGCACGTAGAGGTTGACCCGCCACGGCCGGTTCTTGGAGCACTCAAGCACTTGTCGCCACGATTCTGGAAGCGGGCGCATCCCAAGCGAGCCGAAAGAGACCATCGCGACGGTCCTGACAACCTCAGGTGTGAGGCCCGGGGACGCGCTTGCCACCAAACTTGCCCTGAGCCCCGGCTTGCCCATGAGGTCATCGACTCTCTCGTCGATCAGGACGAACTGGCCAGGGTAGTAGCAGGCCGCCAACACCTCGAGGCGCTCCATCGTGTCCTCAGTAACCCGCTCTGACATGGGCTCCGGCCCCTCCCTCTGTGCCTTGTGAACCAAGTCTACTAGCCGGTTCTCGGGCTCACAACGGGAACCGTGTCGAGAGGATCTGACAGGATGTGCAAAGGATTACGATAGAAGATGGTGACTAGATTCTCGCAAGAAAGTGAGCGTTATCTGTCGAATCGCGGGATCCCCTGGTCTCAAGGAGGTTTTTTGGGTGAGGGATCGGCGTCCGCTCTACACTCAGGTGGCTGAGAAGATAAGGTCCGAGTTCTCGGTGTCGTCCCCCAGCGAGACAGTGCGCCTACCGGGCGAGATGGCGCTGGCGGAGCGATATCAGGTGTCCAGGACCACCATACGAGAGGCTCACAGGCTCCTAGAGCAGGAAGGCACCATATTCGCCAGACACGGCGTGGGGACGTTCCTGTCATCCCAGTCCAAAGGCACTACTTACACCTTCGACACTCTGTCGCCGGGCGCCAGTTTGATCCGGACCGGGGCCGACGATTTGCCGGCTGTCCTGATGGGCTGCACGATGCTCCCCCTCTCCCGCACCTTGAGGACGCGTTTCGGCTGGCCGGGCGACACGCTGCTGCGGTTGGAGAGGCTCCGAAAGCGCAATCTGGATCCGATTTCTTACTCGGTCGACGTTGTGCCCGCAGCTTTTGTCGGGGGATCGGTGGAGGAAGGCTCCTTCGACAAACCGCTCCACGAGCTCCTGTCTGACGGGGGCTTTGGTCCTCACCACACGGACTCGATACTCACGGCCGTCATGGCGCCTGCAAGGGTACGAAAAGAGATGCCGGGACTCGCTGGACAGCCGGTGATCCGGTCGCAAGACGTGTTCTTCGATACGAAAGGCCAGGTATTGGCCATTTGCCTCCAGTATCTGGAGGCCTCGTCTCTATACTTCAGGATAAGGCGGCGCGCGTTCTAGACTACGGGAAAATCGCCTGGTGAGACCTCACATTTCGTCGCGTCCTGTCGATTTATCTATTGTGTACCTGGCTCCCCCCAGTACACGCGAATACACTAAAGAACCCCCGTGTAGCGGGGGTTCTTCTTTTTACGGGGTTGCGGTCAGCAGTCGCCGAGTCTCGTCAGGAGCCTGTAGGTAGCGTCAGCGCCGAAGTCCAGCGCTGCGACGGGCACTCGCTCGTCGGATCCGTGGACTATGGATGCGAAGTTGAGGTCGGGAGGAAGATTCATAGGGGTGAACCCGTAGGTCTGGATCCCCAGTTTGGAGAACCAGCGCCCGTCTGTGATGGCGGAGAAGAGCATAGGGAAAGGGCGGCCTGTGGGGTCGCATTCCCGCAAGACTTCGGCCAGCGTCTCGTAGAGGCCCATGTCGGGCTCGCCCTGCGCCGGTTCCTCTCGCAGAATTTCGAATTCGGCGTCGACTCCGGTGACTTCCCTGACCTCAGCGGCGACGTCTTTCATCGAGAAGCCTGGAAGCAGGCGGCAGTCCAAGGCGATCTCCACTTGGGGCGGGACTACGTTGACCTTGTCGCCGCCGCGGATGACTGTCGCATTGACGCTGTTGTGAAAGAGCGGGACGAACAGATTGCCTGTGGGGCCAAGCGCTGTAATTACCCGATCCGTCAGAGCTGGCACTAGAAGGAGCTTACTCATGGACCTGAGAGGGAAGGGTAGGGCCTTGGACAGGCCTTTCACCATGAGGGCAGCGGCTTCGGTGATGTGGACTGGGAGATTTGACCGGTCTAGGCCGGCAAGGAACTTGGCGACTCTTGCCATCGTTCCTCCCCTGCTAAGCAGAGCGCTGTGGCCGGCCGGACCTTTCACGGTGGCCTTGAGCCAGCATGCGTGTTTTTCGGAGACCATGACGGGGTACAGGCGGGTCCCGGAGATGTGGATCGCCGTCGCTCCGAACTCGCCGATGGCGTAGCGCACGCCGTCAAACAGCGAAGGATGGTTCTCAACCAGATATCTGGCTCCGAAGTCGCTGCCGGCTTCTTCATCGGAAAGCGCGGCGAATATCACGTCAGACGGAAGTGAGCGCCCCTCTGCCTTGACCCGGAGCAGGGCCGATATCATCATTGCGAGCGGGCCTTTCATGTCGATGGCTCCTCGTCCCCAGAGAACGCCGTCTTGAGTCCTGCCCTCGAACGGTGGGACTTGCCATACCTGGTCTGTTGTCGGCACTACGTCAACGTGCCCGTACATGAGGAAAGGCGGAGCCTTCCCCTCGCCCGCAATGCGGCATATGAGGTTGGGGCGCGCGCTATCCCGGGCCACGATGGACGTCTCGAATCCTGCTCCTTCCAGCAGGTCTTTTATGTACATGATGCACCCGGCTTCGTTGCCGGGCGGGTTACTTGTATCAAAGCGGATTAGGTCTCGAAGGATCTGGGCAGGTCCCGGGAAGATTGGTGTCTGGTATCGTTTAGTGGGTGCGTTCAACTGCAGGCCTCCCGGGTCCACATTTGCGTTCGCGTGGCGGATTCATACTGTAAGTCTCGTCATGTGCATCCAAGACTTTTAGCTCCCACCCTGAATTTCCATGTTGCAAGGCAGGAGAAAGGAGGGGGGGCAGCTAATCCATCCCCCCAATGATCTTTATGTAAGGGGGGTCCGCAGTGAAGAAACCGATCGTCCTCGTGATCTTCTCTTTTGTTTTGGCGGCGGCGCTTCTGGCCGTATCGTGCGCCTCTGAGCCGCCCAAGCCGGCGGCAACTACACCGACCGCTCCGTCGACGCCCAAGCGCAAACTGGTCGCCGTAGGTGAAGCAACGTTTGCTCCTTTCGAGTTCATGGACACCACGACCAACAAGCCGACCGGCTTTGACGTCGACCTGGTGAAGGCCATTGCCGAGGCGTCGGGCTTCGAAGTCGAGTACAAGAACCTGGATTGGAACAGCCTCATTCCAGCACTTCAGAACAAGGAAGCCGACCTAATCGTGTCCGGTATGACCATCACCAACGAGAGGGCGCTGGAAGTGGTCTTCTCTGACCCCTACTTCACATCCGGCCAGGCCTGGGCGGTGAAAGAGGGTTCCGCGATCAAGACACTGGACGATCTATCGGGCAAGACGGTGGCCGTCCAGATCAACACTACCGGCGACTTCGCCGCGCAGGATGTGGACGCCAAGTTTACTGCGGAGAAGAAGAAGAACCTGACGATCAAGCGCCTCAAGACCGCGGCCGACGTGTTTAACGAGCTCAAGGCCGGCGGGTGTGACGCCCTCATCTCCGACCTGCCCGTGATCCAGGAGTACCTGAGGAACAACCCGCAGGACAAGGTGCTGATCCCTGAACCCGCCATCACCGTGGAGTACTACGGCATCGCCATGCGCAAGGCGGATAAGGACATTCACGAGCTCATCAACAAGGGCCTCGCCAAGGTCAAGGCCAGTGGGAAGTACGACGAGATCTACGCCAAGTACATCGACGCAAAGTAGAGGGACCCTAGTTGACGTATGACCTGTCCATCGTCGCGAAGTATCTTCCGTTCCTGCTTCTCGGCGTAGGCATCACCATCCGGTACACAGTCCTGGCGTTCCTCCTGGGATCGGTCATGGGACTGCTTATCGCGCTGGGCAGGGTTGGCAAGAGCAAGGTTCTCCGGTACCCGTGCCTGTGGTATGTGGATTTCATCAGGGGGACTCCGCTTCTGGCGCAGGTATACCTGATTCACTTCGGGTTGCCTCAGGTGTTTGGATACAGGCCGGTGGGTACTATCGACGCCCTGGTCGCCCTCACGCTAAACGCCGCCGCGTACATCGCGGAGATCTGGAGGGGCGGTATCGAGTCGATGGAACGCGGACAGATGGAGGCCGCGAGGTCTCTCGGGATGACCTACGGGCAGGCCATGAAGTATGTGGTCCTGCCCCAGGCATTCCGGCGGGTCATCCCCCCTCTCGGCAACGAGTTCATCGCGCTCCTAAAGGAGTCGTCGCTGGTATCGGTAATCGGTCTGGAAGACCTGATGATGAAGGCCAATATGATGGCCGGACGAAGTTTCCGCCCATTTGAGGCTTACTTCACTGTCGCCCTCATCTACCTGTCGCTGACTTTGACCTTCGCGCGGGTGCTGAGCCGCCTCGAGGGGAGGCTTAAAGTTGGTCACGGCTAGGGGATTGGAGAAGTGGTTTGGGTCGCTTCACGTCCTGCGCGGCGTGGACCTCGACGTTCATAAGGGGCAGGTCGTGGTGATTATCGGGCCGAGCGGCTCGGGGAAAAGCACGCTTCTGCGCTGCATCAATTACCTGGAGACCCCCACCTCCGGGTCCATCTCCGTGGACGGCGTGAGGCTGGATGACCCGGCCACCGATTTGAACCAGGTGCGGCAGACGGTTGGGATGGTGTTTCAGCAGTTCAACCTGTTCCCGCACCTCACGGCCCTGCAGAACGTGACTCTGGCCCCCCGGAAGGTCCTTGGGATGGCGGCCTCCGAAGCTGAGGCGCTCGGGATGGAACTCCTGGCCAAGGTGGGTTTGGCCGAGAAGAGGGACCAGTACCCCGACCGGATCTCGGGCGGGCAGAAGCAGAGGGTGGCCATCGCGCGCGCCCTTGCCATGCGGCCCAAACTCATGCTGTTCGACGAGCCGACGTCGGCCCTGGACCCCGAGATGATCGGCGAGGTGCTTGCCGTGATGAAGCAGCTTGCTCTGGACGGGATGACCATGGTCGTGGTGAGCCACGAGATGGGCTTCGCCCGCGAGGTCGCCGACAGGGTCATGCTACTCTCCGATGGCCTGTTCGTGGAGGACGCCCCGCCGTCCGAGTTCTTTGAACACCCAAAGCACGAGAGGACAAAGCAGTTCCTGAGCAAGATACTCTGACATGCGCGACCTTTCGGAGATGAAGAGACGGAGACGATGACGTGGCGACTTTTGAGCAGGTGCTGACATCCGACAACGCCGACCTGTACCGCCTCATCCTGGACATCCCGATCCCCGGCTACCGCGACTTCATCACCCCGTGGCTGATCCAGGAGACCGGCTTCGGCCTTGCCATGGGCACCGGCCTGTACAGGACCATCTTGGTGGACCCGGGACCGGCGTGCGGGATCCCCTCGCTCCTAAGGTGCCTTGAGCGTCTTGAGGTCCGCAGGATCGACTACGTCCTGCTCACCCACGTCCACATCGACCACGCTGGCGGAATCGCTGAGCTCACGTCTTCCTACCCTGCTCTCAAGGTCGTTGCCCATGACAGGGGCCGCGCCCACCTTGTGGACCCCTCAAGGCTGTGGGAGGGGAGCCTCCAGACGTTGGGAGAGGTCGCCGTGGCGTTCGGCCCCATATCACCCCTTCCCGAGAACAACCTGATGCCCCAGGGTCGGGAAGTGGAAGGGGTTAGGGTCATTGACACGCCCGGTCACGCTCCGCACCACCAGTCCTATCTGTTTCGGTTCGGCGAGAAAGGTGTTCTGTTCTCCGGTGAGGCTGCCGGCGTCTACCTTAGCGGCAACTACTTGCGTCCGGCCACTCCACCCAGGTTTTTCTACGATGTTTCACAAGATTCGCTGGAGAGGCTGCGGGCCGTCGGCGCCTCCTTGGTCTGCTGCGGCCATTACGGGTGCTCGTCCGATGTCTCACGACTCCTGCGGGCAGCAGGCGACCAGCTTGCGTTGTGGCGGGACATCGTCCGAGAGGAGGCTCTTGTTGATACCTGTCTTGACCGCCTGCTGTCCCTGGACCCGAGCCTATCGGAGTTCGTTGACCTGGACTCCGACATCCGTGACAGAGAAGTCTTCTACCTCAAGAGCAGCATAAAAGGTTTCCTGGGCTAAGCGGTCTGTTCATCGCCGACCGGGGAACCTCCATCAGCTTGCTGAAGGAGTTTCATCAGTTGTGCTGGAACAATACGGAGATCTTGCCATGGAGGTCTCCAAGTGAGCGTAATCGTCACGGACGCGCGTTACAGGATGTCCCTCTCGGTCATCCGCTCGCTTGGGCAGGCGGGACTTCGGGTCATAGCCCAGGAAGAGCGCGGCATCTCCTCCATGGACGCCCTCGGGTTCCACTCCCGTCACGTAGCAGAGAAGGCGCTGACCGCATCGCCCGCCTCGGATCCCAGCGCGTTCGTCCAAGACCTCCTCCGCCTGGGCGAGGAAGGCGATGTCCTCATTCCCGTGTCCCTGGCCAGCATTTTCGCGGTGGCGTCCCGCATGGAGGACGTCAGACGGCGCTTTCGCGTCGCGTTGCCTCCCATTGATGTCATCCGTACCGCCAACGATACCGACCGCCTGCTGCAGGTCGCCAGCCGGATTGGGCTGCGCGTTCCACGCACCGAGGCGCCGGTACCCGACGACGAACCTTTGACGCTGCTCCCAACCCTCAAATTTCCGGTGGTGGTGAAGTACCGCGAAGGTGAGGCGCTCGGTCTTCCTCCCGACCGGCGCTACGCGATTGTCCGCGAGAAGGACAAGTTTGTCGAGACCTACCGGGCGATGGCCGCGCGGCAGGCGTCCCCCCTGGTCCAGGAGTACATATCCGGCGATGGGTGGGGGATGTCTGCAGTGATGGATGCCCGGTCTGAACCGGTGCTGGTGTTCTGTCACAGGAGACTGCGTGAGTACCCGGTGACGGGCGGTCCCAGCTGCTTTTGCGAGAGCGTCCGCGACCAGCGCCTGATAGACACGGGGTTGCGGTTGCTCAAAGAGCTGAAGTGGCACGGTGTCGCGATGGTTGAGTTCAAGCGGGAGTTCACGACGGGCGAGTACGTGCTCATGGAGATAAACCCACGGTTCTGGGGGAGCCTTCCCTTGGCCGCGGCTGCGGGCGCCAACTTTCCACTGGCTTTGTACCGCGTTGCTCGTGGGGAGGATGCAGGGCCTATCCCGGAGTACAGGGTCGGGGTTAGGATGCGGTATCTGTTCCAGGATCTGCTTTCGGTACCCGGGTACTTACGGCGGGCGCCAAGCCGGACGGCTTTTCTGGCGGGTTTCGTGAAAGACCTACTGGACCCCAGAGTGGCGGATGGCGTCTTCAGGCTGGAGGACCCGGTGCCCGGGCTTTTCTACCTGGGGCGAGCGCTCGGCAAATGGAACACATAACGGAGGACGCAGAGGTTTGAAGCTGGACTTACATACGCACTCCAAATACTCGGACGACTCGTTCGTGGAGCCGGCCGACATCGTCAGGCTGGCCCGGGAGCGGGGGATGGACGGAGTTGCCGTCACCGACCACCTGAGCCTGCGAGGCGGCCTTGAGGCCCGTTCTGCCAACCGCGACCCGGTTTTCCTTGTGATCCCCGGCATCGAGTATCCCACAGACGTCGGGCACGTCGTGGGCCTGTTTGTGGAAACCGAGCCCAGCGTCATCCCTTCTCGTGAGGGCCCGCCAGGGTCCCCAATCTACTTCGCCAAGGAGGTCGTCTCCGCTATCCACGCCGCGGGCGGTGTGGCGGTCCTGGCCCACCCATTTGAGTCCCGCATCCGCCTGCCCGAAGGCATGTTCGCCGCCATAGGGCTGGACGCCCTTGAAGGGTTCAACGGTAGAGCGGGCTCTGTCCGCAATCCACAGGCTAACTTTCAGGCTCTTGAGTACGCCCGCGCAAACGGCATACCTGTGATTGGCGGGAGCGACGCCCACTTCCAATGGGAAGTCGCCCGCGCCGGATGTGCTTTCGAAGGGATCCCGCCCGGCGCCTCGCCAGATGCGGTCAGGCGGGCGATCTTGCGAGGAGAGGCCGTTCCCTTCGGAATCCCGGCGCCTCGCACGACTATCCCGATGACAAGCCTTTCGAAGATCCGGAAGTCCCGCCGCTTTGAGAAGGTCCCCAGGGCTCTACTCAGGCTGGCGCTCACCGCGCTGGGTCCTACCGGCCTTTGGTTGGAGAACTTGGCCCGCGGTCCACTTGAAGAATAGGCTAACCCCCTGAGTAGGAGAGATCTCTATGGATGTCCTTGAGCCCTTGAGGCTGGTTAATCGCTGCGTGAAGGCTGTGAAAAAGGCCAGAATGGGGCGCACGCTGAGCTCTGTCAGACGGATAGAACGGGTGTTTCCGCCTCCGGGGCAGTTGGTGGTGGCCATGACCTTCGACGACGGGCCTACAGCGTCCCCCGCCACGCCCGGCAACGGGAATGGCCTCACAGAGAGCCTGCTCAACACCATGAAGGATTTCGGGGCCAGGGGAACCTTTGACGTGATAGGCAGCACCGCCTCCAATTACCCGGATAGGGAGGGTAGGACGGGGACCGCACTGTGGAGCGGCGTCAAGTACGACCACTACCCTATGTTCGGCCAGGACAGCCTGGCGGGGGTGGCTAACCAGAAGGCGCTGGCGAGGCGCATGCTGGACGAGGGGCACGAACTCACCAACCACGGCAACACCCACGTGGACTTCGGCCCGAGCCACATTGTCTACGGTTCGCGGGGGCATTTCCGTGACAGCCAGGAGGTCTATCAGGATCTTCGGGCGCTGCACGATCTGGTGCGCGCTGAACTGGGGTACGAGATGCGCCTGGCCCGCCCGCCCCACTACATAGACGGGATTCGCGATGGCAAGAACGCTTACGATGTCTACGGCAGGCTTCGCTACAACTATCTGGCGGCCAGTCTCGACGGCGGAGGCTGGAAGGCATCGTCCGGGGACTACGCACGGGACGTCAATGCAATGGTGGACGCGGTGAAGCGGGAACTGGAGAAAGACCCAGCATCTTTGAACGGGCAGATCATTTTTCAGAAAGACGGCTACAGCATGTCCAAGCAGAGCCCCATCGTGGACGCGCTTCCAAGGCAGTTGGACCTGCTGCGCTCTTTCGGATACCGGGTGGCGACCGTATCAGAACTCCTGGATATGTCTCCTTTCACCGACGTACCGCCTTCGGCTCCCTATTTTCCCGGAGTCCGGTCGCTGGCCAAGGCCGGATACCGCGTAGCGTTCCGCGATAACTCCTTTAAGCCTGAGAGGCCTATCAGCGGGGATGAAGTCGCTGCGTTGCTTGATGGGCCGTGGCCCCAAGACGTGAGCGGTAGAGGCAGGTTGACCGCAGGATCAACAGGACGGACCGGAACTGTCAGCGCAAGGGAAGTTGCCGGAGTCTTGGGCAAGGGGCAGGAACAGGGGCGGGATAGGCTATTGAGCATGCTTCCGAGCGGGAGCGACCCTGACCGTCCGGTGTCCCGAGGCTGGGCTGCCCAAATGGCCGCGACGGCACTGGACCTTCAATAGGAGACGCCGGGATGTCCCAGAAGTACGGCCCCCAGCGCGCCGCAAAAGGCGCCGTGCTTCAGAAAGCCAAATTCGTGGCCAAGGAAGCAGCCAATCTCCAGGAACCTTTCCCTGATTAGGGGGTGGCTGCTGGGAGATCCCGCCACCACAATGGTGCCGGTCTTGTAAGTCCGCGCCACCTGGATGGATAGCACTGCGACCGTTTCAACGACCATCTGGACGATGGCCGACGCAATATCGACTTTGCCGGCATCCTCAAAACTCCTGCGGCCAAAGTTGGCGGCTGTAAGAGCGCTGAGCACAGGGGACTCGGCCGTGTCGGGATAGAGGTCAGAGACCATAAGGTCGACCCGCTGTCGCTTGCCCTTTGACGCCAGATCCATTATCTTCACGAATTCAGGGACCGAAAGGAGCATATTGCCCAGGCCCGTAATAGTCCCTCCACCCACTCCCGTGCCGGCCGCTCGCGTGCCGGAATCGGGAGAAACGTAGAAGATGGACGTCCCCGTGCCTATGCTGGTCAGGACGAACGGCTCAGCGGCAGGGTCCTTCTCCAGCACGAGATGCCGGGCGCCGGCGCAGAAGCTTTGGAGTTCATCCAGTACGCGGACTGGTTCCTCCAGGCATTTCGCCAGGTCCTTGGCCCCGCACCCGGTGGCATAGATCTGTTCTCCCGGGGGCAGCGATGCCGCCACTTCTGCCGCGTCGGTGTGTTCCAGCAGGCGGTACTGCCTTTCACCGTCAGAGACCGTGACTATCTTGGTCAGGGATCCACCAACATCGATGCCTATCTGCATGTGAATCAACTCCGGCCGTTTGCTTTCCTGGTAGTTCTCTCTCTTGCCCCATCGTCCCTCCGCCTGCAGAGGAACACCATCTCACCTGCGGTTTCCGATATGGGGATGTCCTCCATTATTGATCCTTGCTCATGAAAGACCTCGAAGCCTGCCGCGAAGAGCATTGTCCTCATCTGGCTGGGGAAATAGTAGACCAGGGTTTCGCAGGTCCCTTGCGTGCGCAGGATTCGGCCCTCATCCTTCTCTTCCAACACCATATCATTGGTTTCGGTCTGCCTCGTGAAGTCGTAGCGTGCGGTCACTCGGTAGACTAGCGTGGTGCCGGTTAGAGGGTGCTCGAACTCGAACTCTTGCTGGACGCCGTTGGCCTTCTTCATCAGGAGTATGTCGGGAACCCCGTTTTCCAGGAGGAAAGTACCCTGCGCGCCAACGTGTCGCAGCGCGCTCTGCATAACCCTGTTCCCATCCCCTGGACCCGTGAAGTAGTTGATGAAGTTGCATGGGGCAGTAACCAGGTCGAAGCGCTCCCCCAGGTCGAGGCCAAGGACGTCGGCCTTCACGAGGGTCGCCCTCGCCTGCACGTCCGCGGACTCGTACCCCAATCTCTGCCTGCATATGGACATCATATCGTCGGAGGTGTCCACGCCGGTCGCGGTGAAACCCGCGCGAGCCAGCGGGATCAGGATGCGTCCGGAGCCCGACCCCAGTTCCAGGACCCTCGGGCCGTACCTAGCGGCAAACTCCAGGTAGGCCTCCACGTCGGCGAGGCCCGCGTGGAGGATATCATAGAACTCGGCGAAGAAGCCGGCGAAACCGTCCTGACTGGCCAATGAAGTCCCCCTGACCTAGGCGCACCTGATTGGATGTACCCCGTGCAAGCATATCTCAATAATTGCTGATGGCGCAGACCCAATGGTACAATCCCACCCAAAGGAGGCGCTCTGACGTAGACCTTCCACTCGAGCTCAGAACGGTCATAGATACCGAGTTGGCCCAGGTACCCTCGAAGAGACTTGCCACTTTGTCCGCCGACCTCTCCGAGCGCTATCGCGCAGGACGGTCTCAAGCCGGCCGAGCCTTCCTGCGTTCTGCGGATGACATCGCAGCTTATGCAGCGTTTCGACTCCCCGCGACATTCGCGGCGGTGAAAGCGACTCTGGCGGAAATCCGTGACCAGTTGCCTCACTGGAGTCCGATGAGCCTATTGGACGTGGGGGCGGGCCCCGGCACTGCCATGTGGGCGGCGACCGAAGTGTGGCCAGACTTGTCATCAGTCACGTCGTTGGAGCGCGAGGAGGGGATGATATCCCTCGGCAGGCGACTGGCTGCCTACTCACTTGAGGCAAGCGTCAGAGAGGCCAAGTGGATTAAGGCGGATATCACGGGAGCGTGGGATGTCCCCGCGCACGATCTGGTGATCGCCGCCTATGTGCTGGGCGAGTTGCAGGAGCCCGCAATCCAGGCGCTTGTCAGCAGGATGTGGGAGGCAACCTCCGGCGTCCTGGTGTTGATCGAACCGGGGACCATGGCGGGGTTCGCGCGCATCAAACAGGCCCGGGAGCAGGTGCTACTGCTGGGGGCCAAGACGATTGCTCCGTGTCCCCACGATGATGAGTGTCCAATTGCGGGGACCGACTGGTGCCATTTCTCGCAACGGGTGGCGCGTTCGCGCCTTCATCGACAGGTGAAGGCCGGAGAACTGGCCTATGAGGACGAGAAGTTCTCCTACGTGGCGCTATCGAGGATGCCCGCTGAGCCAATTCAGGGGAGGGTCCTCCGTCACCCGCAGATCGGCAAGGGACACATCCGCGTCGAACTGTGCACGCCCACGGGTTTGAAGAGCACCGTAGTCACCCGCAAAGACAAGGGCACGTTCAGGAAGGCCCGCGATCTGGACTGGGGATCCGCTGTCCGCTAGGAAGGAGCAGGAAGTAGAGGATCCCGCCGATAAGGGGTGAATTGCACCATCGACAGACTAACCCAGGCTTTTCTGGAGGGATCTGGCGTGACGCGGTGTGAACGTATTGCAGTGATGTTCATATTGCTCCTCGGTCTATCGGTCTCCCTGTCCTCCTGCGAACCGGCTATCGTCAAGCCACTCACAGCCGAGCAAAAGGTCGAGGACTTCCAGTACCTCTTTGCAGCTATCAAGGACAGCTACCCGTATGTCGCACTCAAGGCTCGCACTGACGGCTACGACTGGGTGGCCCATGAACAGGAATTCCTCGAAATAGTACGCAAGACGGCCAACAACGAGGAGTTCGCCAAGGCCATCTCGCGGATGCTGATGCTTCTCAATAACGGGCACACCGGCATATCTCCGGGTGGGCAGAACCGGGCATACGAGCAGATGGGCTCAGGGCCCTGGAAGGACGAGGTCGATGAGACCACGCCCGAGAAAGCGGACTACTGGGCCGGCCTGGGAGGCACTACGTACAGTACTGCCTCGCTAAAGGGCACCGAGCCCTTCGTAGCGGTGTACTCCGCGGGCGACTACGTCGTCGTGGACGTCTCACCAGACACGCGGCTGCAGGGGTGGGTCCAGGGTCATCTCCCTAGACGGCAAACCGGTCAACGAATACGTCAAAGCCCAGTACGGTGAGACCTGGCTCAAGTACGACCCGCTACGGAAAATCAACTACCAGCGGTACTTGATATTCAAGTCAGGCGTTTCGAAGGTAGCGTTCGCTGGGGCGGATGGCAAGGTGACAGAGGTGGACGTCCCCACGCCGGTCGAGCAGTGGCGGATGACTTACTCCTGGCCTCCATCCTATATCGCCGACCCCTACAGTGGCGGGGGAAACAACTTATACACAGCGCTGATCGATGGTCGCGCGGGGTACATACGCATAAGGCAGATGCTTTCAGATCCCAAAGAGGACATGGAGACGCTCAAGGACTTCATGAAGACGGCAGGGACTCTGCCTGCTCTGGTGATCGACATCCGTGGCAATGGCGGGGGCAACGACGGATACTGCTGGAATCTTGTTAGCACGCTTTCATACAAGCCCGTTGATTTGGTGATGCACATTATCTGGCGAAACAGCGATTTTGCGCGAAGGCTCGCCGACGCGAAAGGCGTCAGCAAGATGCCGGGGACGGCCAAGGCAGAGGTTGAGAAGCTGGCCGGCGAAGCCTGCCCGCCTGGCCTGCCGCCTGAGATTCTCACTCCCGCTTTTGACGAACCCCGCACCATGAAGTACACAATCGAGCCCTCAGGGAGCGTGAACTACGCCGGCAAGATTTTCCTCCTTGTAGACGATAATGTCTTCTCATCGGCGGAGTCCTTCGCCGCTTTCTGCAAGGGATCAGGATGGGCCACCGTCGTCGGGAGCTTTACCGGTGGAGACGGAATCGGCTACGATCCTGCTCTTCTGACCCTGCCGAAAAGCGGGATGACCGTCAGGTTTTCATCCATGATGGGACTAAACCCGGATTGGACCGCCAATGAGGGGACCCACACCAAGCCCGACGTCCTTGTCGAGATGAGCGCAGCCGATCTTGTTGCCTACATGAACGCAATCAGCATTGGGTTGACTGGACCGGATCCCTCGTGGGATGTTGTGCTCAGAAGATGCCTGGCTGAAGACAAGTAAGGACGTCAGTAGCAACGGCCGGCGGGGGGTACCCGAAATCATCCACGAAGTGAGAGCAAAGACCCTTCTTCAGACTCATCGGGGTCAGGGATGGTTTGGCGCTGACTACAACATGAACATCTACCGCGGTTGCCAGCACCGCTGCATCTACTGCGATTCCCGCAGCGAGTGCTACCAGATCGAGAACTTCGACGACATTCTGGTGAAGACAAACGCGGTTGACCTGCTGGAATCGGAGATCAGCCGTAAGCGTTCCAGGGGCGTCGTGGGCTCGGGCTCTATGAGCGACCCATACACGCCCGTCGAGGCTGACTACAAGCTTACACGCAGTGCTCTGGAGGTAATTGCCAATCACGGGTTCTCGGTTCATATGGTCACCAAGAGCGACATGGTTACCAGGGACATTGATATCCTGAAGCGCATGGACTGGCGTCGTCCTTCTGTGGCGTTCACGCTGACCACTGTTGACGATGAACTGGCCCGAATACTTGAGCCCGGCGCGCCGTCTCCGAGTCGTCGACTGGCGGCCATGGCCGAACTGGCCGCAGCCGGAGTCTGCGTGGGGGTCACGCTGATGCCGGTCCTCCCGTTCATTGAGGATACGGATGAAGGAATTCTGGGGATAGTCGAAGCTGCGGTCAACCACGGTGGGGAGTTCATCTACCCGGCCTTCGGGGTGACCCTCCGCGATCGCCAGCGCGGCTACTACTTTCGGAAGCTGGACGAGAGTTTCCCCGGCCTAAGCGTCAAGTACCGGGAGACCTACGGCGATGCGTACCAGTGCATGGTCCCCGGACACCGGCATCTTCTTAGCTTGCTTCAAAAACGTTGCGCTGAGCTCCGGTTGGCATTTGAGATGGACGAAATCGTCAACCTGATGCCATTTCGGCACGCGACCCTGTTCTGACTTGATCTGTAACATCCCTGCTCAAAACGGACTCAGTTCATGGGAAGGCAGGGCCCCATCGACGTATCTGGCCTGCCTCCCGTGCGTGGGCTGGACCCCCAACCCGAAAGGAGGATCCTCGCGGATGAGCGTCTGGAGCAAGCATAGGATACTCGGAAAGCACCTCGCGTTGGCCATCTCATTGTGGCTGCTGGTTGTACTCGCCGCATCGTGCTCGCCAAGCCTGGCACCTCTGCCGCTTACTACAGAGCAGCGTCTTGAGGATTTTCGCTACCTATCCGAAATCCTTGTAGACGGCTATCCGTACCTGGAGGTCAGCAAGAGGATGACAGGCTACGACTTGGCGGCCCACATACCCAAGTTTGAGGCGGAGATAGGGGCAGCAAGCAGCGATGAGGAGTTCGCCAAGGCCACTACTCGCGTCCTGAGGCTGCTCAACAACGGTCACACGGGGATTATGTCGGGGTCGGCGATATCGCGCTATTCTCTTTTCATGAAGGCGTGGAGCAGTCAGGCCGGGAAGACCACTGGAGAGAGGGCGGACTACTGGTACGATCTGAGCGGTGCACCCGCTGGCCAACCGGGATTTCCAAGAACGGCCATCCACGCTGTGTACGCAGTCGGGCAGTACGTAGTAGTAGGAACAGCACCTGATGCCAACCTTAGCTCCATTGTGCCTCCTGGCTCCGTGGTGACCGCGGTCGATGGGACTCCTGTGAACGAGTGCGTGCGAGAGCTGCTGGGAGAGACTTATCTTCGATATGACCCGCTGAGAAAGACACTGTACCAGCCCATGCTGACTGCCTTCGGCGCATCCGGGCCTCATGTCAGTACGGGGAGTTCCGGCTACGATACCGTCGTTGTCACCATCCGATCCCGCGAAGGGGAACTGGTTGACGTTACGGCGCCGCGAAAGGTAAACGCGTGGGACTCCCACTACTCCTGGCCGCCCAGATACCTCCCGAGCCAAGACAGCGTCACCAGCGCAAGCGGCAATCTCTACGTGACGATGCTGGAGGGAAGTGTCGCGTATGCCCAGATCCAAAGCATGCGGCAAGATTCAGGGGAGATCAAGAGCGACGTTGCGACCCTCAGGCAGTTCATGGAGGCCCACAACCCTGGTGCCCTGGTGCTTGACATCAGGGGGAACGGCGGCGGAAGCGACAACTACTGGCAGGCTATGGTCGCGATGCTGGCTTCCGGCACCGTCTCGTGCGCCAGTGGCGTAACTTGGCGGAACAGCCCGTTCATCCAGCCTTTCATGGCGGACAAGAGAGCGGATGCACTGCCCACGGCCCCGATGTCGGATCTCCTCGCCGCGCAGGCCACTGGCGGAGACAGGCTTCCGCCCGAAATCCTAACTCACGCGTTCGCGGAGCCGAGGGTCTGGATACGCAAGGCGGAGCCCGATAATAGCATCAACTACCAGGGAAAAGTCTTCCTCCTGGTGGACGGCTATGTGTACTCTTCAGCCGAGTCCTTCGCGGCATTCTGCAAGGGAAGCAAATGGGCGACGGTAGTTGGTTCGTACACTGGCGGAGATGGGATCGGCTATGACCCAGCGATTGTCGTCCTGCCTAATAGCGGGATGGCGATACGCTTCCCGAGCGACATGGGGCTGAACCCCGATTGGTCCGCCAACGAGGAGTTCCACACCCGCCCTGATATGCTAGCGGAATGGGCCCCGGACGACATCCTGGGATATGCGGCGACATCGGGACGGCCTGCCCGTCCGGATCCGGCATGGGATCCCCAGTTGAGGGCCGCGCTATCCTTCGGGAATGTTAGTCCCAACGAGGCTTTGTCGCTCGAAGCAAAGATTGAGGCAGGGCTAAGCGATCCGGATCCGCTGTTACATCAGGCGTGGTCGATGATACACGGGGACATTGAGCGAAACGAGGAAACCTCCAGGCAGATATTCGCGGACAAGGGTACGAGATTCACCGATGCAGAGATAACAACGCTCGCGTTGACTGACAGCTTCGACAGCATTCACGAGGACGCGGTCATTGAGGTCTATCTGCTGCAGTATCGTATGCTTCCCGAGGACATGTCGAAGATAATGCTCGCCGGAGGAATGAAAGCCCGGGACGGCTGGTTGCTTAGCGTGGGCAGCATGGGAAATCCGCACCTCGTGGCAGAGGATGTTGACGGAGAGATAGCATATGTCGGAACGATCCATCCGGAGGGCGAGGGTCAAGGGGTACTTGACGCGACGTTGGAGCTTCTGTACAGACTTGGAGCGCAGGACAGCGCCTCTGTCGCCACCTCGCCCATCGAGATAAATAGAGTTTACGCAGTGCCGAATCCTGATTTGACGCCACGGGAAGCCGCAGAGCTGCTCACGGGAGGTGTGGTCCATGCAATCGCCAGATGATGCCTCATGCAAGGGCATGAGTATTTCCGTCGAGTCCCTGCGAGAACATCTGGAGTCAGACCAGGCCATTGACATGGCCTTCCTTTTCGGTTCTGTCGCCAAGGGCACGGACACCAAACGCTCTGATATCGATGTAGCAGTACATTTCAGCGGCCCCTATGGCACTGACGATGTGTTCCGCCTGGCAGGCGAGCTCGAACGGCTGCTTAGTCGGGACGTCGACTTGATTGTGCTCAACTCCGCTCCTGCCAGCCTTGCATGGACAGCAATAAGGGGTGTTCGCCTTTTCGTCCGCAACCAAGGGGCTTATGTCCAGTACATGCTGGATGTCTCTCGTGAGGCGGAGGATTTTGGCCACTTTGCATCGGATCTATGGAAGATGAGGCGCAAGCGAAGAGCCGAAGCGGAGGCCACAGCTCATGGACACTGATGTGAAGGGCAGCATCGTCAAGCGGATCGAGTTCGCAAGGTCTGAACTCAATGATCTGTCGGAGTACGCATCGATGGATTATGCTGCCTATGGTCAAGATCGCGTTCAGCGTCGTAACGTGGAGCGGATTGTAGAGAACATCGCCAACGCAGCGTTCGATATTGGCAAGATGATCCTGTCTACTCTCGACACTCCAATGCCTGAGTCCTATAGAGGCGTTTTCATCAGGCTAGGGGAGATTCAACTTAGCGACGCCCAACTTGTTGAGTCCCTGATTGCAGTATCACAGCTCCGGAATGTCCTGGCTCACCAGTATCGTGACATCACGTGGGACTACATCAAGCGGTTCATTGCGGAGGACGCCAAGTCCCTCGGACGATTCCTTGGGATCGCTGACGAATGGGTCGCCGCTCAAACATGATGCTACTGTTGGATTGGCGAGCGAGAAGGATCTAGTCCCCCGACGCCAGTTCAAGGCATCTCCTTAGTGCTGCGTCGTAGGTCGGGTCGGGCTGCGATACGGCTCCGGAAGCCCACTTGGACATGTACACGAGGATGTCATCGAGGTTCTGCTCCACGAACACGTGGGGCAAGGTGTGGCTTTCCTCGTTCGCGGTGAAATCGGGGTTCAGGCCCATGCCCAGTGGGAACCTCACCACCATCCCGCTATTTGGCAGGACGACCTCCGCCGGAGTGAAGCCAATGCCGTCACCGCCCGTCCATGTCCCGACGACGGTCGCGAAGCCTGACGCCTTGCAGAAGGCCGTGAAACCTTCGGCGGCGGAGTAGGAACGGTCGTCTACCAGCAGAAAGATACGGCCCCGGTAATTGACCGAGTCTCGGGGGGTGGCCCCTACCGTCAAGACGCGGGGGTTCACGAAATCGCCGGTCATGACCTCAGGCGGGATGTTGCCCGCCAGTCCACTTCCGGCCTTCTCGACCAGGGCGGTCTTTGAGAGTACCTTCAGAGGCATCAGAGCCATCTTGGCCTGCACAAACGGCTGAACGTAGTCCCCCGACCTCCACGTGAGGTAGAAGTCGCAGTCAACTGGCCCGGGAGTCAGCTGGCCGACGATATCCTGTTCCCAGTAAGAGCTCAGTCCTCCGCCGTTCCCGCGTATGTCGATAATGAGGGCTGGAAGGTGCCGGATCGATTCAAAGAACCTGCGGAGTACAGGGGCCTCAGTGCGGTCCAGCAGGCTGGCGATCCTAATATAGCCCACATTGCCGCCAGCCAAGATGTCGGTGTACAGGTTCGGAGTGGGCGAACCGGGATCCGCGTACTTCGGGGGCCAGGGGTAGGTGGCGTCCCACGTTCTACTGGCGTAAGGGACTTGGGCTTCGATGACTGCTCCTTGTGCGTCCCGCAGAGTCACGCTGAGCGACTCCTCTTCGGTCGGCAACACCAACTCGCGCTGGTATAGGCATTTCTGCGTCGGATCGTAAAGCACCCGGTACGGGTGGACCGAACCCCGTTGGGCCGCAACGTACTCCCTGACAGGGCGGTCCTCTACCCGCAGCACTGTCATGCCTACCTGGACGTAGCTCTGAATGGCCTGTTCCGGTGCGACCCTTACAACCACATACTGCCCTCCGTTGTAGATTGCGAGGAACGGAGGGTACTTGCCCTGTGACGCGACACTCGCTGGCGGATAGCAGAGACTGTACCAGTAGTTCATGCGGGCCTCGCTCGTCAAGCGGGCCACGTCCTTCCAGGGCTTTTCGTTCCAGCCCGCCGTGCTTTGAACGCTTGCCGCCGGCAGGACGTTCGTGTGGCCGTTGTTGACCTGTCTGAGCATCCAGGCAATGGCCTGGGCGAAGCTCGCATCGTCCGCACTCTCTCTGATCGCCTGCTCGAACTCACCTTCGTGGGAAAGCCAATCATACCCCTCGTTTCTGGCCTTAAGAGCCAGGTAGGGATGGTTGTCTTTGAGGATGCCGAACAGGAAATTGAAGTCCTCCAGCTTCTGCTCTGTAGTCAGATCCTGCCAGTTGGGAGAGCATCCCGAGAGGAGCCCTGCCAGGAGCAGGGCGAAGAGGGTCAACAGCACTGCTCGGTAGGAGAACGACCTCTTTCTCACATCGGTCCCCCTTCCCCTGGATCAAAAGGTGACTACTAGCTGGCCAGTGCTTTGTCCTTCTGACTGTCTGTGGCTTTTGTCGAACTAGTTGCTTTGCTGGGTAGAAAGGAAACCATATCCAGGGGTCGAAACTGACTCCAGGAGGATACCATCGGCTTCGGCGCCAGAGAAGGCACCGAACGCCTTCCTGCTCAACGGAGTGGGGGGCAAGACTCGGGCGACGACACAGACACCGGCAACTTCCATACTGCCATCGTTGAAGGTAAAGCGGGGTACATACGCATACGGCAGATGCTCCCCAATCCCGATAAGGATATGGATGTTCTCAAGGAGTTCATGGCGACAGCGGGGTCTCTGCCTGCCCTCATAATTGACATCCGAGGCAAGGAAACTCATACAAAGCCCGACATCCTTGTCGAGATGACCGCTGCCGATCTTGTTACCTACATGAACGCAATCAGCAAGCGCTTGACTGGACCGGATCTCTCGTGGGATGTTGTGCTCAGAAAATGCCTGACGGAAGACAAGTAAGAACTGGGTGTTGAACGCCCACGATGACCCAAAGAGACACTTGTCAGTAGCATCCGCCGTGGGGGGTACCCGATATCATCCACGAAGTGAAAGCCAAGGCCCTTCTTCAGGCCCAGCGGGCAAGAGAGCGATCCACATCGGCTGTAAACTGGGAAGGAGGATAGGCTTGAACCGGATGAACGGATGTCACGATTCGCAGGCGGATTCATATGACAAGCAGGTTCTGGCAGATCCCGGCGACTACATTCGAGAGAACTATTTTGGGATATTGGACAGGGTAGCAGAGCTTATCCCGGTTGGTCGAAGCCTTCGGATTCTGGACATAGGGATAGGAACAGGGCTCCTAACAGAGCGAATGCCGCAGAAGATGGATCTCTACGGGATAGACATATCTCCCAAGATGATGGACAAAATCCGCGAAAAGGGCCTCCCAGTGCAACTGAAGGTAGGAAGTTTTCTAGACATTCCTTTCCCTGACAGCCATTTTGACAGAATTGTGTCGACCTTCGCTTTTCATCACCTTACGCCCGAAGAGAAGGAAAAGGCCTACGCTGAAATGCACAGAGTGCTGAAGCCCGATGGGTTCATCATCATCGGCGACTTCATGTTTGAGAGTGAAGCACAAGCCGACCGGCTGTCCCAGCGGTTTCGCAGCGAGGGGCGAACGGATATGCTTGAGGAATTCGAAGAGGAGTGTTTTACCTACATAGACAGTGCTACTGCGTCTCTGAGTCGCCTCGGATACAATGTTTGCTACGAAAGAGGTTCTACACTGTCCTGGATAATCAGGGCCACGTCCACGAACTCTCAGAAACACGATGGTCGGGGAGACAGGACTTGAACCTGCGGCCTCGTGGTCCCAAACCACGCGCGCTGCCAACTGCGCCACTCCCCGACTCATACTCACATTATACGGTTTTGCAGGAGAAGGGCAAACAGAGGATAAGAGGGGAGATGTTCTCCATGGATCCCATCCAGGACAGGCTGGCGCCTGTTCTGCACCAGTTGGTGCTAGACCTTGAACATAGGTTTCCATATGCATCCGCGCTGGTTAAGCGCAGCCGTACGCTCAGCGTTAGATCCTCGTCCAGTGAGGAACGGGTTGATGAGGTCGGGCCGACGGCGGGTGCGGTGTTTGCAGCGTGGAACGGTGAGCGCTTTTGCGAGGTAGCTACGGGCGACCTGTCAGTGAACGGGCTTGCAGCTGCCGCCAAGGAGTTGGCGGGGAGGGCAGGCCGGGTGAAGGCCGGAGACGGCGCCCTCGAAGTCCCCACCGGCCCGGCGACCAGCCTATCGTACCGGACTCCGCAGCAGATCGACCCCGATACTGTCTCTCTTGAACAGAAGGTGGATCTCTGCCGCAAGGGGCGCGAGCGCGCAGCCTCCCTGGACCCCAGGGTCGTCGAGGCGCAGTGCTCCTACACGGAGGATCACGTCGAGAGCCTGTTTGTAAGCCGGCTCTCTGAGATGTCCCAGAGGATAGGCCGCGTGACCTTCGGCTTTAACGACGTCTTCCGCGAAGGCGGGGTGGTCCGCTACGACGGCGAGGCCAACGGAGGCACCGGCGGCTTCGAACTGGCGACCATTGACGAATCCCAGTGGAATGACGTGGCCTCGCGAATCCTCGGCCTGCTCAAGGCTACTCCTGTCGAGCCGGGGTACTACGGCGTTGTGGTATCCCCCAGCGCGGCCGGCTTGATCGCTCACGAGGCCTTCGGCCACGGGGTGGAGACCGACATGTTTCTGAAGGGCAGGGCCAAGTCCCGGGAGTACCTGGGGAAGGCGGTCGGCTCTCTGAAGGTGAACCTGTTCGACGACCCAACCTACCCTGGAGGATACGGCGCTTACGGTTTCGATGACGAAGGGCAGCCCGCATCCAAAACTCAGATCCTGCGAAACGGCGTGTTCATCCAGGGTCTGACCGACCTGAATTCCGCGATGCGGCTTGGGATCCCGCGCACGGCTAACGGGCGCAGGCAGGATGTTAACAAGGCGTATCCCAGGATGACCAATACCTACTTTGGAACCGGCGAAGACCGGCTAGAAGATATGATCAGCAGTATCGATCGGGGCATTTACCTGGGCCCGACGGAAAGTGGGATGGAGGACCCCAAGGACTGGGGAGTCCAGTGCATCCTCGCTTGGGGGCGCGTCATCGAGCACGGGAAGCTCACTGACAAGTTCCACCCGCAGGTCGGCCTGACCGGGTACGTCCCCGACCTCCTCGGAAGCATCGACATGGTTGGACGGGATATCAAGTTGTACGGCGGAGGCTGCGGGAAGGGCTACAAGGAATTCGTCCGAGTGGGAATGGGTGGCCCTCACCTGAAGATGAAAGCGAGGTTGGGCTGATGTTGGAGGCGATCGTCCAAGCCCTCAAGGGTAACAAGGGGGTTCACGACTGGCAGATCCGGAAGGTCCGCACCGTCCAGCATGAGATCTACCTCATCGGCGAATCGGTGGAGAGCGAGCGCTCAGTCCTAGCTGAAACCGCCGCCGTGATCCTATACCACGATCAGGATGGGAAGAGAGGCTCGTCAACACTGACCTTTGCCTCTGGTGAGATGGAGGATTGCGCGGCCAGGATCGATCGAGCGGTGTACATGGCTTCTCTGGCCGGGAACCCTGCTCATGCCTTGCCCGGGCCGTTCGTTCAACCGGACGTCCGAGTAAGGGATGCCGCTCTCGCCGAGCGTCCAGGTGAGACCATCGAGGGGTGGCGCGGAGCGCTTCTAACCACAGTCAAGTCCGAACCCAAGGTTAGGCTGTCGGCTGCCGAGTTCTTTGTCTATGACGACCAGATCGAGTTCCTGAACAGCCAGGGCGCCGCGTACTCATATCCGGCGACCCGCGCCTTCATGGAGTTTGTCCTGGTCTCCCGAGATGAAGGGCTTGAGTCTGAGAACTACCACTCGTTGAGGGTACGTTCAGCCGCGGACCTGGACATGGCAGCAGTGGCGGGGGAGCGGGCGGCCTTCGCCCGCGACATGCTGCGTGTCTCTATGCCCAAGACGCAGACCGGTCCCGTAGTCATCAGCGGGGACTCGTTGGGCAACCTGTTCGATCCTTTCTTCTCCCGATCCGATGCCCGGTCGCTCTACCGCGGCATCTTCAAGACCAAGATCGGCGACAGCCTGCTTAGCCAGGAGATCAAGGGCGATGGGCTCGACCTGGCAATCGACAGGACGATTCCCTTTGGGACGCTTTCCGCCCCCGCCGATGAGGAGGGATTGCCTGCGCAGCGTGTAGAGATCCTCAAGGGTGGCCGCGTCCGGAGCATCATGGCGAACAAGAGGTTCGCCGACTACTTGGGCATTCGGGCCACAGGCACTTCCGGCAACGTCGTGGTCGGACCCGGGACCGCTTCCGAGGCGGAGCTAATCCAGGGCCCGGGAATCCAATTGGTCTCTTTCGCTGACCTCCGAGCGAACCCAGTGACCGGCGACTTCGTGAGCGAAATCAGGCTGGGATACGAAATTGGGGCCGCCGGGACCAAGCGGCCGCTGAAGGGCGGGTCTGTCGCCGGCAACGTGCTCGACGCCTTCTGCGATTGCCGGATGAGCAGGGAAATGATGAAGTCAGGCGACTACCATGGACCGAAGTCCATCCGGTTCAACAAGCTTGTGATCTCGGGGGAGTGAAACTAGACTCGGATCTCCTTCCACTTCCCCGTCCCAAATCGCCACCTGAACAGCAGTGAGCGCAAGATGAGATCCAGGACCATGGCGTACCATGCTCCTTGCAGGTGCAGGCCAAGAGTTCCCACCAACAGGTAGGTCAAGACCACCCGTACGCCCCAGGCGCTGGCGCCGGTAATGTACATGACCCACGCGGTGTCGCCCGCGCCACGCAGGCTGCCCGCAAGGACGTGGTTCACCGCCATGAACGGTTGCGCAATCGCTACGATTCGCACGACGCTGGCTCCCAAAGCAACAACCTCGGGGTTGTCGGGGATGAACAGCTTCACCACGACCGGAGCGAAGATGAACAGCAAGACACCGGCGCAGCCCATGGCGAGGGTGGCAATCTGTTGGGAGCGTCTGGCGGCCTTCTCCGCGTTCACATGATCGCCCGCCCCCAGGTACTGGCCCACAAGAGTAGTAGCGGTGGCCCCGAAACTAAAGCCCAGGACAAGCGATATGGACTCGGTGCGAAGCGCGATTTGGTGCGCAGCGTAGGCGGCGGTGCCGAGGCCTGCGATTGCTCTGGTGTACACAAGCTGGGCCCCGCGAAGGGTGAGCCTTTCGCCCGAGGCGGGTACGCCAATACGCAGCACATTACCCAGCGCCTCTTTGTCGGGCCTGAAAGACCCTTTCAACCACTCCTTCAGGGGGTTCGGACGGGTTGTAGTGATGCCGATTATCATAAGCATCCCGACGAACCTGGCGAAGGCGGTTGCCAGTCCGGCGCCTTCGGCGTCCATCTGGGGGAATCCGTAGTTGCCGCCGATGAGCAGGTAATTGCCGACCAAATTCAGGCCGTTCACGACCATCCCGACCCACATCGGCAGCTTGGTGTCGCCTGAACCGCGCAGACCTGCGGCGAAGGTCATGGTCACATACTCGAAGACCAAAGACAGGCCCTTCCACCAGAAGTACTTGGTGCCCTGCGCGATTACATCCGCCTCGGCTCCCATGAGCTTAAGGCAGGTCCCTGCGAACGCAGAGAAGATGAGGAAGGAGATGATGCCGATGACGGCCGCGATAAGCAGGGATTGTCGCAAAGTCTGTTGGGCCTCTTCGTTCCTGCCTGCGCCGACGCGCCGCGCGATGACCGAGGTCGTACCGACTCTGATAGCGTCGAAGAAGCCGGTCGCGATCATCGAGATCTGGTTGGAAAGTCCGACTGCGGCGACGGCGGCCGCGCCTACTCGCCCGACCATAGCCATGTCGGCCGAATCGACGACCGACTGGAGGAGTCTTTCAGCGATGAGAGGACCCGCGAGGAACCATATGTTCTGCTCTACGCTGCGGCCGAGTAGGTCGAGCTTCCGGACTCGTCCACGCTGCAATGGCGCAGCTTCAGCTGCGGCCTCATCCGCCGGGGGCTGGACCTGGGCCTGCGATTCGTCTTTGTAGGTGTTGTCTGGTTCCTGTTGCTCTCTAGGCATTGAAGAAGTCCCCGCTCGGATATTTAGGGTACAAAACAATCACCAAGAATCATATTACGCCCAGCGTGCAAAGGTCAACGTGTCAGAAGGAGAGCGATCCTGCTGAGAGTCACCAAGACTGACCTCCGGATGACGGCTTGGTCCAGCACCCGGTTTCCCGGGTTTGCGCTCGGCGGAATCCCCTACGGAGGGGTTGGCGTCGTCGTGATGTGTTCAACCAGGTCTCTCAGGGGGATCATACTGATCGAGACAGGGAAGAAGAAGTACGGCGTGACCCCAGCCGACGAGGCGGAGTTCCTCTCGGAATTGGAGGGGTTCTTGGAGGCGCGGTGATGAACGGGATCCTCTGGGTGGCGGTAGCGGTGACCATCGTGGTCGGGGCGATTGCCGCGTGGACCTGGGATGCTTGGAGCAGGGACCGCAATATCCTGATCGCGTTCCTCATCGGGCTACCGCTCAGCGCGCTGGCGAATGTCTACGTGAAGACCCCGGTCATCACCGGCATTGAGCGTATCACCTGGCCTTCGGTGTCCGGCTCCGCTCCGTGGAGGTTCCTTTGGTTGGTGCTCTGGGTCGCGCCTTTGGTGGAGGAGGCGGCCAAACTTTTGCCCCTGGCAGTGCCCGATATCCGGCAGTCCCTTGCCTCGCCGCGGATGCCCTTTCGGTATGGGATGGCTTCAGGGTTTGGGTTTGGGTTGGGCGAAGCGTGGTACCTGGCCTGGGGGATATCCCAGAGCCGGATGGACGCCGGCCTGCCGTTTTATTACTTCACGGGCTTCATGTCCGAGCGCCTGCTTGTTGCGTTCGCTCACGGTGTCATGACTTCAGTGGCCGTAAATGGCGTCGCCTCGAGCGGCGCCTCAGCGCCAGGCGGATACGCGGGAGCGGTCGCGCTTCACGCACTGCTCAACGCCGGCGCGCTTGCATATCAGGCGGGTCTCATCGGTTCTTCTGCTTCAAACATTGCCATGCTGGTCTCCATCATCGTATTGGCAGTCGTCTTCGAGAGAATGCGGCAAGTCGTGAATGTTTAGCACACAGTAGGAAACAGCCCGTCCTCGGCGAAGATGTAACCGTCAGAAAGGAGTGACCCCTACCATGGCGGCAAAAGCACCCTCTCCCAAGATCACTACCCCCGAAGAGTTTTTCGGCTATAGGCTTGGTTCTGACAGGAAGATCGCGCGTTGGGACAAGATCGTCGAGTACTTCTACAAGATTCAGTCCGAATCAAACGCCGTAAAGGTGGTGGACATGGGCCCGTCCACCGAAGGCAACCCATTCCTCCTCACGATCATCTCGTCTCCCGAGAACCTTGCGAATCTGGAGCATTACAGGGAGATCAACGGGAAGATCGCCGATCCCCGCGGCCTCACCGAGGAGGCAGTCAAGGCGCTGGTCAAAGAGGGCAAGGCGGTGGTGTGCCAAAGCATGAGCCTTCACGCCACCGAGATCGGCGGAACCCAGATGGCTCCCGAACTTGCCTATGACCTCATTGCCGGCGACTGTGAGGACAACAAGCGGATCCTCGAAAACGTCATTTTCCTCATGGTTCCGTGCTTCAACCCTGACGGCCAGATCATGGTCACAGACTGGTACGACAAGTGGCTGGGGACAGAGTACGAGGGCGGCAATACGCCGTTTTTGTACCACAAGTACGCGGGCCACGACAACAACCGCGACGCGTTCGCATTGAACCTTCCTGAGTCCCGCTACATGGCGAAACTTGTGTTTACCGAGTGGCACCCGCAGGCTTACCAGGACCACCACCACATGGGGCCCAACGGCGCCCGCCTGTTCCTTGCGCCCTACTCCGACGCTATCCGCCCTCATGCCGACCCCTTGGTGTGGCGCGAGGACTCGTGGTTTGGCGCGCACATGGCGTACACCCTCGAGGAGCAAGGCAAGACCGGCATCCTCAACAACGCCCAGTACCCCGGGTGGGGCCATTTCGGTTTCCACTGGATCACGACTCACCACAACATAGCAGGCATGCTGACCGAATCAGCCAGCGCCAGGCTCGCGACCCCGCTGTACGTGCACCCTCACCAGCTCCGCGGGGCCAGCCAGAAGACGATGCCCAAGTACGAGGCCCAGACCAACTTCCCGCACCCCTGGCCGGGCGGATGGTGGCGCCTGCGTGACATAGTTGAGCAGCAGAAGATTTCCGCGTGGGCCCTCTTGGACATCTGCGCCAGGTACAGGGAGAAAGTCCTTTGGAACGCCTACCTCAAGGCCTCGCGCCAGACGGTGCGCGGCGCCGAAGGGAAGCCTTATGCCTTTGCCATTTCGCCGTGCAGGAACAATGACCCGCTCACAGCGCTAAAACTGGTCGAGCTGATGCTCCTCCAGGGCGCGGAGGTGAAGCGGTCGAAGAAGGAGTTCAGGGTCGGCGGCCAAGTATTCCCCGAGGGCACCTACGTCCTCTTCATGGATCAGCCCAAGATGGGTGTCCTGAAGTTCCTCTTGGGGCGCACATTCTACCCGGACAGCTACTGGACCAGGAACCCCGACGGCTCGCCAATCATGTACGATACCGCGACCGATACAATCGGGGAGTTCATGGGCGTGGACGTGGTCGCCATCGATCCCAAGTTCGCGGGCGAGTTCGAGGTCGTGACCAAGGTCTCGAAGGTACAGCCCGAGGTCAAAGACGCGGCCGGTTATCTGCTGGATCCCAGGCTCAACGACACCTTCCTGGCCGTCAACCGCCTCCTCAACAAGGGCGCCAAGATATGGAGGCTGGACGGGCCCGTCAAGGGGAGCGAGGATGCGCACTGCTCTTGCGCTCCTCTCGTTGGCGCCTTCTACGTTGAAAGCGTCGCTGGCCTCAAGGACACCATCCTGGGTGTCTCCAAGGACTTCGGCGTGCCGTTCATCCCGGTGAGCGCAGCGCCTGACGTAACCAAGCGCGAGGTCAAGCACCTCCGCGTCGGCATGTACCAGAGGTACTGGGGCGGCAACATGGATGAAGGATGGACCCGGTATGTCCTGGATAAGTTCGAGTTCCCCTACGTGTCCATCATGGACGCCGACGTGAAAGGCGGGGAACTTGCTGATAAAGTGGACGTTCTAATCATCCCCGGCGACAGGACCAGGCTGCTGATGGGGCCGGACAACGTCCCCGAAACCAACCCCAACGCCAGGGCATGGCCCATTCCCGCGATGCCACCCGAGTTCAAGACGGGGCTGGGCAAGGACGGGCAGAAGGCAGTCGCCGAGTTCGTGAAGGACGGCGGCAAGCTGGTGGCGATGGATACGTCCTCGGACTGGGTCATCGAGACCTGTGGGCTGAAGGTGCGGAACGTGGTGGCTAACGCCAGTTGGAAGGACTTCTACTGCAACGGCTCCACGCTGCACGTGAACGTCCACACCTGCGACAGGCTAGCGTATGGCATGCCCGAGCAGGCGCTGGTGTTGAACCAGGGTAGCCCGACGTTCGAGATAACCGAGATGACTAAGCCCGAGGACTACCGGATCGTCGCCGAGTATCCGGCCGGCGACCTGCTTCAGAGCGGCTGGCTCATCGGTGCCGAGAAGATGGTCGGAAAGCCATGCATGATAGCCGCCAAGTGCGGTAAGGGCGAAGTCGTCCTCATCGGCTTCAGAACCCAGTTCAGGGCCCAGGCCCACGGGACGTTCAAGTTCCTGTTCAACTGCCTTCTGTAGTCTTGGTCAAGGAGAGCTGATGGATTGGAGTGGGGCCCGATTTTGGGCCCCATGTTCAATAGAGGAGGAATCTCTGGCATGGCCGATCATCAGGAAGTTATGTCCCGCAATGGCATGGTATCCAGCGCCCACCCGCTTGCCTCACAGGCCGGGGTCGGGATGCTGAGGAGCGGCGGGAACGCGGTGGACGCCGCAGTTGCCGCCGCGTTCGCCATCGGCGTGGCAGAGCCTTTCACCTCCGGTATCGGTGGTGGAGGGTTCATGCTGGTGAGGATGGCCGAAGCGAGTGCGGGACGGAACCAGACCGCTTTCATCGACTACCGCGAAGTCGCTCCCAAATCTGCCACCCCCAATATGTACGAGGTCGTTAACGGCCAGGTATTAGGCCGGGAGAACGAGATAGGACACAAGGCGGTGGCCGTGCCCGGGTCGGTGGCCGGGATGGCCAAGGCCCTTGAACTGTACGGGACCAAGTCGCTATCCGAAGTCATTGAACCTGCCGCCGAACTTGCTGATAGAGGGATCCCTGTCGGACCCTTCCTCAAGACGGCCATGGGCCGAAACGTCGACAGGCTGCGCAAGTTCTCTCACGCCGCGCGCATCTATCTGAAGGGGGGACAACCCTTCGAGTTGGGAGACACCCTGGTCAACCCCGATTACGCCCGCACTTTGCGGTTGATTGGGGAGAAAGGCCCCGAAGCCTTCTACCAGGGGGAGATCGCTCAGGCCCTAGCACGGGAGATGGAGGCCCACGGCGGACTCGTGAGTCTCGAGGATCTGAAGTCGTACCGGCCCGTTCTTAGGCAACCTGTTAGAGGGACATATCGGAGCTACGAGATCATATCGTCCCCTCCGCCAAGTTCAGGTGGCACACATGTGGTTGAGATTTTGAACATGCTGGAGGGTTTTGACGTGCGCGGGATGGGGCACGGTTCTCCCGAATCGCTGCACCTTCTGGCTGAGGCGTTTAGGCGCGCCTTCGCTGACCGCCAAGCGTTCATGGGCGATCCCGCTTTCGTGAAGATCCCCCTCCAAGGCTTGCTCAGCAAGGATTATGCTCGTGACAGGATCGCAGGTTTCGATCCGGCGCGTGCTGCGAGAGGTGACGCCGGGCGCCCCTCCAACTACGAAGGCCACAGCACGACCCATCTTTCGGTCATGGATAGCCGGGGAAACGCGGTCTCGCTCACTCAGACAGTCGAGAGTTTCTTTGGTTGCGGTGTGGTCTTGCCCGGATATGGGTTCATCTTGAACGACCAGATGCACGACCTGGACCCCGTGCCGGGCGGTCCCAACAGCGTGGCGCCGGGAAAGAAACCGCTGTCCAGCATGTCTCCTACAATTGTACTAAGAGACGGCCGGCCATTCCTCGCGGTGGGCTCACCAGGCAGCAAGAGGATCATCACAGCGGTTGCGCAAGTCCTCTCCAACGTACTGGACCACGGCATGGGCATTCAGCAGGCCATCAACTCGCCGCGTATTCATGTGGAGGATGACCCGCTGTTCCTGGAAGGGCGAATCGCGGAGAGCACGCGAGAGGGACTCCGGGCAAGAGGCCACCATCTGGAGATCAGGTCCGACCTGGACTATTTCTTTGGGGGAGCGCACGGAGTACTTCTTGATGTTCGGTCCAGCGAGTTTCACGGCGGAGCGGACCCCAGAAGGGACGGCAGGGCGGTAGGGGTCTAGCTCGGTAGCAGCGAATTCGGTAAGGCGCGAACTTCGACACCGGGAGGGCTGTACATGGAGAAGCAAGACTGGACGGCATTTGAGCAGTACGTTCAACAGGTTATGACGGACAACCACATGGTCGGAGCGGCGGTGGCGGTAGGCGACCCAAAGGAAGTCCTGTACGCCAAGGGCTTTGGTGTCAAGAATGTGAACTTGGGGGAGCCGGTGACGCCCGAGACGATTTTTGGCTGCGCCTCCGTCAGCAAGTCCTTTACCGCGATGGCCATATCTCAACTGGCCGACCGGGGGCTACTCTCGGTTGACGATCCGGTCACAAAGCACATCCCCGAGTTCAGCCTCACCGGCGTGGGCGACATGCAAGACGTGAAGATGCGCCACATCCTGTCCCACACCACCGGACTGCCTCCTATGAAAAGGCGCCAGGACATTACCGGTTTTGACCGGCACGTGGAGTATCTGGCCTCCGCCGAGTATGAGCTACTGGGCAAGCCGGGTGAGTACTTCAGCTACTGCAACGACACGTTTCTTCTAAACGGCCTCATCATCCAGCGCAAGACAGGCCAGATATACAGGCGCTACATGACGGGGCACATCCTGGATGCAGCGGGGATGAACAGGTCTACCTATAACCTTGAGGAGCTGGAGAAGCTCGGGGACGTCTCGACCCCGTACGTGTACAACAAGAAGACCGGAGCGCACGAGGAGCAGCCCTGGCCCGTTCTGGGGACTTACGAGGTGGGCGGGGGAGTGCGATCCTGCGTGCTGGACCTCATGAAGTACGGCCAGGTCTACCTCAACGGGGGTGTTGCGGCTAACGGCACGCGCATTGTCTCGGAAGAGGGCCTCCGGCGCATGTGGACGACTCCCATGCACAGGACTGCACGCAAGACCGACTACAATTTCGCTCTCGGTGTGACGCCTGACTACGACGGTCGCGGGATCACCCTGGTCGAGCACAGCGGTGGTCAGCCAGGTGTCTCGTCCAATTTCGGTTTTACCCCTGAGAAGGGGATAACCGCGGCGGTCCTCACCAACGTCACCGGCGTCCCGGCAGCGGCCATCTGGCTTGCGGCGGTAAACACAGTCCTAGGCCTACCCCTTTGGACTTTGAAGAGCCTCGAGACCGAGTGGTCTGCGCCTTTGGATCACGCGACCAGGTTCTGTGGCAATTACCGGAGCGACGAGGGGGGCAACATCACGCTCGTTATGGAAGACGGCGCCCTCAAACTCACGATGGAGGGCGAGGAGTTCCCGGTTAAGGCCAGCGACGAGCGAACCCTGTTCTTCGAGGCCCAGGGCCAGCAGCAGGTGCTGCGGTTCTACTTCGACGAGAAGAAAGACTGCGCCCATCCGTGGGCTGTGTTGGCCCACTCCAGGATGCTGAGGAGTACGCGATGAGGATGGCACGTGCCCGTGTTGAGTACTGCACGCTCTACCTGAATCTTTCTGCCGTCCGGGGCACCGTGTTCGACGGTGGCAGGCTTCCTCCCACGATTGAAGAGTTTGACGGCGCGCTGGCGGCATACGAGCAGGGCGGCAGGACGGCTTTTGTGCCCACCTACCCCGGGTGGTGGCCCCAAGCCTGGGCTGGTTTCTTTGGTGGCTGCTGGGCGGACGAGGACGGGTCCTTCACCCCCGGCAGACCGGGAAACGTGCGGGTTGGCTCGGGTATCTGGACAGGATCAAGGCAGCGTTTGCAGCCGTATGGTTGGGCGAGAAGAGCCCGGACCAGGTTCTACGAGCCTCCACCTAGCCTCGGTTCTGCGAGGTAGTTCCAGTAGGCCTAAAGCCCGCCTAGTCTTGACAGGGTTTGCCACCCGGGGATATAGTTCACCTAACCAGCAGTGTTTGTTTGCGCCTGATCGCTGAATCTCTCCTTTCGGAGGGAGCGGGGGAACCGGTTCCTTGGGGCTAATCGCTTTCGCGTAGGGCTAATCCTTTTCAGCCCGAGCCCGTCAGCTAACCTCGTAAGCGTGGAAAGGGAAGGCGGCCTCATTGGCGGCACCTGCCGCCTCGTCTAGAGCCTCTTCCCGGCCAGTCACCGCACACGGTCTTTGCAGCTATTTCAGTCCTTGATCGTTTGCGGGTTCAAACTACCCCCTGCTGGCACTACTCCGGGGGAGGTATGTCATTTGCCGCACATCTGCGTCGTCGTCAACCACAGGAGCTCGGCGTTCTACGCTCATGATCCGCATGCCAAGGAGCAGTCCCAGGTGACAACAGACGCCGTCTGCACTGCCCTGGGCGAGCTGGGCCATAAGGTCACAGTGGTCGAGGTGAGCCCGTCGCTGCTCGACCGCCTCAATACAGTGAACCCCGATGCCGTGTTCAACCTGGCTACGGGCTACCGGACCAAGAGGGACCAAGCGAACATAGCTGCGATGCTCGAAATGTCAGGTTTCGCCTTTACCGGCTCGGGTCCTTTCAGCCACCTGCTCGGCCTCTACAAACATCTGACCAAGGCCACCATGGGTATCTACGGGATACCTACTCCCAAGTTCAAGGTTGTCCAGGACACGGCGCTTGCCGGTCCCGAGATCACTGAGGGCCTGGATTTCCCCGTGATCGTAAAACCTGCCGCCGAAGGGTCCAGCGTCGGCATCTCGGAATCTAGCGTGGTGTCCGACCCAGACGCTGCTCTTGCCCAGGTCAGGCTCATTGCCGAACGCTACGGCCTGCCCGTCCTCGTCGAGGAGTTCGTGAATGGACGGGAGTTCACCGTGGGTCTCGTCGGCTATCCACAGCCGCAGGCGCTGCCGGTGGAGGAGATCGTGTTCAAGAAGGGTCGCATGTACACCTACGATGTGAAGTCGCGCGACGCTGTGGAGCCGGTATGTCCGGCGGAGATACCTCCCGAGAGCGTGGTCGAACTCCAGGACCTCGCTTTAAAGACCTTCAATGCGGTAGGCTGCACGGATTTGGCCAGAGTGGACATCCGCGTGTCGTCAGAAGGAAAACTCTACGTGCTTGAGATTAACACCCTGCCCGGCCTCATGCCGGGCTACAGCGAGCTCCCCAGGATGGCCGGAAAGGGCGGGTTCACGTTTAGGGCTCTCGTGGAACGGATCCTAGAGGGCGCACTCAAGAGGGGGGTTGCATCATGAACGCGGAGAGAGTCGATATGGCAGTCGCAGGTCTTCCTGCATTCGCCGTCCTCGGGATCGGCAACGGAGGCCAGGCCATGGCCGGCTACCTTTCCCTACGTGGGTTCCCGGTGAATCTTTGGAACCGGTCGCCGGGCAAGGTGGAAGCGCTCAACGCTTTGGGCGGCATACACCTTGAAGGCGCGATAGAGGGCGTGGGGGTCCCACGTCTGGTCACTACAGACCTGTCGTTGGCGATCCAGGATGTCCGAGTCCTCATGGTGACTGTCCCGGCGTCGGGCCACCGCGATGTGGCGAGGATGCTTGCGCCGCATCTTCACGACGGCCAGGTGGTTGTCCTAAACCCGGGAAGGACGGGAGGGGCGCTGGCCTTTAGGAGCAACCTGGAACGCGCGGGTTGCCAGGCCGACGTGACCGTGGCCGAGACCAACACGTTCATCTACGCGAGCCGCACGCTTGAGCCCGGAAAGTCGCATGTCTACGGTGTGAAGCAGCATGTGAGCTTGGCCGCTCTTCCGGCCGAGATGACCATCTCGGTCCTCCAGACAATACGGACCGCCTTTCCTCAGTTCGTGCCAGGTGAAAACGTGCTGGCTACAAGCCTGGACAACATGGGGGCCATTTTCCATCCTGTACCCGCGCTGTTCAATGTCACAAGGCTGGAGGCGGGAGAGAAGTACGAGCACTACATGGGCGGGATCTCGAGATCGGTTGCCCGTCTGCTCGAACGTCTCGACGCGGAACGCATGACCATTGCGCGGGCGCTGGGCGTGAACGCGCGTTCAGCCCTTGAGTGGCTGCGCGACACCTACGGAGTCAGCGCGGGCAGCTTGTACGACGGTATACAGAGCAACACGTCGTACCGCGGGATACTGGCGCCGGAATCCCTGGATACACGCTACATTCATGAGGACGTGCCGTTCAGCTTGGTCCCGCTGGTCCACTTGGCGGAGTTTGTCGGCCTGCGCGCCCCGGTACTCCGGTCAGTCATCTCAGTGGCGGAAGGTCTTCTGGGGCAGGACTTCTGGGGCCAGGGCAGGGACGCGCGGGAGATGGGGATCGAAGGCATGAGCCTGGGAGATCTCAAATTGCTCGTAAAGGAGGGCGTTGCAGATTGTCCAGAAATCGCCGGATGATCGGACTGTCTTTGGGTGACTGCGTGCACGTGGCGGGAGTCCTGAATTTCCTGGACTTGGCGGAGCAACAGGGCTACCGGACGGTCTTCGCCGGTGCGGCGAAATCGCCGGAGGAGGCAGCGGAAATAGCGGAAAAGGAACGGGCGGAAGTGCTTGCTGTTGGATACAGGTTGGACCCGGACGCCGCAAGGAACCTGTTTCGGAGGCTAAAAGAGGCTCTCGCGGAGCGAGGCATATCACCTGACCTCCTGTTTGGGGGAACCCCGCCTGTCGCTGAAGTAGCTGAAGCCGAAGGTATGTTCCGCGCCGTGTTTTCCGGTCGTGAGGACGTCGACGAGGTCATCGCCTTCCTCCGCGGCGTCTCTTCGGCCAAGCGGCGCGAGGATTACCCCGCTGACGTGGTCGGCCGCATCGAGAGCAAGGCGCCGTATCCGATTCTGAGGCACCACTTCGGCCTGCCATCGATGGATAACACGCTGCGAGGTGTGCGGGAGATCGCCGAGTCAGGCGTCCTGGACGTGATATCCCTGGGCCCGGACCAGAACGCGCAAGAGTGCTTCTTCCGGCCCGACGAGATGGACCACGACCAGGATGGATCGGGCGGAGTCCCGATGCGCTCTTCCGCGGACCTTGAGGCGCTGTACGAGGCCGGAAGGCGCGGCAATCACCCTTTGATGCGATGTTACAGCGGAACGCGCGACGTAATTCGCTTTGCCGAAGTGCTCCGGACCACCATACACAACGCATGGGCCGCAGTGCCGCTGTGCTGGTATAACGTGCTGGACAGGCGAGGTCCCAGAGGCGTTGCGGAGTCGATTGAGGAAGGGCAGCGTTCGATGGCCTGGCACGCCGAGAGGGGCATACCCGTCGAAGTCAACGAGTCCCACCACTGGAGCCTTCGCGACGCGCCTGACGTGGTGGCCGTCGCGGCTTTCTACCTGGCAGCCTACAACGCGAAGAAGGCCGGCGTGCGTAACTACGTGGCCCAGTTCATGTTCAACACTCCTCCTGGCACGACCGCGGCGATGGACCTCGGCAAGATGCTGGCCAAACTGGAACTCATCCGCACGCTTGAGGGAGAGAACTTCAGGGTATGGCGACAGGTCAGGGCGGGGCTCGCTAGCTTCCCGGTCGACCTGGATCAGGCGCGAGGGCAGCTGGCTACATCCACTTTGGTGAGCATGAACCTGCGTCCCCACATCGTGCATGTAGTGGGCTACTGCGAGGGACAGCACATCGCGCAGGCGTCCGAGGTCATCGAGAGCTGCAAGATAGCCCGGGGAGTAATCCGCAATTGCCTATCCGGGATGCCCGACATGACAAAGGACACCGCGGTGCAGCGCAGGCGCGACCGGCTGGTGGAAGATGCCCGCACGCTCCTTAACGCGATAGAGGAACTGCACGACATGCGCCGCGGGGAGGCTGCAGGCAGCGACCCATTCACCGACCCCGTGACGCTGGCCCTGGCGATCCAAACCGGCCTGCTCGACGCCCCTCATCTTACGGGCAATCCGCATGCGTGCGGCGCCATATCAACCTCTATCGTAGGCGGAGCCTGTGTCGCGGTCGACCCCGTCACGCGCGCGCCGCTGATCGAAGAAGCCAGGGTTGGGGCGATATTGGGCTCGGTCCCCGGCACCCGGCTGGCTGCCGGGCTTTAGGCGGACTGAGTAGGAGGGGAAAGTGCCATGAGTTACAGTCTGCGGATCGCGGTCCTGTGGCGCCCGGGCCGCAACGTCGAGATGCAGCAAGCGTTTTCTGGCGGGGCGATTGCTGACGATGCGCAGGAAGAGGCGGAACTACTGAGGGACGGCCTGGCCGACGCTGGCCACCACGCGTTCCTGGTCCAGTGGCGCAGAGACGATATTGCGAGAACACTTCACGATCTGCGACGCTTCTCGGTCGACCTGGTGTTCAACGCCTCGTCGGACCAGGAGGTCTGTCTGCTTCATGCAGCGGGCATCCCTTATTGCGGGTCGGGACCTGATCTGGTCACCACCAGCAAGGCTACCCGAAAGAAAATCCTCATGTATGCCGGTCTGCGGACATCGCCGTTCGTCGTTATTGGCCGAGAGGGCAAGGTGACGGGCGGCGGATTGACTCTCGAGGATCTCCGAAGGGGATGGGAGCCAAGGAAGCCTCTCCAATACCCGCTGTTTGTCAAGCCGATCGCTGGACGGGGAAGCTCCGGGGTCTCCGACGACTCGATCGTCTACGACCTGCCATCGCTTATCCGGCAAGTCGAGATGATCGTCTGCCGTCTGGGGCAGGGGGCCCTCGTCGAGAACTACCTCGTGGGGCAGGAGGTCACAGTGGGGATCATCGGCGATCCCCCGGTGGCGCTGACTCCGCTCGAGATCGAGTACAACGGAGCTAAGACCAATACATACGAGCACAAGATGGACAAGGAGATAATGCACTGCCCGGCACGGTTGTCCCCTCTGGCCACGACCAGGGTCCAGGATACCGCCAGGCGAGTCTTCGACGTGCTTGGAGCGCGCGACTTTGCCCGGGTCGACACCATCGTCGACAAAGAAGGATTGCCCCACGTCCTGGAGATTAACACGTTTGCGGGTCTTCACATCCTTACGGGAATCGAGAAGCGCGCGCACGCCAGTTACATCGGTGTAATGGCCAAAGCCAGCGGGCTCTCGCGCGCGGCCCTCCTGGACGCCATCACGTCTTCGGCCATGACGCGGTCTCGGCGGTCCGCGGCAAATGCCTGCCCTTGACTTGGACGGTTATGAGCCTGAACAGGGCAACTTCCCTTGACCCTATCTACCCTTTCGGGTAGAATATTGCATGCGGCCGGGCGACCGGCTTTGCATGTTTGGCAGAGTGCTAAGCGTGCGGGTGTAGCTCAATGGTAGAGCTCCAGCCTTCCAAGCTGGTGGCGTGGGTTCGATCCCCATCACCCGCTCCAGCGCGCCTGTAGCTCAGTGGATAGAGCACCTGCCTTCTAAGCAGGGAGTCGAAGGTTCGATTCCTTCCAGGCGCGCCAAATAGGGTTGTTGAGATGCGTGGTGGATGTAGCTCAGTTGGTTAGAGCGCCAGGTTGTGGCCCTGGAGGCCACGGGTTCGAGCCCCGTCATTCACCCCAATTTTGATGGATCGTTCAGAGTCCCGGTTCGGGCGCCCGTAGCGCAACTGGACAGAGCTACAGACTTCGGATCTGTGGGTTGCAGGTTCGAGTCCTGCCGGGCGCACCATTTTGCTGGGGCGTGGCCAAGCGGTAAGGCATCAGCCTTTGGAGCTGACATCCGCAGGTTCGAACCCTGCCGCCCCAGCCAAGTTTGGGCCATTAGCTCAGTGGTAGAGCACCCGCCTTTTAAGCGGGGAGTCGATGGTTCGAGTCCATCATGGCCCACCACGATTCTCCGAGAATATAATAAGGAGCAGGAGCGAGGGTGTCGGAACTGGCAGACGAGCTGGACTTAGGATCCAGTGCCCTTAAGGCGTAGGGGTTCAAATCCCCTCCCTCGCACCAACAAATGATGCGGCTATGCCGCTTTTTTTACGTCCTGGGTTTCTGGTAATATAGTAAAGATTGGCTTTCCTAAGGAGGACCAAACTGTGGTAAAGGTCAACGTGGAAAAACTTGACGGTTCCAAAGTATCTCTCACTGTTGAAGCCCCCGCAAGTGTCGTGGACACCGCGCTCGACAAGGCATACAAGACCGTGGTCAAACGGATTAACGTCCCCGGGTTCCGTCGCGGTAAAGCGCCCAGGTACATACTGGAGCGTCACTTCGGTAAGGAAGTACTGTACGAGGACGCCATGAAGGAAGCGCTGCCCGAGCAGTACGTCGAAGCGGTGAAAGAAGCCAAGATTGAGCCGGTGGACGACCCCGATTTCGACGACGTCCACTTCAAGCAGGGCGAGCCCCTGACCTTCAAGGCCACGGTCTTTGTCATCCCGGAAGTGAAACTTGACGACTACAGCGACTTATCGGTTGCCTACGAACCCCCCTTAGTCAGCGATGAGGATGTGAATGGGCAGGTCAATTACCTGCGAGAGAGGATGGCCGAACTCCGCCCGTTGGACGAAGGCCAGGTTCTGGAAGCGGGCGATTCGGCCTCTTGTCATGCAAAGGGCATCGAAGGCGGCTCGTTTAAGGCGGAGATCGACCAGGACTTCTCCTACGTCGAGGTGGGCCGCGAGAATGCCTTAGTCCCGGGCATGGGCGAGGCTCTTAAGGGCATGAAGAAGGGCGAGGTCAAGGAGTTCACCGGCACATACCCTTCCGATGAAGTCAAGGAAGGCGAGACTAAGCAGCCCGAACAGCCCAGAGATTCAAAGTTCCAAGTAGAGGTGAAGGAGTGCCACAGGAAGCACTTCCCCTCTGAGGAAGATTTTCTCAAGAACCTCTCAAAGGCGACGATGGATGAAGTGAGGGAGGACCTGCGGGTTCGCATGCTGGCTGCCAGGACCGACACTGCAAGGCGGCAGCAGAGCGACAAGGTTGAGGACGCCCTCCTTGCCAAGGCCACGGTGGAGATTCCCCAGGTCATGATCGAGCGCAAGCAGGAGGAGCTCTTTGAGCGGTTCGCCCAGAGACTTCAGGACGCAGGCGCCAATGTCGACTCCTACCTGCGGTCTACGGGTCGGGCTCCGGAAGACATCGCCAAGGACTTCTTGACCGAAGCCGAAAAGGAAGTTAAGCGGGAACTGGTGCTTGACGCCGTGATTTCCAAAGAGAATGTCAAGGTCTCCGATGAGGCCGTCAATAAGGTAGTGGAGGCGCTGGCCAGACAGACCGGCAAGGACGTTGAAGCGGTGAAGACTACTCTGGAGCTTCGCGGAGCGCTGGCCGACATTGAGCACAACCTCCTGAGAGTCGAAGCTCTCAAAAAGATCGCAGTCCTCGCTGCCGAGAAAGCGGGCGTCCCTCTACCCGAGGATAAGTCTGCGGAGCCATCGGAAGAGAAGCCTGCTGAGCCGTCGGAGGAGAAGCCCGCCGAACCGGAGGCCAAATGAGCCCCGTCGCCGGATGCTATAATGTAAGTGGGCGGGAAAAGATAACTCTCGCCATCTCGAAGAAACGGAGGTACGAGACATGGGTTACCTTGTTCCGATGGTTGTTGAACAGACAGGCAGGGGCGAACGGTCCTACGACATATACTCCAGGCTGCTAAAAGATAGGATAGTCTTCGTCGGGACTCAACTCGACGACCAAGTAGCCAACCTCGTCGTGGCCCAGCTTCTGTTCCTTCAGGCTGAAGATCCTGACAAGGAAGTCTCCATATACATCAACTCACCAGGCGGGTCGGTTACCGCTGGTCTGGCCATTTACGATACCATGCAGCACATCAAGTCGCCGGTCTCTACGATCTGCGTCGGCCTTGCGGCCAGCATGGCTGCCGTGCTGCTGGCGGGCGGGACCAAGGGCAGGAGATACTGCCTTCCCAACGCCAAGACCCTGATTCACCAGCCTCTCGGAGGGGTCCAGGGGCAGGCGACCGAAGTACAGATCGCCGCAAAGGAGATCCTGCGGACAAAAGAGCTCATCAACAAGATTTTGGCCAAACACACTGGCCAGCCTCTCGATAAGATAGAGAGAGACACCGAGCGGGATTTTTGGCTGAGCGCCGATGAATCCAAGGCGTACGGTCTGGTGGACGACATACTCGTCCCGGGTGCCAAAACCGCGAAATAACCGAGGTGACGGGATGTTCAGATTCGAAGAACAAAAAGGGCTGAAGTGCTCTTTCTGCGGTAAATACCAGGACCAGGTCAAGAGGTTGATCGCCGGCCCTGGCGTCTACATTTGCGATGAGTGCATCGAGCTCTGCAATGAGATAATCACCGAAGAATTGGATGAAGAGACAGAAGACACTCTGAAAGACGTCCCCAAGCCTAAAGAGATAAAGGCGTTCCTCGACCAGTACGTGATCGGCCAGGACAGGGCCAAAAAGATCTTGTCCGTGGCAGTCTACAATCACTACAAGCGCATCGGGCGCAAGACCAAGAGCCCAGATGACATCGAGATCCAAAAGTCGAACATCGTGATGCTTGGCCCTACAGGCGTGGGCAAGACCTATATGGCCCAGAACCTGGCCAAGATGTTGAACGTCCCGTTCGCCATCGCCGACGCCACCACCCTTACGGAGGCAGGCTACGTGGGCGAGGACGTGGAGAACATCCTCTTGCGCCTGGTCCAGGCTGCCGACTACGATATCGAGAAGGCAGAGAAGGGCATCGTGTACATCGACGAGATCGACAAGATCGCCCGAAAGTCCGAGAACCCCTCCATCACCCGTGACGTATCAGGAGAGGGAGTGCAGCAGGCGCTGCTCAAGATCCTGGAGGGTACGGTGGCCAACGTCCCACCTCTGGGCGGGCGAAAGCACCCCCACCAGGAGTTCATCCAGGTGGACACCACCGAAATCCTGTTCATCTGCGGCGGGTCCTTCGAGGGCATCGAGAAGATTATCCAGAACCGCATTGGCCAGAAGGTCATGGGGTTCAAGTCCGAGGTCAGGTCCAGGCAGGAGTACAATGTCGGCGAGATCCTATCCAAGATCCAGCCCCAAGACCTCCTGAAGTTCGGGATGATCCCCGAGTTCGTGGGCCGAATCCCGATCGTCGTGAGCCTGGACGCCCTATCCGAGGAGGACCTGGTCAAAATCCTGGTGGAGCCCAAGAATGCCCTTCTGAAGCAGTATCAGAAGATATTCGCTATCGACGGGGTCGCGCTTGAGTTCCAGGAGGACGCCATCCACGCGGTAGCCAAAGAGGCCATGCGCAGGAATACTGGCGCCAGGGGCCTCAGGGCGGTATTAGAGGACCGGATGCTGGAGGTCATGTATGACCTTCCATCCAGGTGCGACGTCTCAAAGTGCATCATAACCAAAGAAACTGTTCTTGCCAGCTCCAGCCCCGTGCTGGTGACGCAGGAGCGTAAGGTGAAAAAGAAGGAAGAGACTGCGTAGCAGGCCAGTTACCTGTGAAGCAGTGCGATGAGCATATATGAACGGCCCCTCGCTAGCGCGGGGGGCCGTTTCAGTCATGCGCCCGCCGGGGCTCCAGTGCCAATTAGATTTGCACTGACCGTCGGTTTCGGGCTTCCGGGGGGCTTCAGTGCCAATTAGATTTGCACTGACTGTCGATTTGGAGCTTCCGAGATGCTTCAGTGCCAATTAGATTTGCACTGACCCTCGGTTTCGGGCTTCCGGGGGGCTTCAGTGCCAATTAGGTTTGCACTGGATCGGCTACTCCGCGGTCACATCCACTTGCACGCCCACTCGTCGGCCTGCATGCGCTTGAAGCCCAACACGTCGTATAGCCTCCACGCTGCGATGTTGCCGAGGACCACGGAAGTCTCCACCACCGCGTGTCCGCGGGCGCGCAGGACGTCACGCAGTGCTGCATAAGCGCTTGGGACAACTCCTTTCTTCCCTGCCCGCCGCAAGTCCTCTCATAATCCTCGCGTGAAAGGCAGAACCTAGCTTGTGAAGCAGAGCTTAAGGGGCCGAAAACATGCTCGATTCCGGAATCCTCGTCTACCTGCAGTTGTTCCTGGCCATCGTCATGGGGCTGTACTTTTGGAACCTGGTGAAGTCCCAGGAAGGCCAGAAAATCGCCGTTGGGCGCGAGTCCAAAAGGGAAATGGAGCGCCTCCGCCTGATGCGGCAAGTCAGGCTGACTGAGCCACTGAGCGAAAAGACCAGGCCCGCCAACCTTACGGAAGTCATCGGCCAGGAGGAAGGGATAAGGGCGCTGAAAGCCGCTCTGTGCGGGCCTAACCCCCAGCACGTCCTCATCTATGGACCGCCAGGGATAGGGAAGACCGCCGCCGCCAGGCTGGTCTTGGAAGAAGCCAAGCGGAGCCCGCTTTCGCCCTTCAAGAAGGACGCCAAGTTCGTGGAGATGGACGCGACCATCGCCCGCTTCGACGAGCGGGGGATCGCCGATCCCCTGATCGGGTCGGTCCACGACCCCATCTACCAGGGGGCGGGGGCCATGGGCGTAGCCGGGATCCCGCAACCAAAGCCCGGCGCGGTCACAAAGGCGCACGGCGGCATCCTTTTCCTCGACGAGATAGGCGAACTCCATCCGGTTCAGATGAACAAGCTGTTGAAAGTCCTGGAAGATAGGAAGGTATTCCTGGAGAGCGCCTACTACTCCCAGGATGACACCAATATCCCCGAGCACATACACGACATGTTCCAGAACGGGCTGCCGGCCGACTTCCGGCTGGTTGGCGCGACCACCAAGACTCCCGAGGACATCACACCGGCTCTGCGGTCCAGGTGCCTGGAGGTGTTCTTCGGAGCTCTGTCAGCCGACGAAGTTGGAGTGATAGCCGCAGGCGCCTCCCGGAAAGCGGGGGTCAGCATCGACGACCGGGCTGTCGAGATGATAAGGAAGTATGCCGACAACGGCAGGGACGCTGTGAACCTGGTGCAACTGGCTGCCGGAGTGATCCTTGTGGAGAACAGGACGACCATCCTGCTCAAGGACATCGAGTGGATCGTCTCGCAGGGTCACCACGCGCCCCGGCCCGTGCCCAGGATTCCGCTGGGACCATCGGTCGGCGTGGTACTCGGTCTCGCGGTCTACGGTTCTGGCACGGCCTGCGTGATAGACGTCGAGGCGCAGGTTGTCCAGGACGTCCAGGGGCGGCGGGGAGACGTCATCATCACCGGCATCATCGACGAGGAAGAGATGGGGAAAGGGGCCCACGTTGTGCGGCGCAAGAGCATGGCCCTTTCCTCGGTGGAGAACGTGCGGACCGCGCTGGCTGGCACTACCGAGCTCAACCCGTACCACTATGATATGCATGTGAACTTCCCCGGCGGGACGCCGGTGGACGGTCCGTCAGCGGGTCTCGCCATAGCTGTCAGCATGTACTCCGCCATGAAAGGCGTCCCCGTTTCTCCAGACACAGCCTACACAGGCGAGGTGTCGATCAGAGGCGAGATCTGCGCGGTCGGCGGGGTGGACCAGAAGATCCACGCCGCGGAAGAAGCCGGCCTATCTAAGGTCTACATCCCGCAAGCTAACTGGCAGGAGCGGTATTCGGCCATGAAACTCCACGTCATACCCGTGTCGTCGCTGGCCGACGTGCTCGCCGTCTTGGACAGTCCCGCGCCTCTAAGGGTCCGAGTGGCGTCACATGCAGCGCTTGACCAGTGACAGGTTTCTCCCCCGGTAGTACTCGTGGCTCATTTTTTGAGCGCTTGGCTATCGGCTTGCCCCTCGAACACCTGCTTAGCAGGGCGTCCACCTCCGCGGACCATTGCTTACCATTAATACGCTGCAGGACTTGCCAGAGACTAACGAGAATATAAGTCTCGCGTTCTTCTAAGCCATGTCACTTCGAGTTTGGCGACTAATATGATATGGCTGGGACCTTTCCAGAGGAGAATGCGGGAGGTGCACGACTTGAACTCATTCAAGCAGGAAAAGAAGTCCTACCCGCTGCTGCCCCTTCGAAATATGACTGTCTTCCCTGGCACTACCATCTCAGTGGAAGTTGGCCGCCAGAAGTCTCTTCGGGCGGTGGAGATAGCTGAGGGTACCGATTCCCGTATCGTCATGTGCATGCAAAAGGACAACGATGTTACGGACCCGATCCCGTCGCAGATCCACGAGGTAGGGACGTTGGGCCACATCAGAGAGTCGGTCAGGAATGCCGCCGGGCATTACCGCGTGGTGATCGAGGGGATCTCCCGCGTAAAATTGTCTTCATTCCTCACCAGCGAGCCCTCATACATCGTCTCAGTCGAGGAACTGGCTGAGAAGTCGGTCGATGGGGTTGACCGGGACGATGTAACCAAGACCCTCATGGAGCAGTACGAGGAGTATGTGCGCGCGACCAAGAAGGTCACCGCCGACACACTCATCTCTGTCGCTACTCTGACCGACCCCGGGCAGCTCTGCGACTCCATCGCCTCGAATATCCCGATCTCACTCCCAGACAAGCAGTTCCTGCTCGAGACCGCATCGGTCAAGGATCGCGTCAATAAGCTGGTTACGCTGCTCTCCAAAGAAATCGAGATGGTCGGCCTCGAGAAGAGGATCAACCGGCGCGTCCGCGAGCAGATAGAGCGGAGCCAGAAGGAGTATTGGCTCAGGGAGCAGATGAAGGCCATCCAGAAGGAACTGGGCGATCGGGAAGAGGCTACGAGCGAGACCGACGAGTTCAGGAAGAAGATAGAGAAGGCCGGCCTCACCAGTGAGGCCAAGGAGAAGGCCCTTCGCGAGGTCGATCGGCTGGAGAAGATGCCTCAAGCTTCGGCCGAAGCCGTGGTCGTCCGGACCTACCTTGAGTGGATGGTCTCACTCCCGTGGGGCGTCGTGACCGATGACCGGATCGACGTGGTCGGTGCGCAGAAGATACTGGATGAGGACCACTTCGGCCTGGCTGAGGTCAAGGAGAGGATTCTGGAATACCTGGCCATAAGGAAACTGGTCGACAAGCCCAAGGGCCCGATCCTTTGCTTCGTTGGACCGCCCGGAGTCGGCAAGACTTCGCTGGCCAAGTCCATCGCCCGCGCCTTGAACAGGAAGTTCGCCAGGATCTCTCTTGGCGGCGTCCGCGACGAGGCCGAGATAAGGGGACACAGGCGCACCTACATCGGCGCCCTACCCGGCCGGATCATCCAGGGCATCCGCAATTCGGGCGCGAGGAACCCGGTATTCCTAATGGACGAGATTGACAAGCTGGCTTCTGACTTCAGGGGCGACCCGGCCGCGGCTTTGCTGGAGGTCCTGGACCCCGAGCAGAACCACACCTTCTCGGACCACTACCTTGAGGTCCCGTTCGACCTCTCAAGGGTCATGTTCATAACCACTGCCAATACCAGCCACTCTATCCCGCGCGCGCTTCTCGACCGCATGGAGGTAATCACGCTTCCGGGATACACCGAGGAAGAGAAGGCAAGCATAGGCAGTCAGTTCCTGGTCCCCAAGGAGCTGAAGGAGCACGGGCTGACGGGCGGCGACCTTGGCATAAGCAAGGACGCTCTCAGAGAGGTGATCCGCTCCTACACCCGCGAAGCGGGAGTCCGTAACCTGGAGCGGCAGATCGCCACCATTTGCAGAAAGACCGCCAAGGACCTGGTCTCGGGCAAGAAGAAGAAGGTCCGGGTAACTGCAAAGAACCTCGACAAGTACCTGGGCATCCCCAGGTTCCGATATGGGCAAGCCGAGAAGGAGGACCAAGTGGGCGTGGCAACCGGCCTGGCCGTGACCGACGTTGGCGGCGACGTCCTGTCGTGCGAGGTCAGCGTGGTCAAAGGCAAGGGGAACCTCACCCTCACCGGCCACCTCGGAGACGTGATGAGGGAGTCAGCGCAAGCCGGCCTGAGCTACCTGCGTTCCAGGGCCCTTGACCTGGGGTTGGGCGATAATTTCTACGAGACCGTCGACATCCACGTCCACGTCCCCGAAGGAGCGGTGCCGAAAGACGGACCTTCCGCCGGGATCACCTTGACCTGCGCGATGGCTTCCGCCCTGACCAACAGGCCCGTGCGGCACGACCTTGCGATGACCGGCGAGGTCACATTGCGCGGCCGCGTCCTCCCGGTCGGCGGAGTCAAAGAGAAAATTCTGGCTGCCCATCGTTCGGGCATTGTGAACATCATCATTCCGGAGGAGAACCGAAAGGATTTGGAAGAGGTTCCCGCTAACATTCGCGAGGAACTCAGCGTGACTCTGGTCACTCATATGGACGAGGTGCTGTCGACCGCACTGGTGAAGGAACCCAAAGAGGAGCTTGTGAATATCCCTTGCATAGGCGAGCCAAAAACCCGCGATCACGTGGCGATTTCCGACGTCCACTGAGAATTGACTCGCCTGGTTGTCCGTGCAATAATCACTTGCGACAACACACGCAACAAGGGAGCGTGCCCGGATGGCTGTGATAGGAATTACATTCAACCTGAAGGGTGAACCGGTGGACGATGGAGAGCCTCCGGACTCACATGCAGAGTTTGATTCAGAGTCGACCGTAAATGCTATCGCTGATGCCCTGCGTGCCTATGGTCATCATGCTGTCTTGATTGAAGGGAACGAAACCGCCTACGCGAAGCTGCGCGGTCGTCGCCTCGACATGGTGTTCAACTTGTGTGAGGGCGTGAGGGGCGAGTCCAGGGAGAGCCACATCCCCGCCGTTCTCGAGATGCTGGGGATCCCCTACACCGGCTCGGGAGTCCTGGCGCTGGCGCTCACTCTCGACAAGCCTCTCACCAAGAAGGTGCTGGCTTACCACGGGATCCCGACGCCGCGGTTCAAAGTCTTCACGTCGGAATCCGACGTAGACGCCCGCGGGCTAAGTTTTCCTGTGTTCGTCAAACCCGCCCACGAGGGGTCCAGCATGGGCATCTCGACCAGTTGCTACTGCAATAACGTCAGGGAGCTCCGGAGTGAAGTGAAGAGACTCGCGGGCCTCTACCACCAATCGGTGCTGGTTGAGGATTACCTGCCAGGGCAGGAGTTTACCGTTGCCATACTGGGCAACAAGAAGCCCGAGATCTTCCCTGTAATGGAGATCAACTTCGACGCGGTGCCCAGGGACCACGGCCGGATCTACTCCCGCCAGTTCAAGACCGACTGGTTTGAAGACATTTACTACCTGTGCCCGGCTCCCATCTCATCCGACCTTGAGCAGCAGCTCAAGGACACCGCGCTAAAGACCTACCGGGTGCTGGGATGCCGTGACCTATCCCGCGTGGACCTCCGGTTGGATAAGAACGGCGTGCCCAATGTATTGGAGGTAAACCCGCTGCCAGGCATGGCTCCCGGGTTCTCCGATTACCCCCGGATCGCCGAAAAGGGCGGCTGGTCCTACACCGAGCTGGTCAACGGCATACTTGAGTCGGCTCTCCGCCGTCTGGGGATGACCCACCTGTCAGCCCCGGCGTTTCAAAGGCAGATAGCAGACTAGGGCAAAAGCAGAGCGATAGCGGCGCTTTTGCCGCGCCGCAAGCCATACCGCTGGATGTGGCGAGTCTGCGAGCAACACCCGCGGTTTGGCGGGATGGCATTCACCTTCAGATTGTTAGGCCACCTTGGCCAGGGCCGCGCTCCCCGCGAAGGAAGCGCGGTCTTTTGATCCTAACGCCTTCTAGCGCTGGCCGAATTTACATCCCGCCCTGTGCAGGGAGAATGGTTCCCCCGTTGAAATTTCTAAGAGACCCGCAACATTGCATCACTACAGTGCGGGGATTCTCCAGAGGAAGAGGCGCGTGTCTTGGCTATCGTTGAACGCAAGACTGGACCGATCTTCGCGGGCCCTCGGGTGAGGTTGCGGCCCGTAGCAGAAAGCGACCTGCCCGATCTCATGAGGTGGGACAACGACCCGGAGGTCACACGGTGGGCGGGGAAGAGGTTTGAGAACGATGAGGATGCGCGCGAGTGGTACCTCTCGGGAAGGAACCTGCAGCGTAGGACCTTCGCCATTGACGCGGATGACGTCGGGTTCATCGGAGAGATAGAGGTCATCAATATCTCATGGCGGTTGCACAGCGCGGAGCTCCGTATCTTCATAGGCGAGAAGGATCTCTGGAACCGCGGGCTGGGCGAGGAGTCGGTCAGGGCCTTAATGCAGGGCTTGTTTGAGACAACTACTTTGAACGAGGTATTCCTCAGGGTCGACGAGCACAACGAACGAGCGAAACGCTGCTACTCAAAAGTGGGTTTCCGCGCCAAAGGTCGGATTCGACTTGGCCTCGATTCGGACGAGCCCTCCTCTTTAGTCCTCATGATACTGACCCGCCTCGGTCTGCGGATATCTACCTGATCCACGCGAGAGCAGGGATTTGTGGGTTGCCGGCAGGAGAGCGAAAGGTTGTTTTCGTCCGACGTGTCTGCTATAATGGCTCAAACGTGGGGAGTTGGCTCAGGCGGTTAGAGCGCGTGCCTCACATGCACGAGGTCTGGGGTTCGAGTCCCTAACTCCCCACCATGTACATCCCACGCAAGTCCTTTATCGAGGTCCCCATGGAGAAACGGCCCGAAATCCTTTCCTTTGCGCTAGACAGTGAGCCCGTGAGATACCTCCGGTTGCGCGACCACAGACTCGCTCGCCTCATCGACACGGTAGGCGACGTTGCGGCAGATCTGCGGGGCACTCCGTTCTCGGCGTTGGTTAGGTCCATTGTCGGGCAGCAATTGTCCGGCCGGGCGGCCGCTTCCATCTGGGCGAAACTCCAGTCAGCCTGCGGGGAGGTCTCACCCGCGCGTCTGGAGCGCCTTGACGATGGCACTCTTAGGGCCGCGGGGCTCTCCAGGCCCAAAGTGGCTTATCTGCGTGATCTGACCCACCGCACCATGTCCGGTGACCTTGACCTTGCAGCTTTGCCCTCTATGTCCGATGAGCAGCTCATTCAACACCTCACTGCAGTGCACGGCATCGGGGTGTGGACCGCCCAGATGTTCATGATCTTCTGCCTGGGCAGGTCGGATGTCTTTGCTCCCAAGGACCTGGGCCTGCGCAGCGCGATGAAGTGGTTATACTCCTTGCCGGCCCTCCCCTCTGAGAAGGAGTCCATCCCCATAGCCGAAACCTGGCGCCCATACCGCACTGTCGCGTCCCTCTACCTCTGGGAAGCCGTCACCAGGAAGCTCACTCAGCCGGGTGGAACACTGATCCCGAGGTGACGACTATGCAGTTGACTGTCCTTGGTAAGTACTCCCCTTTTCCAGCGCCAGGCGGGGCCGGTCCCGGATACTGGATCGAGAGTGGTGTGCGCGCCGGGGATGGCGGCTTGATCGCCGGGGACGGCGGCTCCACAGGTGTGCTGCTTGACTGCGGGCCGGGCGTGCTCGCGCGCTTCCAGGAGGTAGTCGGGCCGCTCCGTACCATCCGCTGGGTCATACTGTCTCACCTGCATTTTGACCATACGTCGGATTTCCACGTCCTTCGCTACGCGGCCGTGCCAGACGGCCGGTGCAAAGACCTTCCTCAGCATGTGACGGTGTACGCGCCGCGGGAGCCGGAGCGCGAGTTCTCGCTGTTGGACTACAAGGAAGCCGTGGACGCGCGGGCTATTGAAGAAGGAAGGCAGCTCCAACTGGGGGGCCTGACGGTGTCGTTCTTCGCCGGCAAGCACGCGCTTCCGTGCTACGCCGTGAGGATAGAGGGTCCGGATGGGGTGGTGGCCTATTCAGGCGATTCGCGGCCGTCTGATTCGCAGGTAAAGGCTGCGTCCAGGGCAGACCTATTCCTCTGCGAGGCGTCGGCCATCGAGCGTGACGCGGCTATCGCCGCTGCCGGGCATTTGACCGCGCGCCAGGCAGGCGAAGTGGCAAGGCAGGCGGGGGTCAAGAAACTGCTGCTCACGCACTTGTGGCCTTCTTACGACGAGGGGCAGCTGCTAGAGGAATGCCGCGAGGTCTTCCCGGATGCCGAGATCGCATGCGAGCGCTCGACGTATCGCGTGCGGTAGACATGTCGCCTGCGCGCCTAGGAGGATGCGTCCTTAGCCACGGAGGGTCTTCGCGGCGACAGAGCCAGCGCTACGGGCGTGATGCATATGGCGGTGAGAAGGGCGCCTGCCACAAGCCCCAAGCGTAGCCCCAGATGGTCCCCCAGATAGCCGATTAGGGGGAAAGTGACCATCATGGAGAGGCTGAACATCATGCCTCCCGACGACAGAACTGCGGCCCTGTTTAATGACCCGGTCCGCGCATTCACCGCATCGGAGAACAGCGGGTAAAGCGTCTCCTGGACTATCGGGATCGCCACATACAGAGCAACGGCCCCGGCGCGCGGCAGCCATCCGGCGGCGCCGGGAACCAGTCCCAGAGCGACCACCAGCGCAGGGAGCGCGAAACTGCCCGCCACCACCGGCGCTTTCTGCCCAAACCTCTTCTGCAGTTTGTGGGCGGAGCTAGTTGGTAGGATCGCCAGAAGATTGCCCGCAGTCCCCGCCAGACCGACCATGTAGAGGGGTAGCAGCGATTCTTTGAGGACTGACTGGCCGTAGAAGATGACCGAGGTACCCAGGGCGCCCGCGATCCCCCAAAGCAAGAGCAGGTTTCGCAGATCCGGCTGTCTCAGCGAAGTGTACAGGGCTTTGAGATCAGAAACGAAACTCCCGTCCGCCGAGCCCGGGATTCCGTCCTTTCGGGGTACTCGCGATGGGGAGTCCTCAGGCAGTGTAAGGGCGACAACTGCCGCCACGATATCCACCGCCACGACCGCCCGGTACAGCCAGTCCAGTGAAGCGCGCGCGAGCAGCGCCGCGAGCGCGCCCGCAAGGGCGGTGCCGGCCAGGTAGGTCGAGTTCAGTTTGCCCATGAGGCGTGTGAAGTCAGTCCTCCGGTCCTCGGGTAGCGAGTCGTAGACCAGGGCGTCGAAGGCGCCCGAGTGGCAGGTGTATGAGATGGCGCTTACGGCGAAAGAGGCGGCCAGCAGGCTCCAGTTCCTGGCGTAGAGTGTCAGAGTTGCCGAGACCGCCGCCAGCGCTCGGCCAACCGAGAGGCTGACCCTCCTGCCGAAGCGGTCGGCGATGATGCCCGTCGGGATTTCGGACGAGAATGAGGCAATGTGAAACACGGTCTCGAGAAGGCCAATCCCGGCAAAAGAAAATCCCTTTCCCCGCAGGTAAACCACCCAGTAGACCTCGGTGAAGCGCAGGGAGAAAAGAAACATATACGCGTACGCGCTATGAAAAGACGAGTTGCGGCGGTTATTCACCCGACCATTCTACTTGTCGCAGAGCTCTCCGTATAGATGCGGCAGCCTATTGCGGAACACGTCGGTGCCACTCACCAGCTGCTTCATCCTGGAGACCGCGGGGGATATCTGCGCCATCACTGCCTGCTTGCAGGCCGGAAAGGTCTCTGCCAGGACCCGGTCGGGCGCGACTATCATGCTGTTCCTTTCCGAATCCCTGGACGAGCAATTGGCTAACGCGACGTACACCCGGTTCTCGAAAGCCCGGGTCATGCACACCTGGCGCATAAGGTCCGTCGATAGGTCAGCCTGCCATATCAGGAGGTCGGCGCCCTTTAGAAATAGCGCTCTGGCGGATTCCGGCACGAACGCCTGTCGCCCGAGGAGGAATCCCACCTTGACCCCGCCAAGATCCAGGAGTTCATCCCCGGCCCCCGAGTACGCGGTGGTCCCGCCACGTGGGTCGAATACCGTGGTGACGTTGTGCGGACGCCCATAGGAAGCCACTGCGACGTGGATCCCTAGCAGGGCTGCAAGTGGTCTGAACGCTTCGCGCACGTGCGCCGCGAACTCGCGCATTACGCTGCAGGGAGTCTCGGGGAAGACCACGAGGTCATTGCTCTGCTGCGCCAGGCGGGTGACCAGAGCGGATCCGCTCTGAATGAAGTCTTGCAGCGATGTATCCCTGTCCATCTGGATGACCGCCACGTGCGCGAAGGACTTGCCGGGCACCAATGGGGTATCGAGCAGTCTCGCCAGGGGAGTGTCCGGGTTCGGCACTCCGAGCAGCGAAAAGTCAGTTGAGAAGTACTCGGCGCGTTCCTTGCGCGCCCTTTCGCGTGGACCGGGAACGACGTCCATGGTGGCCGTCACTATCTCTTCTTGGTCCGAGCTGGCTTCCCTCACGACCTGCCCCGTGGGGGAGACCACGATGCTCCTGCCGCAGTACACGATAGAGTCAACCTCCCGGCCGACCTTGTTGGCGCAGGCGAGCCAGACGCCGTTCTCAGCGGCCCTGACCGGCATTATGTACTCCACCTGAGGGTTTGAAAGCGAGGACGGGTCGCGGCCCGTGGTTACCCAGTTGGTCGGGTCCGCGATGATATCGGCGCCCTTCAGCGCGAGCACCCGGGAGATTTCCGGAAGCCGTCCGTCGGCGCAGACTATCATGCCGATCTTGCCAATGTCGGTATCGTGCACCCGGTACTCATCGCCTGGTGAGAACCATTTTTCGTCGAAGTGCCAAAGGAAGTTCTTGCGCGCTCGCCCCACGATTCCGCCGTCCCGATCGATCAGGTAGGCGGAGTTGTACAACTTGGCGCCGTCCTTCTCGGCAATGCCGGCCACCAGGTGAAAGCGGTGCTTCCTGGCAATATCCCGAAAGGCCTTCAGAGCGCGTTCCCAACCTTCTGCCGCTTTGGCCGGGTCGTTGCGCAGTCCCAGGTAGTAACCGGGATAGCTGCATTCTGGGAGTACTGCCAGGTCAATTCCCCTGCTCCCGGCTTCCTCCAAGAGTGCGACCACGGCGTCCAGCCCAAGGGAGGAGTTGTCCACATCGTACGCGCGATGCTGGATAAGGGCTACGTTCACTTCCACATTGGGACCCCCTTACAAGATCAGAAGCGTTGCAGGAAATAGACGCCGAGCACCGTGAAAGCCGCGCCGAGCCACTTCCCGGCGGTGACCTTGGTGCCTAGCACCAATACCGAAAGTGCCACTGCTACGAGAGGGTACGCGGCGGTTATGGGGACGACGTTTGCGATACTGCCGAGTTTCAACGCGCTGAAGTAGGCGAAATGGGCGATGACGGACGCCGAGGCGCCTTCCAAGAGCAGCAAGAACCAGGTCCGAGAGTCCACAGACGTCAGATGCTGGGCAAGCCCTCCCCGCAGGATTCCCCACGCCACAAGTACGACAAGCACCGCAATGCTGCGGATTAGGAGGGCCGTGAGCGCATCTGGTTTCTCCAGCCCCATTTTCGCGAAGATCGGTCCGAGGCCCCAGAAGACGGCGGCCACGATAGCCCATGCGAACCAGGACATCCAACCACACTCCTCGATCGGCCCAGACTTGGCTCCCGGGTACAGTATATCCGCCTGCGGCGCCGAATTCCTGCATAGGAACCGCCTGCATTCTTGGCGAAGTCACCCAAACAGAATTTGTGTGAAGAAAGGAGCCTCTACATGGCAAAGTCAGTCCTCGTTCTAGGCGGCACGCGGTTTGTCGGCCTCCACTTAGTCCAGGAACTCGTTCGGCGGGGTTACGACGTGACAGCGCTTAACCGCGGAAGTCACCCCGAGGTTCTTCCCCAAGGAGTGGACCGCATAACGTGCGACCGCAAAGACGATGCCCTTCTTAGGAAGACGCTGAGCGAGGCCCTTCTTAAGCGACATTTTGACGCCGTGGTGGACCCCTCCGCCTACGTGCCTTCCGACCTCAGAGCGGTCATCGAGACCATGAAAGGGCATGTGGGCGCTTACGTCTTCATCTCATCAGGAAGCGTGTACAAGTTTAGCAACGTGTTTCCCTGGCACGAGGGCATTCCCCAGGTTACCGACGCATCGGCGGGTGCTTACGGATGGGGCAAGAAGCAGTGCGAGGACCTCTTGACAGGCGCCTTCGCCGAGCACGGTTTCCCGTGCATCAACCTAAGGCCGGGCTACATTTACGGGCCCCACAACACTGTGTACAGAGAAGCGTACTTCTTTGACAGGATACGCGCCGGACGTCCGGTGCTATTACCTGGGACCGGCGTGGTGCTGGCGCAGTTCGGCCACGTCGACGACCTTGCCAACCTCATCATCCTGGCGATTGAGAACCCGTCGGCCAGGGGGCAAGCCTACAACTTCGCGGGAAAGTGCATGCGCCCGCTGGACGATTACGTAAGGGCCTGCGCCGCAGCGGTTTCGGCGGCGGAGGGCGGGGAGTTCACCGCCGACATCGTTCATTACTGGCCTTCGCAGGCGTCCCTCACGGACAAGGACATGGGGAAGTTGTTTCCCTACAGGTGGAAGGTCAATACGGTCCGCGACATCTCAAAGGCCAGGTACGAGCTGGGCTACGATGAGCAGATTACGCTGGACCAGGGTCTGGCCGAATCCGCCAAGTGGTACTTCGGGGAGATCGCCAGGGGGAACAGGCTTTTTCCAGCGCCGGAGTACTCGGAGGAAGACAGGATCCTTAGCGCGCTGAGGCGTTGAGATGAGGCGCTGATGGAAATGAACAGGGCCACCCGCATCAAACGGGTGGCCCTGGAATCTCGCTTACTCCACTCTGAGTCCCAGCCTCCACGCTAGGAACGCCCACATCTCTGATTGCTCGTCGACGACCTTGTGCAGGGGCTTGCCCACGCCGTGTCCGGCGTCGGCTTCCACCCTCAATAGGATGGGGTTGGTCCACCCGGTGGCTGCCTGGACTTCCTGCAGCCTGGCGGTCATCTTGCGGGCGTGCATGGGATCGACGCGGCTGTCGGATAGGGCCGTGTAGAAGTAGACGGCCGGGTAGTCGAGTCCCTCCTGAACCTTGTGGTACGGCGAATAGGCGTACAGGTAGGGGAACTCACCGGCGTTGTCGGGGTTCCCGTACTCGGAACACCACAGATACGCGATGAGGAACTTGTGATATCTGACCATATCCAGAAGAGGGACTCCGCATGAGACTGCGGCGAACAGGTCTGGCTTCTGGGTAAGCGCAGCTCCCATCAGCAGCCCGCCGTTGCTCCTCCCCCAGATTCCAAGGCGCGTCTTGTCGGTGTATCCCCGGTCGACCAGGAACTGCCCGGCCGCGATGAAGTCGTCGAACACGTTCTGCTTGTTCTCCCGCATGCCTGCCTTGTGCCACTCCTCGCCGTACTCGTTGCCGCCTCGCAGGTTGGCCACGGCGTACACGCCGCCCGCCTGGAGCCAGGGGATTACCGAGTCCGAATAGGCAGGGGTCCGGGCAAGGTTGAACCCACCGTACCCTGTGAGGACCGTGGGGCGCGGACCGGCGAGGGAGGGACCCTTCATGCGCAGGATGAACATGGGGATCTTGGTACCGTCCTTAGAGCTGTAGAACACCTGCTCAACGCCGATTGAGCTTGCGCTCTCAGGTTGGTCGCTGCTAAGCAGCATCTCGGGGGCTCCCGCGCCGTCGACGTAGATACGGTAGACGGTTGGGGCCAGAGCGAAAGATTCAAATCGGAAGAACACTTCAGGGCTCGACAGCTGAGTTGCCAGCGCGCTGACGGTGCCCAGCATGGGGAGGGGGACCTCCCGCTTGGCGGATCCACCAAGGTCATAAACAAACAGGCGGGACGCTGCGTCAATGAGTCCGGTCACCACGATGGAACCGCCGCATATCCGGGCGCTCTCGATAGTGAGGGAGGGGTCCTGGGGGATCACCTCGCGCCAGTCCTCGAGCCCCGGGCAACGAAGGTCAACCGCGCAGATGCGTCCGCGCGGGGCGTCGTGGTCGGTCAGTATGTACAGAGTATCACCTATGACCGCAATATCCTCAAAATGGGCAGGGATCCCGGCGACTATGGGCACGAACTGGGCATTTGGGACCGTCTCGTCCCGGAAGTACAGGTCGCTGCTGTTCCAGCCGTGGCCCACGGTCAGAACCAGGTACTTGCCGCCCGCCCCGAAACTAGTGTGGTAGAACTCGTCTTTGGCCCGTCCCTCGCCGAACACTTTCGGGTCGGAGCGGGGGTCGTCGCCCAGACGGTGGTGGAACAAGTGATGGTTGTAGTTTTCTTCTCCCGGCGGGACCTCGCCGGGCTTTGGATAGCGGCAGTAGTAAAAGCCGCTGTTGTTTTTCTCCCAGGTCACGCCGGCCATCCTGGCCCGCTCTATGCGGTCGCTGCGATCTTCTCCAGCGTCTACCTCCAAAACGCGCAAGACGCTCCACTCATCGCCTCTCTCGGAGCAGCCGTAGGCCAACATTGACCCATCGTCTGATGGCTGCCACCAGTCCAGTGCCAGAAGGCCTTGCTCACTCGCCCTATTGGGATCGACGAGCACCCTTTCGGTGGAGCTGCCCGACAGTTCACGAACGCACAGCACGCTCTGGTTGGCCCCGGCCTTCCTCTTGGTGTAGAACAGGCGGTTCCCGCGGAACACCGGTATCCCGATTGAGTCACAGGACATAAGGGCCGTGAGCTTCTTGGCAAGCGCCTCTTTCTGAGGCAACTGTCCGATGACCTCGGATGTGCGCGCGTTCTGCGCCTGCGTCCAAGCCACTGTCTCTTGGGCAGTGCCGTCCTCCAGCCACCTATACGGATCCACTATGGACACGCCGTGACAAACATCAGTTACCGGCCGCTTGGGTGCCGGTGGCGCTTCGGGGATCACCACTTTCGCCGGAACGTTTTTCACCTGGGCTCGCCCCTTTCTAATTACCTAACGTCAGGCGGATGTCCGCCTGCATCAGATCCTGGTCGATTGTCACGTAGGCCCAGCCGTCCCTTTGCCGGACCGGGAAACCTTGCGAATCCTTGACCCGAGTACCTGGGGCAATTGGGACAGCGAATGCCATGTCCCGCATTGACTCGGCGCTTTCAGCATGTATCCGGTACCCGTTCTGGAACCTCTCGACCGAGAAACTGACCTTCTCCCGGCGGTCCAGGAACTCCGCGAATTCGGCGACTGTGCGGACAGTAAGGTCGCCCGAATGAACCTTCTCCAGCACGTATCCCTGGATGGCCTCCCACATGTCGCTTTGAGCCGCAATGGAGATTGGATGGCTGTAGAAGAGGCGGATCTCTCTGCGGTCGACCACCGTATCCACTATGGAACCAAGGTCGTCCTCGATATCTTCTGGCTGCCTGCCGCCGGCCAGCATGTTCTCGAGGGCCATCCCGTACTGGGTGCCTGTATAGCCGAACAGCCAGAACCGGTCCTCCTTCTTCCCATCGAACCAGCCGCGAGTGGGTGGAGCGCAAAATGAGGTGGGTATCGACGCCCCTCTGACGCCTTGCGCCGCTATGGCGTCGTTCACGTCCACGCTGTGGACCCCGCCGGGCGCAGCGTATTCGGTAACAGGGGTCCCGCTGAGTTTCCCCAGCACCTGGAAGTTGTCGTCTATGTACTTCTTCTTCGCGTCTTTGGAAAGCTCGTTGAAATGGTACGCCCAGTAGTTGTGGATCCAGCCCCCCTGGGCTCCGATGCTACCGTACTGCGCTAGAGAGGCGAGGTAGGGCAGTCCCTTCTCTGGGTTTGCCGCGTCGAAACCCCCGCCGTCCCCCGGCCGATCGGAGTCGGGGCCGGCCGTTATCGAGAAGGAGAATGGGATCTCCCTGGAAAGCGTATTTTCCCTGAAGATCCGGTCCAGGTCCTTGAAGTAGACGCCTGAGCAAATGTGGATGCTCACCGCCAGCCCGCCAACGCCGCCGGGCGAGGCCACCAGCCTTGGTATCCTGGCGACGTCCAAGAGGAAGTACCTGATAGGCACCCGCATCATGAAGTCGTTGTTGCCTCTTGCTTTGAGCGAGCCCGGCCTGCCGTTTATGTAGATGGCCACGCCGCCGCTGGCGTAGGTTTTTTCGGTCATGATGGCCGATTGAGACGGCAAAGCGCCCTCCTGGCCGTACGCCAGCGGTGTGGAGTCGACGCCTTCCAGCCGGTAGTGGTACTCCTGGACCGCGGGGACCGCGTAGACCTTGGCGGTGCTTCCCGATAGAACGCCGTCTTCGAAGAAGGCACGCAGCGACGATGCTTGTGGGATTACCCAGGGACCCAGGTAGCGATCCGATGCGTCGCGGCCTAGGCTCTTGATCCCCGTAAGCGCCGAGAAGAGCCACTGGCTTCTGGCCTCCCCGGCCTCGTCCAGGGTCCCCGCGTCGTAGGCGATCAGCACCTTGCCCCCGGCTTCGGCGACATATCTTTCGATGAGGCGCCCAAAGCCAGCCCCGAGGCCCTTGTTGACGTCCTCGGGGAAGATCAAGGCCACAAACCGCTTCTTCAGGGACTGGGGTGTATCGAACGCCAGCGCGGACGCTTCCACCAGTTCGAAGGGGTACCCCTCTTCCTCGAGCAACTGGCGATAGACGCCGATGGTGGTGGTCTCATCGGGGTTGCCGGGGACGTAGATCAACCCCACCCGAAGGCCCTGTTCGCTCGGGAGGTCCGGCAGTCCGGCGCTCTTGCCCATGGTGTAACCGGCTTCAGGCGGCCCATCGGGAAACGCCTTCACGCCCTCGCATCCGGCGAGGGCCAGGGCAACCAGTGTTGAGGCGGCGAAAAACGCGAGCGCGGCCTTGTGTCTTCGGATGAATGCCAGGGTGACGCCACCCCCAGGTATTGTATGAATGAGCGGACCGGCAGCATTAGCGTTTCGACCGTTGCTGCAGATAATCCAGGGCATACAGAGAGAAAAGAGGGGGTGATGTGGATTTGGGGTTCACCTCTAAGGGCGGGTGAATCGCTGGTACCGTCATTCCCATCACCCCCGGCAGTAAGGGGCCCGGTGGAAGGGTTACCCTCGCCACAAGATTCGAGGCCGAAGCGTTACCCTCCTTCCGCCCCGACGTATTACCGCTCGGTAGCGAAAGGAGCGTCTGTCCAGGAAGAATCCTTTGTGGCGCTCAAGGAGGATCCCAACAATGCGGAAAATCAGCGTGGGGAGATTAACCCTCGGAATTGTCCTGGCAGTGCTTGGTTTCCATCATCGCGATGGCCGTGATCCTGTGCATGGCATGGGTCTACGTCGAAGCCCCGATATCATTCATGGGTCTTTCCCACTTCGGGTTCAACTACCCCGGTCAGGAGGAGTACGTGGTTGAGCTGCCTGTCAACGAGGCGTTTGGCACCGCGTCCACCAGGGTCAATGTTGAGGCCATCCACGATGTTATCATTATCATCTCCGGGACTACTGAAAGCGCGGTCACCGGGATCGCAACCATAACTGTCCGGGCGCGCACGACCAGCGAGGCGAAGCAGGTAGCGGAGCAACTGACGGTCGAAGGCAGACCCTCGGGCTCCACGCTGTACATCGAGATCAACCGTCCGGAAAACCTCTCTCGGTTCGTGTCGATCCAGCCGTCGTTTACGCTCTATATGCCTTTTGCGGGGGGCGTAACCTCGAAGACGATTTCGGGCGAGACCAGGATTGCGGGGATCCAGGGCGACCTTACGGTCGACAGCATCTCAGGCGACATCGTGCTCGACGCCATGCCCGCATCGGTGACGGCCAACCTGATCTCAGGCAGCCTGAACATGACGTTGAACAGCGGAATGAAGAACGTTTACGCTAAGATGATCAGCGGAGGCGTCCTCATCAATGCTCCGGTAGGCACTGGCGGAAGCGTCAACTTCACTTCGGTCAGTGGGAGCGCGACCGTCCGCTAAGTCAGAGGGCAGCCGCACAGAGCCAGTATCTCGGTAATGGAGTTCAAGAGGTAGTCAGGGTTTTCTTCTCGGAGAACGTCGGCGGCGGTGACGCCATAGGTCACCGCCGCTGTCGTCATTTTCAGGCCGGGTACCAGGGGCGACGCGTTCTTGGCTGCCCTCACGTCCCAGGGGCTGTCGCCGACAAAGATGACTTGGCCCTGCGCCGCGTCAAGGTTCAGCAATCTCAACGCTAGGAGGACAGGCTCCGGGTCCGGCTTAGACTTCCGGGTGTCGCCGTGGAAGACCAGGGCGTCGAACGCCCCGGTAAGCCCCGCGATCTGGAGGCCTAGTTGGGCGGTTGGCCGCCTCTTGGAAGTCACCAGAGCGCGTCTCACCCCGTAGCGCTGGAGGGCCTCTATGGTCTCATTGACGCCTGGATATGCGCGGACCAGGTCCTTGTGGACGGCCAAATTGTGTTCCACGTAGACGTCGCAGGCCTCCTGCACCTTTCCGGGAGTCAGACAGGCGAAAGTGTCCGCCAGCGGCAGTCCCATGTAGGGGCGCAGGTCTGCCAGGTCAGGGGTCCTGCCCGTGAAGTGCCGGACGGTGTGTTTGAGCGAACTGATGATGGCCTCGGTGGTGTCGAGCAGCGTCCCGTCTAGGTCGAACAGGACGGCGTCGATGGGGGACCGGTCTTTGTGCATATCCATGAGACTATGCTTTCCCTCAAAGGCCGGAGTTTCCCTCCCCCTCTCAAAGGCGCGAAGGAAAAGCCGGGTTGTTCAGCGAAAAACGACGCAAACGAGGGAGGAGATCCATTGCTGCAGACGCTTAGGCCTGAAGACCTCTACAAGTTCAGGAACCCCGGCGACGCGCACCTATCGCCTGACGGTTCCAAGGTTGTCTACGTGATATCACAGGCGGACAAGAAGAGCGACCGTAACATCACGTCCATCTGGGTTGCATCAGCGAATGGAGGCAAGCCGGCCCGGCTGACCAACTCAGGCAAAGACCGGTCTCCGCGCTGGTCGCCCGACGCGAGCAGGATCGCTTTTTTGTCGGACCGGTCGGGCAAGGCCCAGATATGGGTGCTAAACTCGGCGGGCGGCGAGGCTTGGCATCTGGTGACGGATGAAGTGGTGCGCGGTACGCCCGTCTGGTCGCCGGACGGCACGTCAATTGCCTTTACCGGCCAGGACTTCGCGAAGGCCGAAGATTGGACGCCGTACCCCGGCGCGCCTTCGTGGGACAAGGAGCGGGCAGTCTCCCAAGCCAAGCAGGCTCTGTCAGGCAAAACTCCCAAAGATGACGAACCCAAGGTCTCCGACGTGAAGGTGATTACCAGGTTCCGGTACCGGTTCGACGGGGTGGGATACCTGGGGGACCTCCGCGGCCACATCTTTGTCGTCGACGTTCCGGACTCACCCGGAGAATCCTCTGAGGTGAAGGCAACGGCACGCCGTCTAACCTCGGGCGACTACGATCACGACGCCCCCTGCTTTTCACCGGACGGGAAGTACCTGGTCTTCTCCGCCACCAGAAGAGACGACGCCGACTACCTTCAGAAATCTGACCTCTGGCAGGTCGAGGTGGCCACGTCGCGCATGACCCGGCTGATGGAGGGCGCCGGACCCTGTGGCCAGCCCAAGTGGTCTTTAGACGGGACAAAGATGGCTTTCATCGGCCACGATGGTTCACACGGTGGATCGACCACGTCCTGTCTATGGGTTTTGGAAGTGGGTAAGAGGGCCAGGAACCTGACGCTCTCGATGAACCGGCCGGTCGGCAACCCCGTCAGCTCCGATATGAGGCAAGACGCAGGCAGTCCGTTCCAGTGGGTTGACGCCGAGACACTCATGTTCCTGGCCTGCGACAAAGGCGCCACGGGGCTATACACCGTGTCGACCTGCGGTTCTTGTTCGGAGATCCGAAAGGTATTCCACGACCCCGGCAAGTGCGTCGCGGGATTCGATTGGGCGTCCGACAAGATCGTAGTCCAGGCTGGATCCCCTGCGCGTCCAGACGAATTGTTCCTCCTGGTCGATGGCCGTCTCGAGCCAATCACCCAGACCAGCGCCTGGCTCCTGGAGTACGATCTGGGAGCCGTCGAGAGGTTCATCTATAAGGGCGACAAGGAATGGGACATCGACGGCTGGGTCTCGTACCCTGCCGGATACGAGAAGGGCAAGGCCTACCCGACTGCCCTCTTCATCCACGGCGGACCTCACGGGGTCTACGGTTCGGCGTTCATGTTCCAGTGTCAGATCCTCGCCAGCAAGGGCTACGTTGTTCTGTACACCGACCCCCGCGGCAGCCAGTCATGGGGACAGGAATTCGCGCACGCCTGCGTCGAGGACTGGGGTGGCAGCGACTACACGGATATCCAGGCCGGAGTAGATGAAGTCGTGGCACGCGGCGTGGCCGATCCCGCCAGGCTATTCATCACGGGGTGGTCTTACGGCGGCTACATGACAAGCTGGACTATCACCCAGACCAACAGGTTCAAGGCTGCGGTGGCGGGCGCCGTGGTATCCGACCGGTACAGCATGTTCGGTACCAGCGACATCCCGTTCTTCAGCGAGCATGAAATGGGTGGAGTGCCCTGGGAGAACCGGGATAAGTACTTTAGCAGGTCAGCCATCGCATTCGTCGCGAATGTACAGACTCCTGTGCTCTTCATCCACGGCGAGAGCGACCTGCGTTGCCCGATCACACAGTCGGAAGAGTACTACCTGTCACTAAAGCGCCTGGGCAAGATCGCGGTCATGGCCCGGTACCCGGGCGAGTTCCACGGCTTCACCAAGCCTTCTCACAAGTTCGACCGGTTCGAGAGGATGATAGCCTGGTTTGACCACTACGGAGGAGAAACGAAGAAGGCCTAGAACCAACCCTTTCTCCGGAAGTAGGCCAGCATGATCCCTGTGACCACGGCCATAGACGCAAGCACGGTCGGATAACCGTAGCGCCAGTTGATCTCGGGCATGAACTTGAAGTTCATCCCATATATCCCGGCGATGAGGGTGAGCGGCATCATGATGGTGCTGATGACGGTGAGGACCTTCATCACTTCGTTGAGACGGTTGGAGATGCTGGAGAGGTAGGATTCCATCGCGTTGGACAAGAGCTCGTGCATGTTGTCGGCGAAGTCGAACAGCCGGAGGATCCGGTCGTACACATCCAAGAAGTACGCCCTGTCCTCCGGCACCATGAAGGGGCATTCCCTTCTTAGCAGTCCGATCAGGACGTCGCGCTCGGGCGAGAGGGACTTTCGGACCAGGAATATGCTGCGCCGGAGCCTGAACGACAGGGCGAGGAGTTCCTGGTCAGGTTTTTCAAAAATGCGGCGCTCGATGCCGTCCAGTTCGTCGCCCATGTCGTCGATCACCGGGAAGTAGTCGTCCACCAAGGTGCCCAGAATGGCTTGCAGCAGAAAGCCTGTCGAGCGGTCCTTCCAGGCGGCGGTCCGGCAGTATTCGTCTCGGAGGCGGTCCAGGGAACGCATCTCCTCCGCGTGGTAACTCACCACGAACTGCTTGGAGATGAACAAGCTACACTCGGAAGGGTGGAAGAATCCGTTGGCGGTCTCCATGCCGACCGCGTGGATAACCAGGAAGAGATAGCCGGGGTACTCGTCTATCTTTGGCCTTTGTAAGCCTGACAGGCAGTCCTCGATAGCCAGGGGATGGAAATGAAATATGTCTGTAAGCAGGGCGACCTCGCCGGGTCCGGGGGACTCCAGGTCGACCCAGACCGGGATGCCGTCGGTCAGGGACTGGGATATTCTCCTGGCCGCCGATGCCGGACTATGGCAAATCGACGGGTCGGCGCCTCTGTAGAGTACCTTTACGCTCAAGTCTCACACCACCATCTGCACTATTCTGTCTTGCGGTCCTCCGATTCCTTCCTTATGCGGGCCATCCTCAGCAGGATCATCGCAACGAGCAGGATTATGACCGCCCACCGCAGCGCGACCATACTCCAGGCGAACGTGACCCTTCTGCGCAACCGCGCAAGCAGCCCGCAGGACCTGTTCGTTGGCGTAAGTACTCAGATTAGAGTAAGCCATGCGGCTCATCTGCTCCTGGACGCGCCCGTACCAGGGCTGAAGGGACTGTACTTCCGAAGGGTACTTACCCAGGCTCGGATTGACGAAGTAGTGACCGAGTTCGTGCAGGGTGAGCGTTTCAATGCTTCTCCCGCCGGGCAGGTCGGGGTCCGACTCGCTCCTGCCCGAGCAGCGGACGGTCTCGTAACCGATGCTCCTGCCGTCCCTGTCTACCACAGTCGCGCCGTAACCGCCGCCCGGGAACATGGCGGGAGCGAGGATGACGTGGAACTCGGCGGCTTCCCAGCCGAAGAAATCCGTGAGCCACGTCTCGATCTTTGGCCGGTCGAACCCCTTCGAGCTCCTCTCGATGCATTCCTGCAGCGTCTCGTCCCACTTCTCCAGGAACCCCATGAAGTCCGACTTGTCCGCAAGGTCCTTCAGAGCCAGCCGGAACCGTTCCAGCGTCTCCCGGCCACCTGCTCTGCCGGCCACGTAATCGCTGTACTCGGCGACCAGTTCCAGGTCCGGGAGGGGCCCGAGATGGCATGCGAAGCAGGGAGGGGCATCGTAGGTGAAACCCCTACCGGTGAGTTCCTCGGCTATCTTCACCGCCTCGTGGTCCTTGTAAGGCTCCATGAATGCCTTCAAAGCCCGGTAGTACTCGCTTCCCTTGCCCTGTGGCCCGTGTTTGGCTATCCACGAGGTCTGGCTCAGTACCCCGGCCAGCAGCTCCATCTGTGAGAGGATCTCGACCGGAGGCTCGGCGGCGCTTTCAGGAGCGGCGTAGAGAGGGTTCACCGGGGTGAGCAATACGGAAAGAAGCGTCACCGCGATCGCGAGATTCGAAAGGAATCGCCTGCTCAAAGCACTCCATCCCTTCGTCTTCATCTGACTCGTCGCGCGAGAGGGGTCCATCTCTTTTTTGACCCCTTAGCTGCATACGCCTCTAGCCACGCGGAGTATGCCGGATGGTATATTTGGGGGGAGACTTTGAGCGAAAGGAGACCAGACGTGGACTACATACAAGAGTTTCTGGAGTTCCTCTCCATCCCCAGTATCAGCGCCCTTCCTTCCCACAAACCGGACATCGCGAAGGCGGCGGAGTGGCTCAGGGCGAGGATGGTGCGGGCCGGTATCGGCGGCGTCCAGATAATCCCCACCAAGGGTCACCCGGTAGTATATGGCTTCGCGCAGGCCAAAGACCCTGGGGCAGGCACAGTCATCATCTACGGACACTATGACACTCAGCCTGCAGACCCTTTGGACGAGTGGCACTCCGAGCCATTCAAACCCGAGGTCAGAGAGGGGAAAATCTATGCTCGCGGAGCCGCCGACGACAAGGGCGGCGTCTTTCCAGCGGTGGTTGCTGTCGAAGAGATGCTCAAATCGGGCGGCGTGCCGCTGAACCTGAAATTCCTCTTCGAGGGCGAGGAGGAGATCGGCAGCCCCAACCTCAAAGAGCTGCTGGCCGAGAAGAAAGACCTGCTTAAGGCCGACCTGGCGATCTCCGTCGACGGCGGCATGTACTCCAGGGATATACCATCGGTCACGGTGGGGTGCAGAGGCTTGTCAGCTATCCAGATCGACATTAAGGGGCCGAAGCAGGACCTGCATTCCGGCGGCGCCGGGGGAGCCGTCAACAACCCGGTGAACGCTCTGGCGCAGATAATTGCCGGCATGAAGGGTGCCGATGGAAAAGTCCTGGTGGAGGGCTTCTACGACGACGTGGCCGAGCTGTCCGCCGCTGAGAGGAAGGCGTTCGCGTCAGTCCCGTTTGACCCTGAGGCCCTGCGTAACCAGGTTGGCGTGCCGGAGCTTTTCGGTGAGGACGATTTCACCGTCCCCGAGAGGCTGTGGGCCAGGCCGACGCTGGACGTCAACGGCATCTGGGGCGGCTTCCAGGGTGAAGGGATCAAGACCATCATCCCGTCCAAAGCCTCGTGCAAGATTACGTGCAGGCTGGTTCCCAATCAGGAGCCAGAGAAGATATGCGCTCTCTTGGAGGCCCACGTCAGGACGCACGTCCCCAAGGGCGTCACCGCCGGCGTCACCGTATTTCCGGGGAATTCCCGGCCGTACGTAGTTCCGGAAAACCATCCTGTGCTGCCCGTTATGGCCAAGGTATTGCGCCAGATGTACGGACATGACCCTGTCACCGTCCGTCTCGGCGGCACGCTGCCCATAGCCAGGGCATTCCTCGATATCCTCGGGACCTACCTGGTCTTCTTCGCTACATCCAGCCCCGATGAGAACGCTCACGGCCCCAACGAGTTCTACCGGGTCGCGGAGTTCGAGCGGCTGCGGACCGGTCTGCCGCTTCTCTTAAGAGAACTCCGCTCAGCGCTATAGGAATTCGCTCACCCGGAGCCGGTTGATTTGTCCAAGAACCCGGTTCCGGGTGAAACCTTACCCCCCGATTGACTGTATTGGTATTTGGAAGGATAAAGCCGATGCGAGAGTCTCCGGAGGCCCTGGCGATCGCCCTGTGTCAGAAGGGCGACGAGGAGGGGTTCAGATGTCTGTACGATACATACTGCAGTTACGTCTACTCGCTCTGCTTCAGCATAGTTTGCGACCGGGATGAAGCCCTGGACGCGTGCCAGGAAGTCTTCCTGGCTGCTTTCAGGGGAGTGAAGTCGGTCCGCGCCGGCGCTCCTTTGAAGCCCTGGCTGAGGCAGGTCGCGGCGAACGTTTGCCTGAACTACAAGGCTTCCGCCAGGAGCGGGACGCGGTCCCTACCAGTTAACGGTGATTGCTTGGATGGAGACTCGGTAAGCCGGCTTGCGAGCGCGGGTAGCGCCGACCCTGTCAGGGCGGCGGAGGACGGGGAAGCCAGGCAGGCGATCCGGAGGGCGCTCGGGAGCCTTCATCCTGACCAACGGTTGGCGGTAGTGCTCTTCCACCAGGAGGGGCTGACGTACGAAGAGATCGCGGCGGCGAGCGGATGGCCGCTGGGGACAGTCAAGACGAATCTGTACAGGGGCCGGAAGCAACTGGGCAAGCAACTCCGGCCGTTTCTTGGAGGAGGTGCGATTTGATGAAGGAGACGCATTTGTCAAGTACCTGCCCCACTGAGGAAACCCTGTTCGCTTTCCTGGACGGCGAGGTAGATGCCGGAACGCAGGTTGAGATCTTGCGTCATCTTTCGGATTGCGAGGCATGCAGGCGGATCCTGGCGGACACGGCCGCCTTGTTCGCCGGTGTTGCCGGGACGCTGAAGGCGTCCCCTCCGGCTGAGCTTCCGACCGGAGCCGAGTTGGATGTGGCCATGGATCACATTGTCGACGCTCTCAAAGCCTCGGGCGATGTCCGGCAACGCAGGCGATTGGACGCCAGGGATCTCGCTCGCAGGCTGGGGCGGGGCGTTGCGAGGGGGACGCGTGTCGCGGCTACTTCACTAATCGGTGGGGCCAGGGTCGCGTACTCGGGGGTTGTCGCGATCTCGAGAGTTGCTGGGGGCGCAAGCAGGGCAGCTGCGTGGGTCGCGGGACGGAGTCCCTGGAGGTTGGCGTGGTGATGGCGTACATACTGGCGGTTCTTGTTGTGCTGCTCAAGGTCGTGGGGATCATCCTTGCCGCGGGCGTCGGTCTTGTTGTGCTTCTAGTGTCGTTGCCCATTACGGCGCGAGTCTCCGGGTCAGCTTCAGCGTCCGGCCTGCTAGAGGCGGTTGTGGACGATGATGCGACGGTTGCCGTGAGGGTAGCGGGGACATCGCCGGCGACCCTGTCGACTATGGAAGATGAGGAAGGCGTGGTTCCGGTCGACGTGGACTTCGCCGTGAAGGCCACCGTGCTGGCAGGCGCTGCGGGGCTGTCGTTGACCGGAGGCAGTAAGCCGGAGGTCTTCTTTCTGGGGCTGCGCTTTCATCTGCGCAGCAAAGCCCCGAAGGCCGGGGAGACGGCGAAGGGCCGAAAGGCGCCGAAGGATGGCAAAACTGGCGGGACGTCAAAGGCCGGCCAGGGGCGCAAGGCTCGGATCGTCAAGCAGGGTCGCATCACGCTCCGCAAGATCCGTGAGTACCTGGCCCCCGAGGTTCGGGTGAAGACTTGGGCATTCATCCGATCGCTGTTCCGTGCCCTCCATCTCAAAGGCAGCCTCGATATAGAGTGCGGCTTTCCGGACCCCGGCAACACGGCGATGGTCCTTGGGGGCTACTGGGCACTGGGCGGGCCGTCCTCATTCAGGGGCATTACGTTCCGCCCAAACTTCCGCGAAGAAGTATTTGACGTGGAAGGTGCAGGGGAGCTCCGGCTGATCCCCGTCGAGATCGGTTGGATCGCAGCTCGGTATCTGCTGTCGCGCGAGATCCGGCCGCTCTGGAGAAAGGGCAAAGCGGGCCGGACCCGCGGGACAGAGGCAGATAGGTCGATAGGCGCGGTTTCTGCGGACTAAGAAAGCGAACCAATAAAGAGGAGGAGTAGAAAGTGAACCATGAGGACCTTCTGAAGATCAGCGTCACAGAGTTGGAGAAGTTTCTAACCACCAAGACAGTCGTAGGGGAGCCCATAGTCATCGGCGACGTCACTCTGGTGCCTGTCCAGACTGTCTCCTTTGGGTACGGCTCGGGTGGCGGTGAGGGCGGAGACGAGAAGAGCAAGGGAGTTGGCGGAGGCGGCGGCGCCGGGGCCAACCTCCGGCCCATCGCCATCGTCGCGGTGAAGGGTACCGACGTCCAGGTCTACACTCTGGGCAAGAAGGGCTTGGTCGATAACATCGTGGCCATGATCCCCGAAGCCCTCTCAAAGATCAAGATCGGCAAGGGCAAGAAGGACGGGAAGGACGACAAAGAAGCCGGGTGCAAGTGTGAGGAGAAGGAGTAATCCAGGAATCTAAACAGGAGGGGCCGCCGGCCCCTCCTTCATTGTGCGCCCGGCATGGGCGCTGTCTCTAGGGTGTAAGTCCCGAACGGCGAAGGTGGCGGTAGCCGTAGCTGAACGGCAAGGGTGTCCGCCGTGAGGCGGAATCTGAAGGAAGCCGTAGGCAAACCTCCGGCCTGAGGTTCACGAACCCCAATCGAGGCTGTCGGCAGCGGATGAGCCTACAATGCAAGGCAAAGTCCACGCTACCAAGGGCTGCCGGGAG